>JBGSOE010000068.1:0-28326 GCA_041739295.1 Thiohalobacterales bacterium | reverse complement strand
TCCCGCCGGGGCGGGAGAGGGTTGGGGAGAGGGTGGCGAAGTTCTCACGTCGAGCATATCTATCTCATGCCAGCATGTAATGCTCAAGGAACCTCTGATTAATTCGCTGAAGCGGCATCTGCCACGTTGCAGCCGGGCTCAAAATACTCATTTACACCGTGTAAACTCCGTTTTTTACTCGGTGCTACGCACCTCGCCCTGCGGGCCAGCTGGCGCCGTTCTCTCCGCTTCGCTTCGAGTCGCCCGTCCGCGCCTTGCATCTGCTCGCTTGATCAAATTAATCAGAGGTTCCTCAATAATCATGTTCCTTACATGCATGAGACCGCTTCCTGCTTACGGCCATGCCGGCGGGAAGCCCCGGTTAGCGGCGCTGCCCGGGTGACTGTTCCGGTAGGTGCGCAGATACTCCGTCACCCGCTGGCCATTGAGGCTGACATCCTGGATGCGCCAGCCACGCCACGTCCAGCCAAAATGGAATCGCAGCCGCGAACGCGGCTGTCCATAGCGCCATATATCCACACCAGCGAGGTATTTATAGGGGCCAACCCGCGTCGGTAATACCGGCCAGAATCGCACTGGGCGTGGGTCGAGCATGCCAGATTCGCGGGCGAGTTGCAGGAATAACCAATCGCGCAGACGGCGCTGATAATGGCTACGTTGGAGAATATTTCCAGCCCAGTAATCCGGACCGTCGATTGCATCGGCCATGCCGGCAAAATCGAACTGGCGAGACGCCTGCTCTTCCATCAGCGTCAGCAGACTGGCCGGATCCTCCGGATTTTCCGGTCCGGTCCAGTCGCGCATCCAGTACAAACTGGTCTCGAACATATCCAGCACACTGGGTAGCTGACGTCCGTACGCAGGGAGAGTTGCCTGTGCAGGCAGCCACAGACAACACAGCATTACAAATATTATCCGGCGCAGGAAACAGTTCATCCTATAAACCGCATTTGCCACGGAAGCACACGGAAAAACCCGGACCAGATCATCAGCTTCACGCCGGCACCGCCTTCACCCGCAAGGTAGTGAATAGGCGCTCCAGGAAGGCACTGTGTTTCAGTGTCTTCCGTGTGTTTCCGCGGCTGATATGATTTATTTAGGTTCATCAGGCCCCTCCGCAAACACGCACTCACCGGGCACCTATTGCCCGGCTTAGCGAGTTCCTCTGAGCACCTCACCGACCATAGGGTCAGCCTCCACCTCGGCCTGGATCACAGGCGGATGCCGCTTACCTGCAGGATCGGTATAGTGATCATTCAGGGATTGAACATGCTGATTGGCATCACTCATGATCTTCTGCAGACGTCGCTGATAACGTCTGCTCCATCCCGCCGGATTGGGCTCGAATATACTGCGCCAGAAACGCGCATTCTTGTACAACACTCGCCCCATACGTACCGCATCTTCTTCCGGCAATTCTTTTGCAAAACGCTTTTGTAAATAGCGTAATGCCCAATGACGTACCGTGAAATGCACGCCTATCAGTACGGCTACCGTGACCGCCGTTGCTAGACCGACGCCTTGAATTGTACTCAGTATGCCGCCAATTTTTTGCGATACAACACTGATCATCTGTGGTTTCCAAATAGCCCCGCCCATCACCGCGGCCGTCAGGATGACTAATAACAGCGCATCGGTTTGCAAGACCAGGGTACGCCAGCGTTCAACCACTGCCCGCACCCGCGGTATATGTACATCCTGGATTTCCTGAGCGCGATTCTGCAAGGTTCCCATAATGCGATAGACGCGTTCGACACTGACCTGCTGTATTCGACTGAGGATTTCATCCAGATCCTGATCACGTTTCCATTCGAAGCGTCGGCGTAACGCCTCATTGCTGGTCTGTAACGTGACATCCGGACTGTAGATGCAATAGAAACGCCCCGCCGTCAGCCCTTCACGCGCCAATGCTCGCTGCCAAGCGCCGACAACTTCTTCCGGATTATCCTCGCGCGCGGCAGTATCGATCTGGTTCAGGATATAGAGAAACTTGCTGCTGTCCGCACGATCAATGGTATTGCGTACCAGATGTGCCAGTGTGTCGCTCATCGCTCCCGGTTCTGGATGGCGCGCGTCGAAAAACACCAGCACTAAATCAGACAAGCCGATAATGTGATTGGTTAACCGCAGCGTAGCGGTGCGTTGGGCATCGGCATCAAAGCCGGGCGAATCAATGATGATGCGCCCCTTGAGACGCTCACTGCGGCAGGTCTTTAGCTGTAGATAGGCGTCGATACGCCGGCCCTCTCCCGGAGCCACGTGTTCCAACTCTTCACTGGTCTGATAAAAAGGGAAACGCGGGTCTGAATCCAGCGCCAATCCGGGCAACACCCGTGCCTCGGCATCGCGTTCGCCGCTGTAACAAACCACGGTGAATTTGTCATCGACCGCCTGGTTGCCGGTATCTTGCAGCGGCACGCCAAGGTATTGATTGATGAAAGTCGACTTACCTGCAGAGAATGTCCCCAACACCGAGATCAGCGGCCACCAGGAAACCTGCGTGGCATAGGATTCATCGCGACCCAGCAGGCCAGTGGTGTAACCGATGCTGGACAGCCGGCGAAACCCCTCCACCGCCTGAACCAATAACGGATTCTCGGTACGCAGATGTTGCTCCAAGCTGCTGAGGCGTTTGCGCACACTTTCGTTCGGCACAGCCATCATTGTAATAACTCCTCCCTAAGTCGCACGGATGCAGCAGCACCGCGCGGCTACCAGGGCACAAAGGTATTCATAAACCGCATCGGTCCGGTCGTATTTTTCAGATCGCGCCCCATTGATTGCGTGTCGTAGCGCATCTCGTAAACAGACACCGACATCATCGACATGGATCGGGTCATGCGCTCTACACTCTCAGACATTGCCGCGATTGACTGGTCCTGATGCTGCATACTTATGGTCATCTGACTCATGTCTGTCGTTACGTGATTCATATTCTTGGTCACTGAAACGAAATTATCCGACACCTGATGCATGTCATCGGCAATCGTCACCATCCGCTCGGCAATCACGTCCATTCCGACCGTCATTTTAGTAACACTATTGGTCAACTGATAGATCAGAAAGAATCCATACGCTGCCAAAAGTACGAAGGCGAACAGCAACGGATAAACAATTAATTCCCAACGCCGTGCGCTGGCCTCGAAACTGCGTGCGAATTTATCCATGCACACAGACATGCTGGCCATATCGCCCGAACCAGCGCTCACACCAGCCTGCGGATTCTGGGCTTCAGTGGGCATCGAATCCTTGTCGGGTTCTGAGCTCGTCATGTCTTTTGCAACCTTCAGTCAAAGAATTCCGGAACCAGATGTGCACCTGAGACCGGGAACATTCCCGCTGCGCGATCACCCTCCGCCGGCAGAGATGGATTCCCATACGGCCTTAGCACGCGCCGGATCCAGTCCATCCAGAACTCGAAGCAAATGCCGCGCGCGTGGAATATCGCCGACGGCTGCAAGGCGTGTCGCCGCGCCTGCATATGCCTCGGCTGCATCATTCCAGCGGCCCTGCGTGTAATACAGATTACCCAGCTCACCGAGTGGATCGGCGGCAGTGGAATCCGCAGAGGCGAGTTGTTGATAAAGTTGCTCGGCCTGTGAGAAATCCTGCGACCAGAACGCGGCGCGTGCAGCGTCTATGGATGCTGCGGATGCTGCGGATGCTGTTGCTTCGGCAGCCGGCGTAACAACAGCTGCACTATCATTACTCGGCTGATTACTCGGCTGGGACGAGGATTCTTGCGGGATGTCTAGCGCAGACTCCGGGACGTCTTCTGGTCTGAACCTCGGCGGCGCGAGCGGCACGGATTGCACCGGAGCTGACTCCAACAACGGCGCCGGCGACGTCTCCAGTGGCGCGGCCGGGATGTTCTGCACAGGCGCAGCAGGCACGACGGCAACGGGTGGTGGTGCCGGCGGCACTTCCATTGGTGCGGTATCCATCGGTTGCGACTGCTGTGTCGATTTTTCCTCAGGCGCGGAAGCTGCAAACCATTGCGGGAACAGATCCGAGCGGAAGTGAAAGCCCAACGCGGCCAGTATGGCTATCGCAATAATCAATCCTTTGCTGAGAATATGTTGAATGAATTTCATGTCGGCAGTCTCCAATGAATCATGTATCTAGCGCGGCCGTGCCGGTAGTTCCAATCGCTGATATCCGGCGGGAGCCTCGAATAGCTGCGCTGGCTGTACTCCAACAACGATGTTGCGCAACTCCCGAAAATAACCCCCTGGCAACTCTTCTCGTACAGCGATCTGCAGTTGTGGGTCGTACCACAGTGATGCCCGCTGAATCTCGCCTTCCGGTAACGACGATGATTGTTCCCAGTGTTCAACCTGACGACCGTTGAGTATCTGCTGCCCAAGCAGTGTTAACTCGGTGACTCTGCCGTCAGGCAAAATTTGTCGCAGCGGCATCTGCCGTTGCGGATCGATCCAATGCAGACTGCGTTCGGTTATACCGCCACGCTGCGCCAGCATTTCCCACTTATCCACTCTGCGTCCGGACAATGTCTCCTGTCCTAGGTTGCGACATTGCAGATGGGGCAACTCCAGACAGGGATTGGTATCCTCCCCTGCCCGCCGCGGCAGCAGCTTCGTCTGCTCCGTTGCACTACTTTCCATGTAGGTATTTTGTTCCGGCATCAGCAGAATCGTGCGACCTCGACCCCAGTCAATGATCTCTACTACCGGCTGTCCGTCCTGGGTGTATTCCTTACGTACTCGTTCATGGCCTACATACATACGTGCCGTGCGTAGCTGATTGTCGGGTGCCATCTGCACCGCTTCGGCAGAGAACTCCAGCGCCGGACCTTGTGCATGAGACGGTGCTGCGAACAACAGCAACGCCATACCCATGCCCATGGTGAAGACATTACGCGACATCACAGCTGTCCCGCGGGGCCGCCCTGCCCATGCAGAGCGGCTCTATCTAGTAACCGAGAGGGACCCGCAGCCAATCTGCGGATCCCTACTCGCGGCCATTACCGCTGGGCAGGTGCTTGCTGCGGCGCCTGCTGCGGTGCCTGCTGCGGATAGCCGGGTGGCTGAGCATAACCAGGAGCACCATAGCCGTAGCCGGGCGCACCATAGCCATAACCGGGACCACCATAGCCGTAGCCGGGGCCACCGCCGTAATAGCCGGGACCACCGTAGCCATAACCGGGACCATAGCCATCGTAATAACGATTGCCACCGTAGTAACGATTGCGGCCATAGCCACGTCCGGTACCACGGCCGCTACCACGGCCACTGAAGCCCATGGAAAAGTCGCCGTCGCCGAACATGTCACCGGTGCCGTCGCCCCAACCATCGTTATAACCATCGTTATCCCAACCATCGCCACCCCACCATGCCTGGGCAGTTGTGAGCGGTAGTGCCGTGGCGATAGCCACAACCAATAATGCTTTCTTAAACGTAATCATTGCTTGATCCTCCGATCTGATTGCAATCAACCGACACGGGATTCGTGTCAACTTCACCCTCGGTAAACACCTACTTACAGTGAACGGAGGGATGCATTCACTGCTGGCTTACTACGACCTTCGTGATTCACTAATACCGAATGCGCGAAGACCTGTGCTGCACTTACAACTTCATTACTGACTTCATAAAACTCTGCGGATGCCTTACCAAATCATTCCCGGAAATCCGCCGCCATAGCCGCCGGGCCAACCACCCGGGAACCCACCGCCATAACCACCGGGCCAACCGCCCGGGTATCCAGCGCCGTAACCACCGGGCAAATTGCCTGCGTATTGACCCGGATACGTGCCGGCATAACCGCCGTAAGTCGGTGCCGTTGGTAACGGACGTTTACTGCTGCCATAGGTCTGGTCATACGGCGTCACCACCGGTGGTGTAACTGCACTCGGCTGGGTTTCGCCCTCCAATGGTCGATAGCGTCCGGTTACTGCACCACTGCTTTGACCGGTTGGTGCCCAGGGTTGGCTGCTGGCCCAGCTGTTCGCGTAACGCTGTTGCTGTGCCTGTGATGCCCAGGGATTGTCGCTGTAGGTCGGTGCCGGTGCCGGAGCAACCTGCGGCTGCAGTTGCATTTGCCCCTGCGGCTGCAGTTGCATTTGCCCCTGCGGCTGCATTTGCATTTGCCCCTGCGGCTGCAGTTGCTGCTGCATAACCCAACCCTGAACCGGCTGCTGAGTACCCTGCGCATAACCCGGCATCGCCTGTACATACACCGGCACGGGATAAGCGACTGCGGGCGCGGCCGGTTGTGCTGTGGCATTTTGCGAAGGCGCCGTACCGTCTCCACCACACGCGCTGACGAGCAATGCCAGACCCACCAGCGCACAGCCACAGCAGACACTGCTGTAACTGCACTGCCGGGGTCGGGCCACTGGCACGGTCATGCGCATTCACCTTTGCTATTGCCCAGTTCCGGGTGTGGTCGGTGTACCCGCCGCAGGTGCAGGCATGCCCTGCGGATAAGGTGCCGCACCCCAAGCTGGTGGCGGACCATATCCCGGCGGTGGTGCATAGGCATAACCACCCGGCTGTGGATAGGGTCCGTAACCCGGACGCCACTGCGGGCCCGGCGGAGCATAGGCAGGCGGCGGCGCGTAACCTTGCGGTGCAGTTGTCGTTGGCGCTTGCGCCTGCGGATACGGCTGTCCATAGCTGGGCGCGTACTGCTGACGTTGCGCGGCATATTCCTCATCACGTTTGCGCAGCTCGTCTTCACGCGCCTGCATCTCTTTTTGCAGGTCAGCCTTGCGCTGATCCATTTCTTTTTGGAGTTGCGCCTCACGCTCCTGCATTTCCTTGTAGAGCTGATCCTGCCGCGCCTGTGCATCGGCACTGGCGGTGCCACGCTGCTGCCAAGCCTGATCATGCTGTGCCTGTGCTTCTTGCATACGCTTGTCCATCTCGGCTCGCCGCGCTGCCTGCTGGCTCATAAATTCTTCGCGGGTAATGCCACCTTGACGACGGTACCGATCCGGTGGTGCCGGCGGCGTCCATCCAGGACCTGCGCCACTGGTCGGCTGTTGCGCATCTGTTGTTGCAGACGGCTGGGTGGTACGCGACGCTTCGAGGTCCGAGTCCGGACGGAAGCTAGGTGGCGTTTGACCATAGGCCGGATAGCCCGGGGGCGGTGCCATCGCTGGCGCATAAGGTCCTGGCGGTGGTGGCGCACTGCCCGGCTGTGCACCGTAGGTAACACCACTGGGGGCTTGACCCCATTGAGGCGGTGCAGCTTCCTGTGCAGTAACAGCACCGGCACCGACCAATGTGGCGATCAGTAATCCGATGCGCTTCCGTACCGGCCGGTGAATCTTGCTGCGCGTTGCGCTGTTTACTTTAAAGTCCTGTTCCATTTTTTATTCCTCCGACACGACGGTAATTACCGTTTAAACACTCGCAGGCATCATTACTCCGCACCCTGCGTCCTCAGTTAACTCTTTCATCCGTTCATTCATTCGCATACGTCCGACTACTTCACCGGCTGCAGCGTTTCCGCCTGCAATTCATCGCAACCATGTGGATGGAAATGTTTCTCGGCACTGATACAACCGAGCGGAATCACCAACAACGTAAACAAGGTGGCCAGGCCGGTACCGAACAACACGCTCGCGGCCATGCCTTGGAAAATTGGATCGGAAAGAATCGTCGAGGCACCCGCCATGTTGGTCAGCGAAGTGATCATAATCGGACGCAGACGGGTGCGGCCGGCGCTGACCGCTGCTTCGCGGATCGGTTTACCGAGTGCGACTTCGTTCTTGACGAACTCAACGAGCAGAATGGAGTTGCGCACGATAATGCCGGCCATGGCGATGAAGCCGATCATGGATGTGGCGGTGAACTGCGCACCCAAAATCAAATGTCCCGGGATGATGCCGATCAGGGTCAGCGGAATCGGCGCCATGATCAGTCCCGCCAAGGCATAGTTGCGGAACTCGAGCACAATCAGACCGTAGATGAGTACCAGCGCGGCCATGAAGGCGAGGCCCATGTCGCGGAAGGTTTCGTACGTGACGGTCCATTCACCGGTCCATTCGAAGCCACTCTTCTGATCGGTGTCCGGCGGGCCAATCAGACCACTTGGCATGCCGGTGATCTTGACGCCATCGGGTGTGGTGTAATTCTCCAGCAGATCTTCAACACCGTACATGCCGTAGATAGGCGCACCGAGACGACCTTCCATCTCACCTGTGACGTACTCCATTGGCCGCAGGTCGGTGTGGAAGATGTAGGGATCCTCTGCCACTTGCACAAAGCTTCCCAGCTCGCCCAGCGGAATGGTTTGACCATCACCGGTTGGAATCGGCAGATTAGTCAAACGCCCCAGCTGCGAACGCACAGCGAGTGGCGCCTGCAATACGATGTAGGTCGGCTCCAAGGGTGCCGCACGTTTTACATCACCCAATTTATATCCACCCATTGCCATGGACAGATTGCGGTTGATCACGTCCGAGGTAATACCGCGCCGCGATGCCTTCTCCATGTCGACTTCGAACCGCCAATAGCTGAAAGGCTCGGCCATGTAGTTGTCGACATCGACGAGGTTCTCGACGTGCTCGAACATGGCAGTCATATCGCGAGCAACCTGGCGTCGAGTTTCAGAATCCGGGCCATAAACTTCGGCAGCAACGGTCTGCAGCACCGGCGGGCCCGGCGGCATTTCCACTATCTGGATGCGTGCGCCAAGTTGTTTGGCAAACGGTGTGAGCAACGCACGTGCGGCGACTGAAAGTTCATGGCTGCTACGCTCACGATCATCCTTGTTCTTGAGCATCACCTGGATGTCTGCCTGCCAGGGGCGCTGCCGCAGGTAGTAATGGCGCACCAGGCCATTGAAGTTGTACGGCGAGGCGGTACCGACATAACTCTGCAGTGCAGTCACTTCAGGGATGGTCTGCAATTGTGCCGTGAGAATTTGCGCGACATTCGCCGTGATCGGCAGCGCAGTCCCTTCCGGCATATTGATGAGAACATTGAATTCAGGTTTGTTATCGAACGGCAGCATCTTTACCGCAACAGTCTTGGTGTAGAACAACACACAGGCGGCGGCCGTGAGCGCAATGATGCTGACCAGGAAGGCCACGCCCAGCTTGCGGTTCTCTATCAGAGGATTAATGATGGGATCGTAGTAGCGACCGATGATTTTGTGAGTTGCCCTCTCGCGTTCTTCAGCCTTGCGGAATGCTTCGACGTTGGCCGGACGCACCCGCATGGTGAACCAGGGCGTGAAGATAAAGGCGGCAATCAGCGAAAAGAACATCGCACAGGCACCGAGCACCGGTATGGGCCGCATATAGGGTCCCATCAACCCGCTGACAAAACCCATCGGCAGCAATGCGGAGATAATGGTCAGGGTCGCCAGAATGGTCGGGTTACCGACTTCTCGTACCGCATCAATGGCGATGGTCAATGTGGTCTTACCGGCCACCATCCAGCGACGAAAGATGTTTTCCACCACCACCGTCGCGTCGTCTACCAGAATGCCGATGGAGAAGATCAGCGCAAACAAACTGACGCGGTCGATGGTGTACTCTAAGACCCAAGCCGATGCGATGGTGATCAGAATCACCACCGGAATCACGGAAATCACTACAAAAGCCGCGCGCTTGCCCAGACCGATCATGCACAGAATGGAAACCGCGATAGCCGCCTCGAACAAGGCAGTCAGCAGTTCGTTGACTTTGGTATTGGCGGTCTTGCCATAATCACGGGTAACACTGACGTGCACATTCGAAGGAATCAGATGGCCTTTGAGCTGTTCCAGCTTGGCGAGAATATCGGTAGCGACAGTTACACCATTACTGCCCTCTTTCTTTGCCAGCGCAATGGTCACCGCGGGATAGCCCTGTGCGGCAGTCTTTTCCTGCTCATCGCCGGCCGGACCAGCGTAATACGTCACCATGCGTTCGGGTTCGGCAGGACCGTGGAATACCGATGCCACATCGCGCAGGTAGACGGGACTTCCCATGTAGTTACCGATCACTAACCGGGAAAGATCCTGGGCGTTGCGCAGAAAGGCACCGCTGTACACTGAAAAACTGGTGTTGCCGGATTCAACCGACCCGACTGGCATTTCGGAATTTGCCGCGCTGATCGTCTGTGCAATCTGATCCAAGGTAACGCCATACCCGGTAAGACGTTCTGGCTGGATCTCGACACGGATCTGCTCTTCGCGTCCACCGACCACGAAGCCCTGTCCGGTGTTCGGAATTTCCTGCAGACGTTGCAACACATCCACACCCAAGGTGCGCAGCGCGGCATCATCAACGGATTCGGACCAGAGTGTCAGCGTGACCACTGGTACGTCATCAATGCCTTTGGGTTTCACCAGTGGCATCGAAACACCGGGCGGAATCTTGTCCAGGTTGGATTGCAGCTTGTCGTGCACCTTCACAATCGAAGGTCCCAGCGGTTCACCCACAATAAAGCGAACAGTCACCATGGCCTGGCCACGTTCGGTCATGGAATACACATGCCGAACACCAGGAATGCCGTTCATGATGCGTTCGAGAGGCTCAGTGACCAGACTCGCGACCTGCTCTGCGGAAGCGCCCGGATACTGGACGAAGATGTCCACCATTGGCACCGAGATCTGCGGGTCTTCCTGGCGTGGCGTGAAGATCAGTCCCATCAGGCCAAAGGCCAGCGCTGCGAACATTAGCAGCGGCGTCACGGGTGAGTCGATGAAGACACAGGCGATCTTGCCGGCGATGCCGAGTGAACGCGTGCGCTTGAGCTCTTCTATATCGTCAGGCACATCGTCGACAAACGCCGTCGTCTGGACCGGTTCCTGTACAGAACCCTGAACTCCGGCGTCTTTGTCCTGCGTATTTTCTGTGTTGTTATCGTTGTCTTCGGACATATCGATATGGCCCTGTGTTAGTACAGGTCAATCAAGGGTTCTGATTGGGGTTATTCGTCGACCATCCAGACGCCATGGACGGTGGCTGCGCGAAAATTCGCTCTCCCACTGTCACGCCAGAAAGCACCGAAACCTGGTTGTTGCTGACATAGTCGCCAAGCCTGATCAGGCGCAGTTGCGGCTGATTTTTTTCATCCAGCACATAAACCGCAGGCAAGGCACCACGCCACAGAACAGCGGAATCTGGAATCACCGGTACAACCGTCGAGGGTGCACTGTTATCCGGTAGCATGACCTCTGCATACATACCGGGACCACCGGGCACGCCTTCGGGTAAATCGAACTTGACAGTAACGGTGTGGCGGACGGCATCGGCCGAGGGAAAGATCTGCGCAACACGTGCTTCTACGCGGGTATTGCCCACATCGAGCCGCGCCGGCACCAACATGCCTTTGCTTAGACTTGGTACAAGCCGTGATGGCACATCGACGCGCACTTGGAGATAGGTGGTATCCGCAAATTCCAATAACTGCTGACCGGGCTGCACGGTATCGCCGACCTCAACCATCTTCTTGACGATGACGCCGTCGAAGGGTGCAAAAGAGCGCGCATCGCGAAGCTTTGCATCAATCTGATCTATCTGCGAACGTGCCGTTAGTTCACCGCTCTGAGCCTGACTCAGTCGTGAACCATAGCTGTAAAGATCCGCTTGGCGATCAACATAACGATCACCGCCTACGTTGCCTGGCATTGCGCCTGATAACGGCTGGGTAAACATCTGATCGAACATGCCAGGCATACCCATGCCGCCAGAGCGATACAGACTTTTTCCCTGTGGTGAAATGAGTTCGCGTGAATACTGCATCTGCGCATTGCCAATCTCGGCCTGCGCGTTACTGAGCTGTGCCAACGCCGCACGGCGCTGAGCCAACAGATCGTCGTCATCGATGGTTACCAGAATGTCCTGGGCCTTGAAACGATCGCCTTCAGTACCCGCGATAAATTCAATCCGCCCTGGAATCTGGGCTGTCAGCGCGACTTGCTTATAGGGGACGACCGACCCGCCAAGAGTAACCGAGGCACCCGTCTGCGCAGGCTGCACGACGATCACTGCCGCGCCCTGGGCTGTCATCGACATGCCAACCTCTTGTTGCGCCTGACTGGATGCACATACCAGCGCTACGAGTCCTACGATGAACTTTCGTTTCGAATTATTCATGTCTACGCACTCTTCCCCGCTGGCAGTGCAACTGGAAATTCCAGTTGAACCAGAAACCTAGATCGATCAAGCGAACTGCAGCACAACGGAGCTGCAGACGAACCGTCACGTCTTCAACGTAACGCGCTTGTCTCGGTAGGTCGTTTACGCGGAGAAGAGCAGAATAGAACCACGCTCCAGTGGTCATTCACATGACACCGGAACGGGATATGGTCAGAACAGTACCGCCGACATGACGGATGTGCTTGCCTCATTGCTCTCTCCTCACGCGCTGTTGCGTCGTTGTGTGGGCTCTGCCGTAGCATGCCCACTTTTGTAGATATCTATTGCAGACCCCGTGCCAACCGTTAACTTATTGTTTTTATATATTATTTTTGTGCGCCAGAGCATTGTCGTGCAACACTAATCCACAAAAACTTACTGTGCTAATTTAATGAATATGCGTGGGTTTGATCATTGAGTGCTGCGTTGCAGAGGGTGTGCAACAGAGCCAACCGTTGCAACATCGGATTCATTGGAATGCGTCTCAATACTGATCTGGCTCAATCACAACAGATGCAACTTTGGATATGGTTGGTACACCTAGATAAAAAAGATCTGAGCTGAATAGCGCTTACTGAGCCGCTCAGATGGCTTGGCGGCGTTATACATCGAGCCACGGAAGCATGCTGAAAAAAGCTTTTTTCTATTGTTATTTCCGTGCTCTACCGTGGATTTCGTTGCCAGTTCTTTTGGTTTTGTGCTTAAGTTAAGCGCCATTCAGATCTGAGCCTGTATTCAGATCGTTAAGATCTCAGAGGAACATATGGATGCACTCGCGCAGCTGACACCTCTGATGGACGCCGTTGTATCGCGCATCCATGAAGGCGTTATCATCACCGACAGACACGGTAAGGTTCTTTACAACAATCAGGCCGCCTGTCGTTTGATGGGTGTGGAAAGCTTTACGTCAATTCGAGACATCAAGGAAAATACCGGCGTTAATCTTCCTAAATCGATTCTGCGCGCCGCCATCGATGCTGGCGATATTGATGCGGCCGCACGGCCTTCGATCGGGGCATTAAAATTTGAACAGCGCGTGAACTGCGACGGCATCACACGCTTCGTGGAATTCAATACCACCACGCTCACACTACCGGGCGGCCTTGCACAAACCAGATTGCTGGTCCTCACCGATATCACTGAACGGCGTAAGCTTGAAGCGGTCTTCCAGAACAATCTAAACAGCGGACTGATTACCCAGGCGCCGCAGATGTACGAGATCACCAACACCATCGAACAGGTTGCACCGACGCGGGCATCCATCCTGTTGCAAGGTGAATCCGGCACCGGCAAAACCCTGCTTGCACGTATGATCCATAAAAAGAGCAACTGCGCGCACGGACCACTGGTTGAGGTCAACTGTGCAGCCATCCCGGATAGCCTGCTTGAGTCAGAATTATTCGGTCACGTGAGAGGGGCTTTTACCGGTGCCGTGAATGACCGTGCCGGCCGTTTCCAAGCAGCGAATGGTGGCACCCTGTTCCTCGATGAAATCAGCGAGATTCCTCTGCACCTGCAACCAAAATTACTCAAGGCTCTGGATGAGCAATGCTTCCAGATGGTGGGAGCGGATAAGAATATCGAGGTGAACGTGCGCATCATCGCCGCCACCAATCAGAATCTGCGCGAGATGGTGGATGCCGGCGAATTTCGCGCTGATCTCTATTACCGCCTGGCCGTGATTCCCATTGATGTACCGGCACTTCGCGAACGCATTGGCGACATACCGCTACTGATTCGGCATATCTGCGATGGTCTGATCAGTCGTGGTTATCCTGACAATATTCAATGCTCGGAAGAGGCCATGCGACAGATGATGGACTACCCCTGGCCCGGCAATGTACGTGAACTGGCGAATGCCGTGGAGCACGGCATGATCCTCGCCAGAAACGGCCAGGTGACTCCAGCCTGCCTACCCTCGGATATCCGCAAATACACCAATGGCCATCTGAATGAGGATGATCAATTGGAGCAACAACGCACTGAAATCGAGAATGCGCTCATTGCGGCCCATGGCAACCGCGTTGAGGCCGCACGCGCCTTAGGGATCGATCGCAGCACGCTTTGGCGCCGGATGAACCGTCTAGGATTCACTTAGGATTATATATTCATAATAATAACAATAAGATATAAGGTATTAGGCACAGCAAGCTTGATAAGATATTCCTAATTAACTAATATTAAGGCCAGCTTAGTGACATAGGATTACCGGCATTATGATGTTCCTTGATGCATTGACGTTTGCAGGGCTGGTTTTAGTAATCGCCTCTATCGCAGCAATCTACTGGGCAATAAGCAACTGCCGCCGTTACGGCAACTGTTAGGCACCACCCATACCCAGGGCAAATTTGTTCTAACGCTAACTCGTTGAATTACCGTGCCTGCCAAGCAAGGGGCGTAGGTCGGGTTAGCGTTAGCGTAACCCGACATTTCCAAGCACCGGCGTCGGGTTACGCGATGAGGCTGCTAACCCGACCTACGTCGTTCAGCTGAGAACAAATTTGCCCTGCACCCACACCTTTCTAGCGTTGACCCAATCCGGCCACAGCCCTAGAATGCCGACTTCCCGCAACAGGCCATCTACAGCGGGATCAAGTAATAGAGTCCGAACGCAGCGCAAATATGGGCGCGTAGCTCAGCGGGAGAGCATCGCCTTCACACGGCGGGGGTCACAGGTTCAATCCCTGTCGCGCCCACCATATTTGTCAGGCGCTTACACTAGCCTAATCTAACTAGAAATCCTCATTGGCACACTATTGGCACATTTTGATGTGTCAGGCGTGGAAGGCGATGCTTCTGAAGAAGCGATCGAACTTTGCGAACAAAGTTCATTGCTCTCCCGCTGAGCTAACTGAGGATGGCTCAATGGCTACCATTCGTAAACGCAGCAATTCCTATCACGTACAGATTCGCAAATTAGGCTACCCCACTCTTACTAAGTCCTTTAGGAACAAAGCTACTTTAGCAATAACTAATGGTCCTACCCACGAATAGCCGACAACGCAAACCGATTGCGGCGGTATCGCTAGCTCATTTAAAACAATATACGCACCACCTTCATGAGGGTGCGAGTCCAGCCTCAGCAAGGGGAAGCGTATGAAATCACGTCTAATGCAAGCAGTAAGCGTCTGCACACTCTGCCTAGTATTTGGAGCTGCCAACGCGGATATTTTCCCAGCGACACAAGATACGTAAACCAATGGCGCCAAGCCAAGCAACACTTATGGCAGTGCTAGCGAACTGAGAGTGCTGGACTATGGACCCACTAATAGTTTCATTATGTTTGATGTATCGAGTGTGAGTGGAAAAAACATTAATTCAGCCACGTTAAAATTTGATGTGACGCTGGTGAACCGACGTCCCCCCGTAATTGAGTAGCACAGCGATTTAGAGTCCAATCCTAAACCAGCAGGGTAATTCCGATGAAAAATGAATCACGGCTTCCTTTGCCAGATAAATGCAATCAGGTGCCTTCCTGCCAAGAAGCCAGATAGCTGGCCTGTTCTTCACTCAGCGTATCGATCTCAACTGCCATGGCCGCCAGCTTCAGCCGCGCGACTTCCTGATCGATTTCGACGGGCACGCCATGCACACGGTTACCCAATGTCTCCTTACCGCGCGCCAGATAAACCGCACACAGAAACTGATTGGCAAAACTCATATCCATGACTGCCGACGGATGGCCTTCCGCGGCCGCGAGATTCACCAGGCGGCCTTCGGCCAGCAGCCGAATGCGCCGGCCGTCCGTCAGGATGTATTCATCCACTGATGCACGCGGCCGTTGTTTGGCAACCGCCATGCTTTCCAATGCGGGGATATTGATTTCGACATTGAAGTGACCCGAGTTCGCCAGCACGCAGCCATCCTTCATCACCTGCATGTGCACTTGGTCGACGACGTGTTTATCCCCTGTCGCCGTCACAATGAAGTCCGACAGCCTAGCGGCTTCGATCAGCGGCATGACTCTGAAGCCATCCATCAGCGCCTCTAATGCCTTCAGCGGTTCGACTTCGGTCACCACGACATGGGCACCCAAGCCCTTGGCGCGCTGCGCAATGCCACGCCCACACCAACCATAGCCGACCACCGTGAAGGTCTTGCCCGCCAGCAGAATATTGGTAGCGCGGATCACTCCGTCCAAGGTGCTCTGGCCCGTACCATAGCGGTTATCGAACAGATGTTTGGTCATCGCGTCGTTCACCGCGATGACCGGATATTTCAGCGCGCCCTGCCGGGCCATGGCGCGCAGACGGATGACGCCTGTGGTGGTTTCTTCCGTGCCACCCAGCATGTTTGCGATCAGATCATGGCGCTGTTTGTGGATCTCACTCACCAGGTCGGCGCCATCATCCATTGTGATGGCAGGACGATGATCAAGCGCCGCACTGATATGCTGATAATAGGTTTCCGTCGATTCGCCGCGAATGGCGAAGACAGGTATCCCATAACGATCAACCAACGCTGCCGCCACATCGTCCTGCGTGCTGAGTGGATTACTGGCACAGAGCACAACCTCCGCGCCTGCCGTCTTCAGCACGCGTGCCAGGTTGGCGGTTTCGGTGGTGATGTGCAGGCAGCCACTGATGCGAATACCTGCCAGCGGACGTTCCTGATTGAAGCGCGCACCGAGTTCACGCACCACAGGCATTTCGTGCAAGGCCCAGTCGATGCGCGCCTGACCTTGGCCCGCCAATCCAATATCTATAATGTCGGAACGCATGGTATTTGTCATTTTGCATTTCCTGTCCGGTCGACTGTAGTGCGGCGATCGCTGAGTGCTTTGCGGAACACTATGAACACAATCTGACAGTTACGCATTGGCCGATGCAGGGCTTACAACTGACACATGGATGGTGTAATCACCATCGCCTTAATCCGCATAGGAATGACCCAACTGCATGAGTCCCTCTTCCAGGCAATCCACTGTGTACGGCGTCCACGTTCGCACGCCTGTTTCAGGACGTCTCCCTACTCATTGGCGCACCAGATTAATCTGCTGATCATTAACCAGCTGGAGATACCAAGGCCGATCCCAACAATAGTCAACGCATTCACCCGATTTGATATATCGCCGTGCATACCGGCCGAAAATCCGTTACTAACCTATACTTAAGTAAGGTTAGCAGAGGGAAGCAATAATGTTACGGAATCCACGTGTCCGGCGCGCTGGTGCAATGATCATGATTTTGCTGGGTGCGATCCTGATGTATCTCGCTCCGGAGGTCTGGCAGGGTGCGCTGCTGATTGCCTTGGGTGTGGTTCTGGAGTTGGTCGGCATCACGCTGGAGCGTAAGGCTGAATAAGTCTGCTTCGCAACACTGCCCTCTACTGTTGCTCTTCGAACCCGAACCCACACAGCGAAGCAACCGATCATGCCTGTTCACAACGCCGATATCGCCACTGCCTTCGAAGAAATCGCCGACCTCCTCGACATCGAGAATGCCAACCCTTTCCGCGTGCGCGCCTATCGTAATGCCGCACGTCAGTTACAAGGCATGGGCGTGGCGGCGGTGGATCTGCTCGCGAAGGGTGAAGACCTTACCGAATTGCCCGGCATCGGCGCTGACCTGGCTGCCAAGATCAAAGAGATCGTCGAGACCGGCAAGTGCCAGTTTCTTGAGCGACTACGCAAGAATACCCCGCCAACCGTCACGGAGCTGTTGAAAATTCGCGGTTTAGGTCCAAAGCGCGTGCGCACCCTCTACCACGAACTCGATGTGCATACACTCGAACAGCTCGCGCGCGCCGCGCATGGCGGACGCATTCGGGCATTACCGGGCTTCGGTCCAAAAACCGAACAGCTCATTCTGGAATCCGTCTCGACACACGTCACCGAACAGAAGCGCATCAAACTGGCGGTAGCCGCCCAATACGCCGATCCGTTGCGCAGTTATCTGGAAAAGGCGCCGGGCGTCAAACAGGTGGTACTTGCCGGGAGTTATCGCCGCTGCCAGGAGACTGTGGGCGATATCGATATCCTGGTGACGGCCGGCGATGCGAACCAGGTAATGAATCACCTCGTTGCCTATGATGAGATCGACGAGGTTGCGGCTAAGGGTTCAACACGCGCCACGGTCATCCTCAAATCCGGCTTGCAGGTGGATGTCCGTGTGGTTAATGCGATCTGCTTCGGCGCTGCGTTGCTGTATTTCACCGGCGCCAAGGCACATAACATCGAAATCCGTCGACTCGCCCGGGAACGCAAGCTCAAGATCAGCGAATACGGTGTGTTCGATGGTGCGAAGCGCATTGCTGGCGACACCGAGGAATCCGTGTATCGCACGATCGGTCTGCCGTGGATACCGCCGGAGCTGCGCGAAAACCGCGGCGAGATCGAAGCCGCCCGCGTCGGCAAGCTTCCCGCGTTAGTGGAATACACCGACCTCAAAGGGGATCTGCATGCCCACACCCAGGCCAGCGACGGTCACAACAGCCTGCGCGAAATGGCTGAAGGTGGACGCCGCCGGAATTTTGAATACCTTGCCATCACGGAACATTCGCGCCGGCTGACGGTGGCGCATGGACTGGATCCGCAGCGGTTACGCAAGCAGATGCACGACATCGACAAACTGAACAATGAGCTAAAGGGCATCACGCTGCTGAAGGGCGTGGAAGTGGATATCCTCGAGGATGGCCAACTCGATCTTCCCGACGACGTCCTCTCCGAACTCGATCTCGTGATTGGTGCCGTGCACAGCAAGTTCAATCTCTCGCGCGCAAAACAGACCGAGCGAATTCTGCGCGCTATGGATCACCCGCATTTCACCATTCTGGCGCATCCGACGGGACGCCTGATCGAGACTCGTGAGCCGTACGACGTGGACATGCTCAGACTGATTCGCAAAGCCCGTGAACGCGGCTGTTTTCTTGAACTAAACGCGCACCCGGAACGTCTGGATCTGCTGGATATCTACTGCCAGATGGCCCGGGACGAGCAAGTCCTGGTCGCCATCAACTCCGACGCACACAGCGTTCAGGGATTCGACAACCTCGCCTATGGCGTGGGTCAGGCCCGACGCGGCTGGCTGGAAAAGCAGGACGTGCTCAATACCCGACCGCTCAAACAATTGCGGCTGTTACTCAGACAGACGATTTCATAAGCGCGCAACGACAATAAGCAGGCGTGAGTGAAGATCATTTCGCAAGGCGGTTAGCTATGACTATTGTGGGTGCGCACAAAGAATCCGCGCAAGCAACGGCGATGCACTGATCATCCTAGGGGTGCAGATCGATTTTTTGCCTGGCGGCAGAATGGGCGTCCCGAACGGCAACAAGGTCATCACGGTTCTGAACCGCTACATGGCGGCATTTTCAGCGCAGCAACTGCCAGTCTACGCCTCACGCGAATGACATCCCCTGAACCATTGTTCGTTCCAGCAACAAGGGGGGGCTGTGGTTGCAACGGTATATACCGATACCCTCCCCTTGCGCTTTCCCCGTAAGTAAATTTTGCGTGAAGAATCTCACGGCTCGGTTACGCGTGGCCTAACGCGCACGGTTGGTACATCGTAGTGCAGCGGATACAGCGCCACCCGACGACCGTTGTAATAGGTTCCTACGTCGATCGGAGGGTCGACCCGGACCCCCTGGGTGCGCATCAGTTCCTCCAGTGACCGCCGCGACTCCGGACTCTCTCCATATAAAAAAGGAAAATGTACGGCGAGAGGTTCACAGGTCCAATCCCTGTCGCGCCCTCTTCTTGCACGTCCAGTTGGCTCCTCAGCGATTGTTCACCTAATCAATGGCCCCATAGCCATATCTGGTATTTCACCTACACGCCTCGGTGAATGTGCACCGCGCGCACTGATACTTTAGTATTCAAATCCAAACCACCGTTCTGAGGTATTTGCATGCAAGCCCTGTTACTCATTGCTCATGGTAGTCGTCGTGCCGAATCAAATGACGAGGTGCGTACCCTTACTGCCGAACTCACAACACGCGCTAACGCATCTTATTCAATTGTCCGCTGTGCATTTCTGGAGCTGGCCGAACCCTCTATTCCAGATGGTATTGAACTGTGCATACAAGCGGGTGCCACAGAGGTTGTCGTCCTACCCTACTTCCTGTCCGCCGGCCGCCATGTCGTCACCGATATTCCCAATGAGGTACGCGGCAAACAGGATGAATATCCGCAGGTGAACATCCGCATCGCATCCTATCTGGGCGCGAGCACCGGAATTCCTGATCTGCTGCTGGCGGCCGCCTCAGTCCCGGCGTAACCGGTCGCTTACGGCGATGGGCGTGGGATATTTGAGAACGATGAAGTAAGAGGAGACGATGAAGGTCAGAATCGCACTGGCCTGAATCATATAGGATGCCTCGCGGCCGATCACCTCCAAGTTCAGCGCCAGTACTGCAATCAGCAACGAAAATTCACTGATCTGCCCCAGACGCACACCAATCTCGTTGGAACGGTGTGGCTGCTCTCCGGAACGCCGCAACAGGAAACTGAAGACGGCCGGCTTGAGCAGCATGGCCGCCACTGCCAAAACTAATGCAGGTAAAAGCACATCTTTCAAGGCGATCAGTTCAAGGCCGGCACCCAACGAGAAGAAAAAAATCACTAAAAAGAAATCGCGCAGCGGCTTGAGGCTTTCTGCGATGAACAGCGAGATCGGGTTGGTCGCCAGGGCAACTCCGGCGATGAAGGCGCCGATTTCATGTGACAGTCCCATCACACCTGCGAGTTCCGCCATGCCCAGACACCAACCTATTGCCATGAGGAAGATGTATTCCTGAATCGTATCGAAGCGCTGAATCAATTTTATCAGGACATACTTTTCCAGCAGATAAGCAGCGATAAACAACAACGGCAGAGATACGATCAGGAGCGCCATTTTCCCCATTCCGATCTCGGTACCGCCCTGAATCTGTAGAGCCATCAGGATCACGATGGCAATCAAATCCTGCAACAGCAGGACACTGATGATGATCTCGCCGGTATGTTGATGGTGCAGGATGGTGGTCGGTAACAGTTTGAGGCCAATGATGGTGCTGGAAAACATCATCGAGGCGCCTATCACCACCTGTTCGATCAACGAAAACCCAAACAGCCAGCCCACGCCCATGCCCAGCATACCGAACAACACAGAACTGACTCCCGTGACCAACAACGACTCGCCGACCAACGCGGAGAGTTTATTGAACGGCAGATTCAACCCCAGCAGAAACAGCAGGAAAATTATGCCTATCTGGGAAATGCCACCGATCAGCTTCGGATCGGTAACCATACCCAGTCCCCATGGCCCCAGCACAATGCCCAACACGATATAAGCAACCAACAAGGCCTGACGTGCGTACAGCGCCAGCGTTGCCAGTACGGCCGCGCCGAAAAAGATCAGGAAAAAAGTAAAGACCAGTGGATTGCTATTCATCGTCTATGCCGGTGATGACTCATGCAGCCATGGAGAATTCAAGTATAATGTCCGAAGCCAGTACCAGCATCAATCACTCTCACTGCCCTCGCAATTCAAGCCCTGTATAGTGCGCTTCTTACCTTTCGATAGAGACATTCTGATGGCTGACCTGCCCTTCTGGAAAACCAAGTCCCTTGCCGACATGAACCGGACGGAGTGGGAATCGTTATGCGACGGCTGCGGTCGCTGTTGCCTGAATAAGATCGAAGATATCGATACCGGAAAACTCTATTTCACCAGTGTGGTATGTCACCTGTTCGATGATCAACGCTGTCGCTGCACACATTATTCAGAACGCAGCACCCTGGTCCCCGACTGTCTGGTATTGAGCATGGACAATCTCAACCAGATCAACTTCCTGCCGGATACCTGCGCCTACCGGCTGCTGAACGAAGGCCAGGATCTTCCGGACTGGCATCCGCTGGTATCGGGCAATCCCAATAGCGTTCATCGCGCAGGGATTTCGGTGCGCGGGCGAGTGATCAGCGAGGCGTATGTCCACCCCGACGATCTGGTCAATTACGTCGAGGCACTGGATAGGGAAGATGACTAGAACCGACTGACCGTCCAGAAACCGACATACCCGCACAAGTTAGCCGGTTGTCAGCGAGGAAACTGCGCTTCAGAAAAATATCCCTTGACTGCTCTACTCCGCTCTCCTATATCCATGGTGTTGCATGCTTCGATCGCAGCCACGCAAGGAGGGACTCCACCATGCCAAATTTCGCTCAGGATCTAATCATCGCCACTGACACTGCTGGCTATTTACTGTACTCGGAAGACTGGAACGAATTGGTCGCCAACCACTTGGCAGAGATCGATGGCATCGCACCGCTAACCGATGCCCATTGGGCCATTATTCAATCTTTGCGACGGCACTATTTCGAGGTTGGTGGCGTGCCATCGCTGCGGCATGTCTGTGTCGAAAACCACCTGGACCCACACTGCATCACAACGCTGTTTAAGGATCATGGTCGAGAGGTTTGGCGCTTGGCTGGTTTACCCAATCCGGGTGAAGAGGCCACGGCGTACCTCTAAGAAACTTCGGGAAGCTGTGCGCACTTCACCACACTCGCCGTTGCGAGGACCGTAGCGGTGCGGTTTATACCTTGCTGAGAACAGACCTTGGTGCTTAGCGGGTGTGGGTCTCAGAATGGCGATTAGCAGATGAACCTTTAAGGAACCTCTGATTAATTTGATCAAGCGAGCAGATGCAAGGCGCGGACCCTGCGAGGAGCGGAGTTTATGCCGGATAAATGAGCCCCGGAACAGGATTCGTAACACCGCATAGACACGCTAGATGCATTTTGAGATAGGTTCTAATCAGCTCTCAACCTTTTCCGGCTTAAACAACGCATCGTAATTAGGACAAAAGTCGAACTTCTCCGTCGGCGTGTCATTTTCCATTGCGCTATTGCACTCCGTGATCGCTTTGCAGCCTTCGCAGTTGCGCATTTCGCGCTCGATTTCGTGCAGTTGACGGTCGTGCAGATACTGGGTTGGATCGGCACCTGAGCGTTCCAGGGCCTGTTCCAGTGGCATACCGGCCAGGCGTTGGCGCATGCGTCGGCGCAACAGCATGCCCTGCACCAGATTGCGGCCGATAACCCAGATCAGGCGGAAGCTGAAATAAGCGATCAGCATGGCGAACAAGGCAATAATGACTAGGCTGATTTTGTCCACGACGATCTAACCCACTGATTGGCTAATTTAACGTAACTATAGAGACTGCGGGTGAAATTGCCTTGATACATATCAAATTCGTCAGATGCGGGACTGTGTGGCGATTGAAATCAGCGCCGACCAGACAGCCCGTAGGGTGAGCAAAACGACTAATCAAGTGCCCTGAATGACATTGATCCTATAAACCGCATTTGCCACGGAATCACACGGAAAATCACGGACAAGATCATCAGCTTCGCGGCGGCACCGCCATCCCCCGCGAAGTGGTGAATAGTCGCTCCAGGAATGCGCTGTGTTTCAGTGTCTTCCGTGTGTTTCCGTGGCTGAAATGATTTTTTTAGGTTGATTCCGGCCTGCGCCGGAATGACGGTGAATTAAGTGGCGACTCCTACAAGGGTGAACGCATGCCTCAGGTCGCCGAAGGCAGTTTGAAGAATTTCTCGCGGTAGAACTGCAATTCGCGGATGGAGTCGCGGACATCGTCAAGCGCCAGGTGTGTTGCGTTTTTCTTGAAATCCGCATCCATATTCGGCGCCCAGCGTTTTGCCAGCTCTTTGATAGAACTGACGTCGAGGTTGCGGTAATGAAAATATGCTTCCAGGTCCGGCATGCAGCGCGCCAGAAAACGTCGGTCCTGACAGATGCTGTTACCGCACATCGGCGATGCCTTGGCCGGCACGTACTTTTTCAGAAAGTCGATGGTCATGGATTCGGCATCCTGCTCATTGAGCGGACTGCTGCGCACACGCTTCACTAAACCGGAACCGTTGTGTTGATTGGTATTCCAATCATCCATGGCACTGAGCTTGGATTCCGGCTGAAAGATGGCGAATACCGGACCTTCCTCAAGAATATTCAGATGCGAGTCGGTGACAATGGTGGCGATTTCGATAATTGAATCGCTGTTGGTGTCAAGACCCGTCATTTCCAGATCGATCCAAATCAGGTTGTCTGGGTGCGCTGCCATGTATTTCCCTTAAGTAGATCGGTTGAATAGTTGAGTTGCATTCTAGCAAAGGCTACCCTTGCTTGGACATGTCGTTTTCGCCCTCCATCGGCCCACAGCTCATACCTTCATGAATCTATACACTCTATTATTCGTTGCAGCGGTCACCCTGTCCCTGCTGGTCCAGCAATGGCTGGCCGGCCGCCAGATTGCGTATATCCAAGCCCGGCGCGACCAGGTCCCGGAAGCCTTTGCTGACAGCATCAGCCTCGCAGCCCACCAAAAGGCGGCCGAATACAGCATTGCCAAGACCCGACTCGGCCGGATCGAGCTGGTCTATGATGTCGCCCTGCTCCTGGCCTGGACCCTCGGTGGCGGACTCGCGCTGCTGAATGACCTGGTACTGCAATTCGGCTGGAGCCCGCTCGCCAGCGGCGTAACGGTCATGATGAGCTTTCTGCTCCTTACCAGCCTGTTCGACGTCCCTTTCTCGGCTTGGTCAACCTTCAAGCTGGAATCCCGCTTTGGGTTCAACCATTCCACCTCTGGCCTGTTCTTAGGTGATCTGGCCAAACAGGCAGTGTTACTCCTGATCATTGGTACACCGCTGCTGTTGCTGGTGTTATGGCTGATGCAGGTTTCGGGGCCGCTCTGGTGGCTCTATGTGTGGGGAGTCTGGGTCAGTTTCAGCCTGTTCATGATGTGGGCCTTCCCTACCTACATCGCGCCGCTGTTCAACAAGTTTGTGCCATTGGAAAACGCCGATCTGCGCCAGCGCATCGAAGGCCTGCTCACGCGCTGCGGTTTCACCAGCCAGGGTATCTATGTCATGGACGGTTCACGCCGTTCCGGTCACGGTAATGCCTATTTCACCGGCTTGGGCCACAATAAGCGCATTGTGTTCTTCGATACCCTGATCAACGCCCTGGAACCGGATGAGATCGAAGCGGTTCTGGCACATGAACTTGGTCACTTCAAACGCCGCCATGTACAGAAGCGTCTGATCAGTATGTTATTCATCAGCATGGCCGGATTGGCGCTGCTGGGCTGGCTGGCGGAGCAACCAGACTTCTATCAAGGTCTGGGCGCACCGGAACCCTCGCTGCACATGGCATTGCTGTTGTTCATGCTTACCGCGCCGGTGTTCAGTCTGTTTCTGCAACCCGTGTTCAGCAAGTTGTCACGCAAGCACGAATTTGAGGCGGACAGTTTCGCTGCCGAACAGACTGGCGCAGGCTACTTGATCAGCGCGCTGGTGAAACTCTACCGCGACAATGCCAGCACGCTCACACCCGACCCACTGTATTCCGCGTTTCATGACAGTCACCCGCCCGCGTCAGTGCGCGTCGCACATCTGTCACGATGACTATGGTTATTATTTATACTTGGCTGTGATGGGTTGCGCTTCGCCTCACCCATCCTACAATGTCTCACAGCGTCATTCTGGCGCATGCCAGAATCCATGTCATTCAAGGCACTGAATACCGGTATCCGCCAGAATGACGACTTGATAAGAAGTCTCATCAGTTGCCATTGCGAGGTTCAATCATGCTAAACGGTCGCACGCTAAACATTCTACTTTTGGCGAGCATTGCCAGTTTCGGCAGCACCATTGTTCAAGCCGTCGATCTCAAGGCCGGCCAGAGTCTGCATGATGCGAATTGCCAGAAATGTCACGACAGCAGCGTCTACTCGCGCGCGGACCGCAAGGTCACCTCGCTCGATGGCTTGCGCAAGCAAGTTAAGCGCTGCGAGCTCAGCCTGGGTCTGACCTGGTTTGACGAACAGACCGAGGATGTGGTGCAGTACCTCAACAGCAGTTATTACAAGTTCAAGTAAAGATGGCCCCGGATCTGATCAGTCGCCACTGCCAACCCTATGCAAAGGGTAGCCCTGCCCTGGACGCCACTGCAGCCCAAAAACTGATGGCGCAGCTGCACGGTGACTGGTCAATCACGGCCAATGCCGATGCCATTCAGCGTACCTTCCGTTTCAAAAATTACTACGAGACGCTGGCCTTTGTGAACGCCATGGCCTGGATCATCCACCGTGAAGACCACCACCCGGACCTTGAAGTCGGCTATAACCGCTGTGTCATAAACTTCAGCACCCATTCGGTCGGTGGATTGTCGGAAAACGATTTCATCTGCGCAGCGAAGATCGATGCGCTGCTATCAGACGCCAGCTAAACCAGTCGAACATTATGGGTCATCACAAAGCAGCTCCCCGCAAAACCACACCCGATCAGCAAACACCCGACAACAGCATCCCGCAGCCTGGACTGATCATTGCGCACTATGGCCGCGATCTGATTGTGGAAGATCATCAGGGCAGCTTGCATATGTGCACTGCGCGTAAAAAACTCGGCCGGTTGGTCTGTGGTGATCGCGTGCAGTGGCAGCCGTCGGGAGACAAGCAAGGCGTTGTCACCGCGCTCGATGCGCGCCGCAGTCTACTGGCACGCCCCGATCCACGCGGTAATGAACGCCCGCTCGCCGCAAATGTCGACCAGCTCGTCGTTGTCTGTGCGCCCGAACCGCCGCTCAGCGAAGGCTTGATTGACCGTTATTTGGTCATCGCGGAATTGATTGGTGCGCAACCGCTTATCCTGGTCAACAAATCCGACCTGTTCAGCCCAGCCGCACAGGCACAACTCCAGGCACGCTTGTCGACCTTTACCCGGCTAGGCTGCCCGGTACTGTTCACCAGCACCCGCGACACGGCACAGGTCAAGGCACTCTCCCAGCATTTCAACGGTCATACTTCTATCCTGGTCGGCCAATCGGGTGTCGGTAAATCCTCACTGGTACATCTGCTGCAACCGGATATAGACATCCGTATCGGCCAACTTTCTGACGCCAGCGGACTCGGTAAACACACCACCACCGAAACCACGCTCTACCACCTTGCCGGTGGCGGTGATCTGATCGACTCACCCGGGGTGCGCGACTTCCAGCTCTGGCAAGCCACCGCAGAAGATCTCGAACGTGGTTTCCGAGAGTTGCGCCCCTACCGTGGCCAGTGTCGCTTTCACAACTGCCGCCATAACGGCGAACCCGCCTGCGCCGTCAGTGCCGCCGTGACGGCAGGTGACATTGATCCACGCCGCCTCGAGAGTTACCGCAGCCTGTTACAGCAGGCACTGGAACGTGAGAAAGATCGCTATACGTCTTGAGGAACTTGGCGCTGGCGTGGCAGTCAGAATGCCATTCGGCTATGCTGCACCGGCAATTGACCCGCTGAATCGGTCTGATATAACTGCCGATGCCTGGAACAATGTCGGACGCGGCCTTCGGCCTGAATCCGACCGACGCTACGACACATTACTTACATAGTTCGGATTCTGCAGCACTTGCATCGTGCCTGACGGAACCAACTGGGAAAATTGAAGAATCTGAGGTTCCCTAAGAATCCCTGAGCTGCCATACCAGCCTTATCCGGTAGACGCTATAACCAGAATATGCATTATCACGCACTGAGAATACTCAATGAACATAACATCCCGCACTGGATTCCTGCTCGCCTTCATCGCCAGTCTCGGGCTGATGGGCACAGCCCTGTATCTGCAACACTCTCTGAATCTCGAACCCTGCCCTCTGTGCATCTTCCAACGCGTATTTGTCATGGCGATCGGCGCCGTGGCGTTGCTTGGCGCCCTGCACAACCCGGCTCGGGCCGGCAGAGTTCTGTATGCATCACTCATCGGCCTGCTTGCCCTCGGCGGAGGTGCGGTCGCCACTCGCCAGGTCTGGCTGCAACACCTGCCGGCCGACCAGGTGCCGGAATGTGGACCGAGCCTCGATTACATGCTTGAGGCATTCCCGCTCAACCAGACATTGCAACTCGTCTTCAAAGGCTCTGGTGAATGCGCTGCCGTGGAGTGGACCTTGCTGGGTTTCAGCATCGCCGAGTGGATGTTGGTGGTGTTTGCCGGTTTCCTGGTTTATGCCATCGGCTTGGCCAGTTTGCGTCTGTTCAGATAGTTCGCAAATAACCTAACGTAGAATAGTTATGCCTTTGCCCAAATCAGATTACTCTGATTATCTACACGATCATCACAGACAGGCGAAAAGCGCTCCAGGAATCCAATTATTGATCATTACCATTCATTACCAATAGCGATGACACAAACTCCCCTCTCCCTAACCCTCTCCCCGCTTGCGGGGAGAGGGGATAAC
>JBGSOE010000061.1:0-16273 GCA_041739295.1 Thiohalobacterales bacterium | reverse complement strand
GATCGAGTTGAAGGACGAGAAAGAAGATTTTGAGCGTCCCGCCTGGTTGGGCGCAGAGGTTTCGGCTGATCCGCGCTACTATAACGTCTGCCTGGCCGATCGGCCTTACTGCAGCTGGTAATCTAGATGCCGCTCTTGTTGTCCCGTTGGTTGTTGGTCTCGTTACTCTTTATTGGCATCCTGTCCGGCTGTTCGCGTCCGGAGCACGATTCGATTCGCCTTGCCGTCGCCGGTGAGGCCGCCAACCTCGATCCGCGTTTCACGACCGATGCCACGTCGGCGCGTATCAATCGATTGATCTATGCGCGCCTAGTCGATTTTGATGCGCAATCACAGCCACAAGCGTCGCTGGCGAGTTGGGAACAACTTGCACCGACCTATTACCGTTTCCATCTGGGCCAAGAGGGACGCACGTTCCATGATGGTAGTCGACTGACCAGCCGTGATGTGAAGGCAACCTATGATTTCATTCTCGATCCCGTCAATGGTTCACCGCATCGGGCCTCGCTCGCATTGATCGAGCGGATTGATGTCGTCGATGAAGATACTCTGGATATCTTCCTTATGCGGCCTGATCCCCTGCTTCCAGGCTATCTGGTGATCGGCGTCTTACCCGAAGCGCTGGCGCGGTTATCCAAAGATGCACCCTTCACGCCGCTGGGCAGCGGTCCGATGCAGTTCCTGGGGCGGCCGAGTCCCGGCATTGTGAGATTGCAGCGCCAGACTGACGGGCAGATCGTCGAGCTGGTAAGAGTACCGGATGCCACCGTGCGCGTTCTGAAACTCATGCGGGGTGAAGTAGATCTATTACAGAACGATTTGCCAGCGGAGCTCATTACCTATCTGAGCCAAGACCCGAACATCCAGGTACGGCGTGCGTCCGGGAGTAATTTTGCGTATCTGGGTTTCAATATGGAGGACGCAAATACCGGCAAGATTGAGGTGCGGCTGGCCATTGCTCATGCATTGAACCGCGAACGTATCATCCAATATGTCCTGGATGAGGGTGCACGCCCCGCGGGTGCGCTGTTGCCACCGGATCATTGGGCGGGACATCCGGATCTGAAGGGCGTGGCCTATGACCCTGAGCGCAGTCGTGCGCTGCTGGCCGAAGCCGGCTATGGACCTGACAATCCCTTGCAACTGACCTATAAGACCTCCAGTGATGCGGTGCGTATTCGTCTCGCTACTGTTATCCAGAGCCAGCTGGCACAGGTTGGTATCCGCGTGTCGCTGAAGACTTACGATTGGGGTACTTTTTACGGCGATATCAAGGCCGGGCGCTTCCAGCTCTATAGCCTCTCTTGGGTAGGCATCAAATCCCCGGACATCTTCCGTTATGTGTTTCACAGCAACTCCGCGCCGCCTGAGGGCGCGAACCGGGGGAATTTTCAGGATGCCACAGTTGATACATTAATTGAGGCTGCCGAACAGGTGCAGGACAGCACCAGTCAGGTGATTCTCTATCGTGCATTACAGGAACGTTTGCTCGCCACTTTGCCGATAGTGCCGCTGTGGTATGAAGATCAGGTCTATGCGACTCGGGAGGGCATCAACGGCTACGTCCTCGCGCAGGATGGCAACTATGATGGACTGCTCACGGTGCACCACGGTGAGCCGTGATGCAGCCACAGGCCTGATCCGCATCAGTCTCGCCTCGCAGCGACTGGAATTGCTGACCGATGGACAGGTTGTTAATAGCTACAGCGTCTCGACCGCAACCAACGGCCTTGGTGAGCAAAGCGGTAGCGGTTGTACGCCGAGTGGTTGGCATGAAATCCGTGCCAAGATTGGTGCCGGTTGTGCACCAGGCACGGTGTTTGTCAGCCGTCGCCCGACCGGTGAAATCTACACTGAGGCGTTGGCCGCACAGTATCCGGAACGCGATTGGATACTGACCCGTATCCTCTGGTTACGGGGCTTGGAGCCTGGCCATAATCGTCATGGCAATGTCGACAGTATGCGTCGCTTCATTTATCTGCACGGCTGTCCGGACAGCGAACCCATGGGGATACCACGTTCACATGGTTGTATTCGCATGCGCAATGCTGATGTCATTGATCTGTTTGATCGGGTGGCAGCGGGAGCAAAGGTGTGGATTCAAAAGGCGGCATTTGATCGAAATTCGCCGCTAAAACCACGATAAAAAATCATGTATATCATGGTCGTTTAAATGGGCTTTTTAATCGCAACGATTTCCGGACGTGAGTTTTGGCTGCGTAGCCCCCAAGAGCTGGTCTGCAACCAATGTTCTAGTTCTACCGCACTGAGCGGACGGCTGATGAAATAACCTTGCGCCATATCGCAGCCGAGCATTTCCAATAGCTGCAGTGCATCACGATCTTGCACGCCTTCGGCAACCACCTCGCGGCCGATATTGTGGCTGAGGTCGATGATCGATCGGACAATTACGGCATTATTCTCGTCTTCGGCCATATCGATCACAAAGGATTTGTCGATCTTCAACTCATTCACAGGCAGACGCTTGAGATAGCTGAACGAGGACATACCCGTACCGAAATCATCAATCGCCAGGCGCACTCCCATCTTGGACAGGCGCTCCAGGATCTCCATGGCATTCACCAAGTCAGACATCATGACACTCTCAGTCAGCTCTATATCCAATTGGCAGGCCGGTATGCCCGCTGCGTTCAGGAATGCGGAGATCTGCTCAGGTAACGCCATATTGTGCAGACTGTGCGCGGAAAGATTCACGGCAACGTGCAGGTTGATACCACGGGATCGCCATTCGCGGCATTGGTTAATGGCTTCCTGTAGCACCCAGTCGGTCAGACTGGAAATCAGTCCGTTCTGTTCCGTCAAGGGCACAAATTCATCCGGTTGTATCAAGCCCAGCGTCGGGTGTTGCCAGCGCACCAGTGCCTCGACGCCGATGGTGCGCTGCTGACGTAAATTCACTTTGGGCTGGTAATGCAATACGAGTTGGTTTTTGTTTATCGCATCGCGCAGTTCACCAATCAGGGTCAGACGGCGCACGCTGTGTGGATCTTGATCTTGTGCGTATAGGCTGAACCCCAGGTTGTTGCGTTTGGCCTGATACATCGCCACGTCCGCGTGCTGCAACAGTGTCTCGGCGTCAGTGCCATGCAAGGGGTAAAGTGCAATGCCGATGCTGGTCTTGATCGAAATCGACATGCCATTCACGGGGATGGCGACGTCTAGGGCAGCTAGCAGTTTTTCGGCGCAGGCGCGCGCGTCCTCCGCATCTGCATCCGGGATCAGCACCGCAAATTCATCGCCGCCGAGGCGGGCCACGGTGTCTGTTTCGCGTAGCGTAGCGGCGATGCGTTTACCCACTTGCTGCAACACATAATCACCAAAATGATGTCCCAGGGTGTCATTCACCTCTTTGAAGCGATCAAGATCCATGAGGAAGAGAGTGAGAGGATGCCCATCGCGATGGGCGCGGTGCAGCGCCTGCTCGACTCGATCATAGAGCAGGGTGCGATTAGGCAGGCCGGTCAAATCATCATGCAAAGCTTGGTGAACTAGGCGGGCATTCTGGTTGTGCAGGTGCTTGGTCAGTAATGCAGTGATAATCAGCGCGCCCCAGATGGCAATCCAGATGATGACCACGCCAGTCACCAGCAGACGCATACCGAGTGTTTTGATAATGGCGAATTCGGCGACAATGGCTGGATTCACGACGGTCAGGCGCAGATTGGTGGCGGGGATGAACACCGAGGCCCAGTTATAGCGTATGGCACCGATATGTATATTTCCCGAACGCGGGAGTGGATCGTTGGACAGCGTGGCGAGTAATTTTTCGCTGTCCGGAAATTCCGTACGTTGCAGTCCAGGAAGATTTATCAGTGTGCCATTGGATTCATGAACGACAATCAACGTTGCCTGTTGAAGGTAAGGCAGGCGTATGTTCTGTTGTGTGTCGAACGCATAAGGTTTGTTTTGCAGATTCGGTGCGAGAAAGGCCGCGATGTTTTCCAATGCACGCTGCAAGGTCAATGCTTCTTGACGCGCAGCCGCATCTACAGCAATGCGATAGGCGACAATGCCGAACACGGTCAGTGCCAGCAAGGCGATCGCCACGAATGACGCGAGTAGTCGCGTTCTTATCTGCATGAGTTATTGGACTATCAGTCGTCTTGGTTATTAGTATTTATGCCGGCCAGGGTATAAAACGGGCATACCCGAAATAGCGCGGCGACGAGATTGAGAAGACCGAACAGACCGACGATGCTGGCAATAAGGCGGTCATTGATCAGAGCATCATCAATGAAGCCGACCCACATCAGTGCCAACCCGATTCCGATACGCAGGATCTGGTCAAGACGCCCAACGTTGTGAATCCAATGTAGGCCCATCGTTAGTCTCGCTCTGCCGGTAAAGCTTTCGTCTATCAGAATGGACTTTTACCATATACTTCCTATAAGTAGCGTTTATATCGCATTAAACTTAAGCATGGTATGCCTAATGGCACTCATTTAAGGCAACAGAATCAGCGGGTCTTGCGGGTATAATGCCCGCTCACAGACAGCAGGGCAGGCGGTCTGATGGTGAAGGGAGCACGTCTATGTGGTTAGTCATACTGCGGCGTTTGGCCAGTACCGCTGTGGTGGTAGTTGGCGTCGTCGTGCTGGTATTCCTGCTTATCCATCTCATTCCCGGTGACCCAGTGGATGTCATGTTGGGGGAATCTGCCCAAACCGCTGACCGTGAGGCGTTACGGATATCGCTTGGGCTGGATAAGCCTTTACTTGATCAATTAATCATTTATATCAAAGGGTTGATTAACTTTGATCTGGGCCGTTCGCTGCATTCTCAGCAGCCGATAACCGCGCTTTTGGCCGAACGTCTGCCCGCGACGGTGGAGCTGGCGCTGGCGGCCTTGTTGGTGACACTGGTACTGGCGTTGCCGTTAGGGCTTGTCGCAGCCGCGCGGCACAATACCGCCTGGGACCAGGGCGCGATGGCCTTCTCGTTATTGGGGGTGTCGATCCCAAATTTCTGGATGGGGCCCCTGTTGATCCTGGTCTTCTCACTATGGCTAGGCTGGTTCCCGGTCAGTGGTCGCGAGGAGGTGGGGGCGGTCATCCTTCCGGCCCTGACACTCGGCAGCTCACTCGCTGCCATTTTGGCGCGCATGATCCGTAGCAGTGTCCTTGAAGTACTCGGCGAGAATTTCATTCGTACCGCTTACGCCAAGGGATTATCACGTCGGCAAGTATTGATTCGACATGCACTGCCCAACGCCATGCTGCCAGTAATCACTATACTGGGTCTGCAATTGGGTACGTTGTTAGCCGGTGCGGTGATCACCGAAACCGTGTTCTCCTGGCCAGGCATTGGGCTGTTGACCATTGAGGCCATCCAGTCGCGCGATTACCCGGTGGTCCAGGCCTGCGTGCTGGTGATCGCGCTCACCTATGTGCTGATCAACAGCTTCACTGATCTGCTGTATGCGCTGATAGACCCACGTATCCGGGTAGGGACCTGACCATGCAATTCTGGTTTCCCGTATTTATCCTCGCGCTGTGGGCCGTATTCGGCATTGCGGCCCCCTGGTTGTCGCTCGATCCCAATAACATCCATCTAGAGCGCATCCTGGCGACGCCCATGGCATCGGGCGGATTGGGCTATGACGACCTCGGACGGCCATTGCTCGATAGACTCGCCGCAGGCGCGACAACCTCTTTCCTGGTGGCCTTCTGGGTGGTCAGCCTATCGTCGATATTCGGTACGCTGATCGGCAGTTTTAGCGCCTATGTCGGTGGTGTCTGGGATCGCCTGCTGGTGCATGTCATCAATCTGTTCCTGGCGTTTCCCGGTATCCTGCTGGCCATCGCGCTGGCGGGCATCCTTGGTCCCGGTATCGAGAACGTGGTCATTGCCCTGACGATTGTCGGTTGGGTGGGCTATGCACGGTTGGCGCGAGCGCAGGTACTGTCGTTGAAAACGCGCGATCATGTATTGGCCGCCATAGCCTTGGGTGTGCCGCGTGCCCGTGTAGTGCGTGCACACCTGCTGCCATTGATCAGTGCGCCGTTGATCGTCGAGGCAACTTTTGGTATCGCCTCGGTGATTGTGGCCGAGGCTGGCTTGTCGTTCCTGGGGCTCGGTGTGCAGCCGCCAGATGCCTCCTGGGGCAGTATGGTGCGTGATGGCACCCGTTATCTGCTAGTCGCACCGCATATGGTCATTGTGCCGGGCTTGGCGATGGTCGTGGTGGTGCTCGCCGTCAATCTGCTCGGTGATCGATTGCGCGATCGGCTGGATGTAAAGAGTGTCGCAAATCAAGTTTAGTACGCTAAATACCCATCCACTGCGTGAACGCATCCCGCAGAAGCGGGCTTTACAGCGAACAACATAAGCGTACCGATTCACTATCAGCATGCCGCAATACGTAAACACAACGAAGCACAGGAAGCGCGAATGTCTCTAGGGCATGTAATGACCGACATCGCCGGCACGGCGCTCAGCGATGACGACCGCCATCGCCTGCGTCACCCGCAAGTAGGCGGTGTCATTCTGTTTTCACGTAACTATGAATCGCCGCAACAGATCACTGCACTGGTAGCTGATCTGCATGCGCTACGCGAACCGCGCTTATTGATCGCGGTGGATCAGGAGGGCGGCCGCGTGCAGCGCTTCCGCGACGGTTTTACCCGGCTGCCGCCGGTGGGTGAATTGGGCCGTGTCTATGATCGAAATCCGCAGCATGCGCTCCAGTTGGCAACGACGACCGGATGGTTGATGGCCGCCGAACTGCGTGCCGTCGGCGTCGATCTCAGTTTTGCACCGGTGCTGGATTTGAATCGCGAGATTTGTCCGGTGATTGGTGACCGTGCGTTTCACCGCGAACCCGAGGCCGTAGCCGGACTCGCGCATGCCTACCATAAAGGCATGCTGGCGGCGGGTATGCAGGCCGTTGGCAAGCATTTCCCCGGGCACGGTGGTGTGACGCTGGATTCGCATCTGGCATTGCCAACCGATAGCCGCGACCTAGTGGATATTCAGATGGAAGACATGCTGCCGTTCGTGCGCATGATTCATCAGAACCTGGCGGGCATTATGGTAGCGCATGTGTTGTATAGCGCCGCCGATACGCGTCCAGCCGGTTTTTCTTCCTACTGGCTGCGTAATCAACTGCGCGGTGAATTGGGTTTTCAGGGTGTGATCTTCAGCGACGACTTGAGCATGGCAGCGGCGGATTGTGCCGGAGATTATCCGACCCGTGCGCACGCCGCACTGCACGCAGGTTGCGATATGATCCTGGTCTGCAATCGCAGCGATGCCGCTGATCAGGTGCTCGACAGTTTGGCAGGTTACGCGGATCCTGCCGGGCTCGCTCGACTCGCGCGTCTGCATGGTCGCCACGGTCAGAATTGGTCAAGTTTGCAGGCCTCTGAGACGTGGCGGCACGCCGTGTCGACCGTCAACAGTTATGACGAAGCGCCCCTGTTAGATATGGATATGTAGAGATGGATGGCGGAAATTTCAACACTGTTAGTCGTAGGGCCAGGTAAGTCATGAAGCGACCACGCATCGGTATAGCCTTGGGTGGTGGCGCTGCACGTGGCTGGGCGCACATCGGTATCTTGCGCTGGTTACGCGAGCAGGATCTGTTTCCGGATGTGATCTGCGGGACCTCCATCGGTGCGCTGGTCGGCGCCGCAACGGCAGCCGATGCGCTGGACGAAATGGAAGCCTGGGTGCGTACGCTCAGCTGGCAGGATGTTGTTTCCTACCTTGATGTGAGCTTTAGCGGTGGTCTTATTCATGGCAAGCGGCTGTTCCAGTTTTTTGAAACCCAATTTCCTGATCGTGATATTACAAAACTGTCTTGTCCATTCGGAGTGGTTGCCACGGAGTTATCTTCTGGACAAGAGGTTTGGTTCAGGGAAGGGTCGCTGTATCGCGCCGTGCGGGCATCGGTCGCGCTGCCCGGATTGTTCACGCCGGTAAAGCATAATGAACAGTGGTTGGTCGATGGCGGGCTGGTAAATCCAGTGCCGGTGTCACTGTGTCGTGCCCTGGGTGCGGAGCGAGTGATCGCGGTCGATCTTAATGCTGATTTACTGAGTCGGCGCGCAGCGGATCTGCAAGGTATTGAGTCCAATCGGCTGGATAAGGCTTTCAGCCGTATGCAGGAAATTCCCTGGCTGGCGAATTTGGGTGATGGACTTGTGACCCGCACTCAACAATGGGTCAATGATGTTACCCGCAATGGTGATTCCCTACCGTCTTTGGTCGACGTGATTGCGCAAAGCGTTTACATTATGCAGGTGCGCATCACGCGATCGCGTATGGCGGGAGACCCACCAGACGTGATGTTGGCGCCGAAGCTAGGTCATATTCGCTTACTTGAGTTTCATCGCGCGGCAGAGGCGATTAACGAAGGATATCGCTGTGCGTCTGCCGCTGCCGCCAGTATTGAAGAACAGCTTCGTTAAGACGCCGCCGCTTGAATGGAAATGTCGGACGCGGCCTTTGGCCTGAATCCGACCTACATTTTGTTCGTGCAGCATTGCAGGCCAGATTTAGCGGCACTGGCTGTATGTCCTAGAGAATAAATTTCCAAGGTAACTATGGCAGACAAATTACTCATCATCATGGTCAACACCGATCCGAATAATGGATCGGAACTTGGCGCGCCGTTTTACCAGGCGACGGTCGCCGCGGCCATGGAATACGAGGTAGAGATTGTTCTGAGTGGTCGTACCGCAGCATTGGCCAAGCCGGGTGTTGCCGAGAAGCTTTTTGTTCAAGATGGGGGCAAGAGCGTTTATGAATTCATCAAAGACGCACACGAGGCTGGTGTGATTATCAAAGTCAGTGCTCCGGCATTGGAACAATGGAGCAATGACCTCATTCCGGAAATATCCGAAACTGTCGGTGAGGCCTACGTGATCAGTGAGGCCATGAACGACGATACCGTTACCTTTACCTATTGAGGCAGGCATGTCGATCACAGCCGAACAGGCCCAAGCGGTCTACGCGCAAGCGAAAGTGTTATACAGCGAAGAACAGGTTAATCATGCTTTGGATCGCATGGCGGCGGCTATCAGTGCCGAATTGGCGGAGCGTGACCCTATTGTCATCTGTGTGATGACCGGTGGGTTGATCCCGACCGGGCATCTACTGACACGCCTGGATTTCCCACTACATATAGATTATCTGCATGCGTCGCGCTATCGCGGCGCGACCAGCGGAGGTGAACTGCACTGGGTAACACGCCCCTCGTTGCCCTTGGCTGGGCGAACCCTGCTGGTGGTTGATGACATTCTTGACGAGGGACTGACCATGGCGGCCATCCTTGCCTACTTGCGTGAACAGGGCGCCGCAGCGGTGTATAGCGCTGTGCTGGTCGAGAAATTACACGATCGACGTGCCGCTGGCGTGAGCGCGGATTTCGTCGGCATCGAAGTGGAAGACCGTTATGTGTTCGGCTGTGGTATGGATTATCACGGCTATCACCGCAATCTGCCCGGCATCTATGCCGTGCACGAAGACTGAGCCACGTATTTCTGAATTTCTGGAGAACGAATCCCCATGGCCGACTTGGCAATTATCGGTGGCACAGGACTGACCAGCCTTAAGAATCTGGAAATCGAACGGCGTGAAGTCATGCACACGCCGTATGGTGAGCCATCCGGACCCTTGGTGCATGGTTTGTTGTGTGGCAAGCAAGTGGTGTTTCTACCGCGTCACGGCTCTGCTCACACCATCCCACCGCATGAGGTGAACTATCGCGCCAATCTCTGGGCATTGCAGCATATTGGCATTACCAAGGTGATCGCTGTGGCAGCGGTGGGAAGCATCGCGCCGTCTATGATGCCAGAGGCGTTGGTTATCCCGGATCAGATTATTGACTACACATGGTCACGCCAGCACACCTTCTTTCAGGGTGAGCTTAGCCAGGTGACGCATATCGACTTCACCGAGCCCTATTGCAGTGATCTACGCAAGTTGTTGGTCGCGGCCGGCAAGGCCGCAGGCATTGCGGTCATCGATGGCGGTACCTATGGTGCGACTCAGGGACCACGCCTGGAGACCGCCGCTGAGATCACACGTATGGAACGCGACGGCTGCGATATCGTCGGCATGACCGGCATGCCGGAGGCCGCACTCGCACGTGAATTAGAACTCTGTTATGCAGCCTGTGCTGTATGCGCCAACTGGGCAGCCGGTCGCGGTGACGGCGAAATCAGCATGGAAGACATTGAAAAGAATTTGAAGGTTGGCATGGATCGAGTACGCGGCCTGTTGGAACAGGTCATCCCCATGATCGATTGATCCTGAAATCGACCGAACACGCAGAGATCACCGAAAATGATATCAGATCGTACCCTCGACTTTGAGCGCTATGCGATCACCGCAGCGCTGGTATTGCTGGTGTTCGGCTGTTATCTGGTCGTACGTCCCTTCATAACAGCGTTTCTCTGGGGCGGTATTATTGCCGTCTCAACCTGGGGCATTTATGTGCGGGTGTTGCATATGTTCGGGCAGCGTCGCGGCCTGGCGGCGACCTTTACAGGCCTCACACTGACCATGGTGTTGCTGGTGCCGATAGCCACGCTGGGTCTGTTCCTGGTTGGGAAACGAACAGTGTTAATGGAGCGGATCGGTGGTTTATTTACCGGTGGGTTAGGAGCTCCACCAGCATGGTTGAGCAATTTTCCGCTGGTGGGGGAAAGTGCCAGTCGTTATTGGCAATTGGTTTCCGCAAATCCGAATCTGCTTGCCGAGGACCTCAGGCCGCTGATCAAACCGGTCAAAGAATTTCTTCTTGCATTCACCACGGGTATGGGCGGTGGTTTACTCGAATTCGCCTTGGCATTGGTACTCACGACCCTGTTGTTTTTTTGGGGCGAAAATGCCGGACGCGTCATAACCCGCGTCGCCACACATCTGGGGGGAGATACCGGGCGCAGACAGGTCGCTGTGGTCGCATCCACAGTGCGCGGTGTATTCAATGGTGTGATAGGTACCTCTGCCGCGCAGGCCGTGTTGGCGTTGATCGGCTTTTGGCTGGCCAATGTGCCTGGTGCATTCCTGCTTGGCATGGCGACGTTCTTCCTCTCTGTGGTACCCGGTGGACCAGTCGTGCTATGGCTGCCCGCCGCTATCTGGTTGAATGTCAGCGGTGAAACAGGCTGGGCAATATTCATGGTGATCTGGGGCTTCATCGTTATCAGCGGGGCTGACAATATCCTGCGACCTTTGTTGATCGGCAAGGGTGTGCAGGCGCCGCTGCCGTTGATTTTTCTGGGTGTCATCGGTGGCATTCTCGCGTTCGGCTTTCTGGGCCTGTTCATTGGCCCAACTCTGCTTGCGATTGCCTACAATCTGTCGCTGGATTGGCTGGCAAGTAGAGAAACTGGCAAACCTGTTGAGCCAGTCGCTTAGGGAACCTCTGATTAATTTGATCAAGCGAGCAGATGCAAGGCGCGGACAGACGACTCGAAGCGAAACGGAGAGAACGGCGCTAGCCGGCCCGAAGGGCGAGGTGCGTAGCACCGAGTAACCAACGGGGTTTACACGGAGTCTGCCGCTTTCCGGCCCCGTATCTTGAGCCCGGCTGCAACGCGGCAGATGCCGCTTCAGCGAATTAATCAGAGGTTTCCTAGAGAATGTCGGATGCGGCCTTCGGCCTGAATCCGACCTACAATACAACGCATATCAAAACGTAGGTCGGATTCAGCGGCGCTAGCCGCGCATCCGACAGGCCCAACGGGGGAAGACCAATAATCAGTGGCGCCCTTTTTATTGTGCCTCACCAGCAACTACATGCGGCATCACCTGCACCAACACCCCAAAACGCGGTTGATCCAGATAATGTAATTCGCCGCTGCGCATGCGGCGGCTTTCCTTGAGCTGCAAGGGTATACCGGTGTTCGGATCGATATAGATCAGATCAACCGCCATATGTAGATAGCGCGAGCGCGTGAGGGTCAGTGTACCGTCCAACAATGGCTGGCCGGCTGTGTCAGTGATTCCGGCGTCGAGATTGTTCCGGAGCTGCTGCAGTAAGAATTTTGAAGTGCCCGTAGCGACTCCTGTCAGGGGCAGGCTGCTGCCGGCGGGTATTTGTACATGGATGGCGTGCGCCTGAGCGCGCTCCCAGCCGGGTTGTCGCCAGCGCCAATGCAACAACGGGCGGTACAGACCGGAACGTCGCAGCGTGTCGGCTATTGCCTGCAGACTGCGCGGGCCACCGGTCAATAATTGAGTTCCACCTTCGCCAAGGTCCAACGCTTGCTCAGTTGCCGGGAACGCCTTTGGTGTTGGCCAACGCTCCGCGCCATCATCGGCACGCAGAGACGCGTACACCACAATCTCCACATCATAGTCTTGGCTGGCAGCCCGCGTCGCGGCCAGTGGCAACAGGAGTAGTAGTGCTGCGATAATCTGAGGATAGAAATTTACCGATTTGAGATGCATCTAGTCATCCTTTCCAGTCAGTTCCAGCAGGATCTGCCGCAGCGTGGCGAGGCGTGCACCGGTGTCAGGCATGTCCGCAAAGAAGCGCAGTTTATCCGCACCGTCTAATTTGTACCGCTTTGGTCGGGTTTGAATAAAGTGAATGATCCGCACCGGATCGACATTCGCCTCCGACTGAAAGAGCAGCCGACCCGCCGTATCACCCGCATCGATCTTGCGGATACCCAAAGGCAGTGCGAGTAATTTGAGTTCAGTGATGGCGAACAGATCCTTGACCGGCTGGGGTAACAGGCCAAAGCGGTCGATCATTTCCACCTGCAGCTCGCGCAACGCATCAGCATCGGTGGCACTGGCGATACGTTTATACAGAATCAGCCGAGCATGCACGTCGGGCAGGTAATCGTCGGGGATTAACGCCGGTATATGCAGATCGATTTCTGCACCATGATCCAATGGTCGGTCGAGTTGCGGTTCCTTACCTTGTTTAAGTGCTTTGACAGCACGTTCCAGCAGTTCGGTATACAGGCTGAAGCCGACTTCATGTATTTGCCCGCTCTGGTCTTCACCGAGCAGCTCGCCGGCGCCGCGGATTTCCAGATCGTGCGTGGCCAGGGTGAAGCCGGCACCGAGATCTTCCAAGGACGCGATGGCTTCAAGACGTTTCACGGCATCGGCGGTCATCGCACGACGCGGCGGTGTTATTAGATAGGCATAGGCACGGTGGTGCGAACGTCCGACCCGGCCGCGCAACTGATGTAACTGGGCCAGCCCCAGTTTATCTGCACGGTTGATGATAATGGTGTTCGCGGTCGGTACGTCGATACCGCTTTCTATAATGGTGGTACACACCAGCAAGTTGCAGCGGCGATGATAGAAATCGAGCATGACCTGTTCGAGATCCCGTTCGCGCATCTGCCCATGGCCGATTTGAATATTGGCCTCGGGCATCAATTCGCCGAGTTCGCGCGCGATACGTTCAATGCTCTCTACTTCGTTGTGCAGGAAATAGACCTGACCCCCGCGCTTGATTTCGCGCAGACAGGCCTCGCGTAGGGTCTGCTTATCCCACTCGCAAATAAACGTCTTGATGGCCATGCGCAGCACGGGTGGTGTGGCGATGATGGACAGATCGCGCAGTCCTGCCAGCGACATGTTAAGTGTGCGCGGTATTGGCGTCGCGGTGAGCGTGAGCAGGTCGACCTCGGCGCGCAGAGATTTGAGTCGTTCCTTATGACGTACACCAAAGCGGTGTTCTTCGTCGATGATCGCCAGGCCCAGATTCTTAAACTTCACACCTTCCTGCAGTATCTTGTGAGTGCCGATGACGATGTCCACTTTGCCGGCAGCCAGGTCGTCCATGATTACCTGCTGCTGTTTCGCTGTGCGGAAACGTGACAATACCTCGATGCGCAGCGGCCAGTCAGCCATGCGGTCGCGGAAATTCTGAAAATGCTGCTGTGCAAGCAGGGTGGTCGGTACCAGTACGGCCACCTGACGGCCGGCCGATGCTGCGACAAAGGCGGCGCGCATCGCGACTTCGGTTTTACCGAAACCGACATCGCCACAGACCACACGGTCCATCGGTCGTGCACTGGCCAGATCTTCCAGCACGGCATCGATGGTGGTCTGCTGATCGTGAGTTTCTTCAAACGGGAAGGTGCTGGCGAACTGGCGGTATTCTTCGGTATGGATTTCGAAGGCGTAGCCCTGTCGTGCCAACCGGCGGGCCTGAATTTCCAACATTTCAGCTGCAGCATCACGTACACGTTCCGCGGCTCGGCGGCGTGCCTTCTGCCACTGATCCGAACCCAGTTTGTGCAGCGGCGCTTGTTCGGGAGCAGAGCCGGTATAGCGACTGATCAAATGCAGCGAGGCAACCGGTACATACAGTTTGTCACCACCGGCATATTCGAGGGTGAGGAATTCCGTTTCGATATCGGTGATGCGAAGTTTCTGCAGACCCAGATAGCGGCCGACACCATGATCTTCGTGTACCACCGGTGCACCCGGAGCCAGATCGGTCAGATCGCGGATCAGTGTTTCAGGATCACGTACTGCCTTGCGGCGCGCGCGCTGATGCGTGCGCTGTCCCAGCAGTTGTGTCTCGGTGATGATTGCCAGTCCCTGCTCACGCAGCAGCAGGCCTTGTTCGAGCGGCGCGATGCCGATGCCTAGTGGGATATCGGCGTCAAGAAATTCTGTCCAGTTCTCACAGACCGTGGGATGCAGTCCCTGATCGCGTAACAGATCACGCAGACTTTCACGGCGCCCGGCTGATTCGCCGGTGATCAGAATGCGACCCTGGAAATCCGTAATGAACTGTTTTAACTGTGCAGCAGGTTCTGGACTGCGTGGTTTGAAGCTCACATCCGGGAGTGCACCGGTGATGAAGTTGCGCTGCGTCGCTTGCGGATCTTCCAGTTCAAAACGGTCGAGCTGCAACTGCGCGAACGGGGCGCGCAATGACTGCCATTGCTCTGGGGTCAGATACAGTTCATCCGGGCGCAGCAGTGGGCGTTCCAGATCGTGACGGCGTTGTTCGTAACGGTCGGCAAGCTGTTCCCAGAAGGATTCAGCCGCCGCTTGAGTATCGGGCAGTGCGACTATCACAGCGTTGGATGGCAGGTAGTCAAAGAGCGTTGCTGTGGTTTTGAAGAACAACGGCAGATAGTACTCCACGCCACTGGGCGCGATGCCCTGACTAACATCGCGGTAGATCACACTGCGCTGCGGATCGCCTTCGAAACGCGCGCGATAGGCCTGACGAAATTGGGTGATCGCATTTTCGTTGAGTGGAAATTCTCGTGCCGGTAGCAGACGAATGTTTTCTACTTTGGCGACGGAACGCTGTGATTCCGGATCGAAAGTGCGGATACTTTCGACCTCGTCGTCGAACAGGTCGATGCGGTAGGGCAGATCGGCACCCATCGGATACAGATCGACCAATGAACCACGCACTGTGAATTCGCCGCGCTCCATGACTTGTGAAACATAACGGTAGCCGGCCTGATCCAATTGGCCGCGCAACGCCTCTAAATCCAGACGTTGACCAACATCCAGTAACAGGCCGCTCTGGGTGACATAGTCTCGCGGCGCAACCCGTTGCAACAGTGTCGCTACCGGCAGGATCAGCACGCCTTGGGTCAGTGTTGGCAGTCGATACAGACAGGCGACACGCTGCGAAATGATGTCCTGGTGCGGTGAGAAGGCATCATAGGGCAGGGTTTCCCAATCGGGGAAGCTCAGGTGTGCCTGCTCGGCATCAAGGGCAAAAAAATCCAGATTGGCCTGCAGACGCTCAGCGGATTGAGTATCCGGTGTGACAATCACCAAGGGCCGTTCTGTAGAGGTGCTCGCGGCAATGGCCCAGGCCAGGCTATCGGCGTGCAGGCCACCCCATTGCGTGGACTGTCCCGGCATCGGTAGCAAGTTGTGCAACGCCGGTGGGCTGTGCGTGGCATTTGGAGTGCGAGAGACAACCTTTGACATCGGGTGAGATTATTTTGTCAGTGAAGCATCGGGATAATGTGCGGTTGCGTATTGTCCCACATGCCTACTCAACCCGCACCCTTCGGAATGAAAAAAGCCCGTATTCTGTTAGGAATACGGGCTAAAGCCAGTGAAACGAAATCTGATCAGATCAGATAAACAAGCAGACGTCTGAATCCTTGGCAATCGGCAGGAAGTAGGTGGCACCGACATAATCCAAGCCACCGATGAACTCGTCATGGCTGAAGCCAAACACATCGACGGTCATCTGGCAGGCAAACATCTTCACCTCAGCCTCGATGCACAGTTCGCGCAGCTCTTCGACCGTGGCGACACCTTTGTTCTTGAAGGTCTTCTTCAT
>JBGSOE010000028.1:0-8499 GCA_041739295.1 Thiohalobacterales bacterium | reverse complement strand
ACCGCACCTTCAGTCAGCGGCAATTCAGGGCCTGGTGCGGTTCGCTACGCTCACCACACCCTACAGCAGCATTTTCTGCGAACCAATCCATTTCGCCAGCTAGCGAAACGACACGGCCAATCACTGCCAATGCCGGCGATATAACTTGCTGTTCACTGGCTGTTTGGGCCAGATGACTCAATGTTGTGAGGATACGCCGTTGCCGTGGCGTACTCCCATTTTCAATCAATGCAGCCGGGGTCTGCGCATCCAAACCCGCGTCGATCAACTGCTGCTGAATCTCAGCCAGATTCGCCAGCCCCATATAAATTACCAGGGTCGAATCCGGATCGGCGAGGCTCTGCCAATCAAGATCCAGAGGTTGATCGGCACGACAATGGCCCGCGACGAAACGCACGCTGCCCGCGAGCCCGCGATGGGTCAGCGGTATGCCCGCGTAGGTCGTACAGGCAGAAGCGGCCGTAATACCCGGAACGATCTCAAAACGCACGCCCTGTTGCGCCAAGTGTAAGGCCTCTTCGCTGCCACGCCCGAAGATTAGCGGATCGCCGCCTTTAAGCCGCACGATCTTGCGCGCACGGCGGGCAAGATTCGCCAACAGTTCATTGATTTCGTCTTGGCCCAGATGATGATTGCCAGCGGCCTTGCCGACAAAGATGCGACTGGCGCCCGCGGGAATGAGATCGAGGATTTCCTCGGAAACCAGCCGGTCGTAAACGACAACATCGGCCTCTTGCAGTAAACGATAGGCCTTGCGTGTCAGCAGATCCGGATCACCCGGACCTGCACCGACCAAATAGACACAGGCTTCGTCACGCATATTGTCTCCTGTTGTTATGAATGCTGATGTAGGAGCGGGCCTGCCCGCGAACAGATATAAATCAGTCCTAAGGAAATCCAAAACCACTCGTCATTCCGGCGCATGCCGGAATCCAGGGATTTCGCGGCACTGGATTCCGGCATGCGCCGGAATGACGACTTCGAGCTGTTCGCGGGCAGGCCCGCCCCTACAAGAAAAAGGGGGGACAGAGCAGATGCCCTGTCCCCGGCACTAATTAATACACGTCGTGCATGGTGTTGTAGACGTTGAACTTGCCGGTCGGTGTGACCAGACGCGCGTCCTTGATAACCGTCTTCAGCTTACGGGTCTTATCGTCCACCACCACGATGGCCGACTCCTGCGATTTACCGTTCCACACCGAGAACCAGACTTCGTCGCCGGGCTGATTGAACTCAGGCTGCACAACGCGCTTCGGTCCTTCACCCAATCCGGCCCATTCGGCAATCGGCAGCACCTCAAAGCCCTTGTCCAGATCATTGATGTTGAACACGGCAACCGACTGACTGATTTTCTCGTCGGGGTTCAGTGCAGTATCAACGTACAGATTAGTCGACTTCGGATGGGTCTTGATGAACAGCGAACCGCCGCCCTGACCTTTCAGCGTGCGCACAACCTTCCAGGCATTGGCCTTATGCTTCTCGGGATCGGTACCAATCACAGCGATACCTTCATCGCCCAGATCGCTGGTCGCCCAGACCGGTCCATATTTGGCATCAATGAAGTTGGCACCACGACCCGGATGCGGGATCTTACCGACATCAACCAGTGCTTCCAATTCGCCATCTTTCGAATCGACCACAGCGATCTTGTTGGACTGATTGGCAGCAGTGATGAAATAGCGCTGCGTCGAATCCCAACCACCATCGTGCAGGAAGCGTGCGGCGCCGATCTCGGTCATTTTCAGATTATCGATGTCGCTGTAATTGACCAACAGAATCTTGCCGGTCTCCTTCACGTTGACGATGAACTCCGGATGCTCATGCGAGGCCACGATCGCGGCTACGCGTGGCTCCGGGTGATACTCCTGGGTATCCACGGTCATACCGCGGGTGGAGACAATTTTCTTCGGCTCCAGGGTATCGCCGTCCATAATTACGAACTGCGGCGGCCAATAGGTACCGGCAATCGCATACTTGTCTTCGTAACCTTTGTACTTGGAGGTTTCGACTGAACGCGCTTCCAATCCGACCTTAATCACCGCGACATTCGCCGGTTTCTTCATCCACAGATCAATAAGGTTGATCTGTGCATCACGACCAATCACGAACAGGTAACGGCCCGAGGCTGACATGCGCGAAATATGCACTGCATAACCTGTATCAATCACGTCCACGATCTTCTTGCTGTCGCCGTCGATCAGCGCAATCTGGCCCGCGTCACGCAATGTCACCGAGAACAGGTTCTTGAGATTGAGATTGTTCTCTTGTTTCTTGGGACGCTTGTCGGGCGGCACGATCACTTTCCAGGTCGCCTTCATATCCGCAAGGCTGTATTCCGGAGGTGTCGGTGGCTCGTGCTGGAGGAAGCGTGCCATCAGATCCACTTCAGCCTCGGTGAGCGCTCCGGATGTACCCCAGTTGGGCATGCCGGCCGGTGAACCGAAACTGATAAACGCTTTCAGGTAATCGGTACCGCGTGCCTGGGTGATATCCGGCGTCAGCGGCTTACCGGTGGCGCCCTTACGCAACACGCCGTGACAACCGGCACAGCGCTCGAAGTAAATCTGCTTGGCATGCGCGAACTCATCCGCGCTCACTGCCGGTGCTTTTGGCGACACAACATCCTCAGCTTCGCCAGGCTTGATCGGTACAGGCGCGCCTTTGTAGCGCATTTCCGCGTCACCTGTTCCCGGATGATCCGAACTGGCCGCCTGAATCGTGAAGGATCCGAACGCCAGAGTCATGGCTGTGAAGAGAGCAGCCAGGCTCGCTCCGTGGGTGGTGCTATGTTTCATCGTTATCACTCCTATCCGACTGGTGAGAAGGCACATCCTGATCGTGTTTTTAGACTCATCAACCGCAACTCGCCTTGATGTAGGTCAACGGTAAAATTTTGAGGCTATAGATAAGATTTCGCTTATAAACCAATTGCGTCATTGTGCTGACGAATCGTTTTGTTGCGTATCGGATTCATCTGCACTGTCCATTGCGCGGAAACTCATCACCATCTCTTCCGCCAGCTCGCGTGCGCGCACGCCCTTTTCACGCCGCTTACGACGCTGCGCCTGTGGCGGACATTTGCGGTCATCCCAATAAGTCACTTGGCAGTCGAGGCAATAATGACATTCATTGCCGTTGATCTCACCGGTGGCGTTGATCGCACGCACTTCACATTCATTGGCGCAGATCTGACAGGGCTTACCGCATTCCTTGCGCCGCCGCAACCAATCGAACAAGCGCTGCCGCGCCGGTATCGCCAGCGCGGCACCAAGCGGGCAGATATATTTACAATAGAACTTACGATTCACCACCGAGATGCCTAGCAGCACCACTGCATAGACCAGATAGCCCCATTCACGCTGGAAGCGCAGTGTGATTACCGTCTTGAAGGGTTCGATCTCGGCATATTGTTCTGCAAGTGATAATGATTGCAGTGACAAACCGAAGAGCATCAGCAGAACGACATATTTCAATGCCCACAGCCGCTCATGCACCACTTCCGGAAACTCCCACTGCCGGACATTGAACTTGCGCGCCAGCTGATTGATCAGTTCCTGCAGGGCACCGAAGGGACACAACCAACCGCAATAAACACCACGCCCCCACAACAGCAGGGTGAAGGCAACGAAGCCCCAGAGGATGAACATCAGCGGATCTATCAGAAAGGTTTCCCAACTGAAATTCTGCATCAGGGCATGCACAAAGGTCAGCACATTGATCACGGATAATTGTGCCAGTGCGTACCAGCCGATGAAGAACACAGTGAATACCAGATAACCGTCGCGCACCCAGATGAGCAACCGGGGATGCTGGACCAACCAGTCCTGAAACAGCAGCACCAACGTCAAAAACACCAAGGCAAAAACCAATACGCCAATGCGGAACTGTCGCTCTTTCCATACCAACTGCCAGATGGACAGGCTATCTTCGGGGAAGGGCAATACCTGCTGCGCAGGCTTCCCATCAAACAACCCACGCGATTTCGCAACCCGGGATAGTGTTTTGGTGATGGTCTGATTGATCACCATCACGGTGATGGTTGCACCTGTAATCGAATCCACGGTCGCAAAGCCTTCGCGCGCACTGCCACCAACTTTGATGTTCTCGTTGGCATTGATGCCACGGTATTGCTCCACGTAGGCTGCCAACTGCTTTTCAGTCACGCCGGCCAGCAGGATGGGTTCTTCGTGGTGAACGATACGCACGCCCACGATAGTGCCTTCGAGATTTACGGCCACCAGCGTACTGATAGGTTTTCCGGAATAGGCGGGGATAGGCAGAATATCGTCAGTCAGATAGACGTAACCGATCACTGCACTCCGGGCAATAACCGGCGCCGCACGCGGCTCGCCATCGAAGGGGCCAAAGCGATCTGCTTGCGGAAAGAATTCATGGACCAGGGGATACAGTTGCCTGATTTCGGCGTCGTCGGTGGCGGAGACCGAGGCGAATGGCAGCAGCAGCGCGGATAGCAGCAGCAATTGCATCACTACTAACTGCAGAAAACTCGACACACCGCTTGGCAAGGGTATTCTCCTCATACTGAGCTCCATGCCCCTTGTACTTGCGCCAAGATCGAGCCGCATTGACTAACATCAATTCACACCCCAGCGTTCATACCCATGTCCAGGCGGGACTGCGTGTCACTGCAACACCAACGATGTATCCAAACACCAGCATGGCACTTACCCAGGCCAGGATACGTACGTGACGTTTTCGACCCGGCTTCAATGCCATCATGCCCAGTGCGATGTACAGGAGCAGCGCGATGACCTTGGCACTGAGCCAAGGCTCAACACCCGGGTATTGCTGACTCATGACGGCCAGGGCCACGGCACTGGTGAGGAGAACGGTATCGATAACATGCGGCAGGATTCGCACCCATCGGCGCTGTAAATATTCCGGTGCGTTCAGCATCCAGAGACCGCGCAGGAAGAACAGACCAAAGCTCAGGGCGACGCTGCTGATGTGTACGGTTTTAACCAGGGCATACATAGTCGGCGTCGGTGCTAGACCTGAGGAAAATCTGAATAATCCGTCATCCCGGCGAAGGCCGGGATCTAGTGCCTTGGATCACATGGATGACTCGCTTCGCTCGCCCTGCGGGCCGCCTGATCGGCGTTCGACGCGTTCCGCGCTTTTGTCCGGCATGCGCCGGAATGACGGTTTAGCTGGTGCCGTGCGGTTCGCGACGCTCACCACACCCTATATCCATGACTACACTGCGCAGGCTGCAGCCTCATGACGCTCCACCGGTCTCGCCAACTCGCTGAGTGCGGGCACGTTCAATAACCGCACATGTCTGCCTTGGCTACTGATCAGATTTTCATCTTGTAGCCGCTTGAACAACCGGCACAAGGTTTCGACGGCGATTCCGAGATAGTTTGCGATGTCTTTACGCGACATCGGCAACTTCAGATCGATCTCCTGCGCGCCCGCCCACACCGGCGGACCGGCCAAGCTCAACAGGAAGGTGGCAATGCGTTGTTCGGCATTCTGCTTGCGCAGCAGGATCGATAGACTCTGCTCATGGCGCAGCTGTTCACCCATGGCACGGATTATTTCATTCTGAAAGTCGCGATATTGCTCGTCGGTGACATGGGCGCTGGCAACATCGATGCGGCAGACCAGTGTTTCGGTCAGTGCCCGTGCGGCATAGGTATAGGCACCACGATCAACCGCATCCAGGCCAACGGTGTCGCCCGGGAAATGGAAATCAACAACCTGCTCCTGCTCCTTGTCGAGCGTCGCATAGGTCTTGATGGCCCCGGACGTCACTGCATATACGCCCTGAAACGGCTCACCGGCACGAAATAATAACTGGCCGCTGCCGAGTCGGCCGCGATGCACAAAGTTCTTGTCGCTATCATTCTGCGCTAACGCATCGCAGACCGCGCTCAAACTGCATTGACGACAGGGAACCCGCGCCTGACCCAGCGGAGTCGTTACTTCGCGCAACCATTGTTCACTGACTGCATTGTTATTGCTCATTTCAGATCCTCCCTCATTGCGGAGTCGGATTTCATAATCGATCAATCGCATGAGCGCCCTATAATCGGGTAGCGATACGGTTGTCCAGCCATGGCCTTGGCCAAGCCCAGCACGCCGAGCAATACCAGGCTCGCGTGACAGGTGACAAAATATAGAATCAGAACCACCCAGGTGGACGGCGCGTGATAGCCGCCGAGCGCCAGTATCAATCCATTTACCAGCACCAGCAGCACACCTGCCCAGAGGCTGGCTGCGAATGTCTGACGTAAATGGCAACGCGCCAGGAGCGGTGCTGTTTTGCCGGAACGAAGATAGAGCGCCAGCAACACCAGAAACGCGACACCTGGCACCAGCAACAGATTCACCAGATACAAAACTTCAGCACTGACCGCCAGGCCCATGCCCGCGGGTGATGATGGCTCAGCTGTGTCAGACACCGAAGGTGGCATCGACCACCTCCATAAGCGCCGCAACGGTTTCTGCATCGTCACTTAACGGTTCAACCAGTGCTGCGCGACAGGCCTCCAGTGGCGCCATGCCACTCTTGATCAGCGTCGCGGTATAGACCAGCAGACGCGTCGAGGCCGCCTCTTCCAGATCATGATCCTTGAGTGCGCGCAGACTGTTCGCCAGCGCCACTAAACGTCGCGCCAACAAAGCATCTATGCCTGTCTCGCTCAGAAGAATGCTCTGTTCCAGTTCCGGCTCCGGAAAATCAAACCGCATCGCCACGAAGCGCTGCCGCGTGCTGGGTTTCATTCCTTTAAGAAGATTCTGATAACCGGGGTTGTAGGACACCACCAGCATGAACTCCGGTGGCGCCTTCAACTGCTCGCCGGTACGCTCAATGGGCAGAATGCGGCGGTCGTCAGTAAGCGGATGCAGTACGACAGTGGTGTCCTTGCGCGCCTCGACCACTTCGTCGAGATAACAGATCGCACCCTCGCGCACGGCGCGCGTCAGCGGACCATCGTTCCAAAAAGTATTGCCATCACCAATCAGATGCCGGCCGACCAGATCGGCCGCCGTCAAATCATCGTGACAGGACACCGTGTACAGCGGACGCCCCAGTCGCGCCGCCATGTGGCGTACAAAGCGCGTCTTACCGCAGCCGGTCGGTCCCTTGATCAACACCGGCAGCTGATTACGCCAGGCCTGCTCGAATAGCGCGACTTCACCACCCTGAGGACGGTAGAAAGGCAGCGTCTGAGCATCTGCATCCTGAATTGAGCGAACCTTGGTATCCATTACAACCCCTACCGCCAAAGCGGCTTATGTTTAACACTATGAGACAGATCCACTGGTCAGTACCTTGACATAAATCAGGCGGCGAGGATTAAGCCTAATAAAATCATTTCAGCCACGGAAACACACGGAAGACACTGAAACACAGGGCATTTCTGGAGCAACTATTCACCCCCTTGCGGGTGATGGCGGTGCCGGCGTGAAATTTATGATCTTGTCCGGGTTTTTCCGTGTGATTCCGTGGCAAATGCGGTTTATTGGTTTATCCGACCAAACCGAAGGCCAACGCAATACCCAGAACCAGCACCAGTAGATAAGCGGCGATCAGCGGTCTCCAAAATCCGGAAACCCGCCGCAACCCCATGAAATGATCCGCCACCAACTGCGCCTTAAAGCCGGCAATGGCCAGTACCAACAAGGCCATGCCGCCACTACCCAGACCGAGCAAGCCGATCACGTAGGTCACTAGCGTCAACCCAACCAGCAACAGCCAGATACTGGTACAGGGTTTCAATAAAAGAATTTCCCGCATGTCCTGCTCAGTGCATCACATAAACCAGCGGAAACAGAATTAGCCATACCAGATCAACCATATGCCAGTAACTGGCACCAGTCTCGACGCCGACATATTCAGCGGCGCTATAACCACTACGACTAGCCTTCAGTGCAATAGCCGCGAGGATCACCATGCCCATAATCACGTGCATGAAATGAAAAAACGTCAGCGACAGATAAAACATATAGAAGGTGTTAGTGCTGAGGCTGATACCCTGGGCAAAATGGTGCTGATATTCGACCAGCTTCACGACCAAAAACACCCCGCCCAATGCAATCGCCGCCAGCAACCATCGCACGCAGGCCTGCAGACGATTGCCGCGCACTGCGGCGACGGCACGCACCACACAATAACTGCTGGTCAGCAATACTACTGTGTTGATAAACCCCGCGCGACGATCAAGCGTCATCTGATAGGTGTTGAATAACTCGCAGTGCGCATGCCGGGTCCAGGCATAGGCGAGAAAAAACACACCGAACACCAGTAGTTCAGCGAGGATGAAGAACCAGATAGCGAGATCGCCGGGAGGATGGGTGTGACGCCTAGACGTTTCTACTGTTGCCCTGTTCATGGTCGGATCAAATGCTGAAAAGTTTTGACCACAAAGGCGCATAAGGCGCACCAAGGAAAATCGCCAACAAATATAAAAAAGAAAATCCCCTCCCCCTTGATGGGAGAGGGCCAGGGAGAGGGTGATGGTCTATCCG
>JBGSOE010000025.1:0-8694 GCA_041739295.1 Thiohalobacterales bacterium | reverse complement strand
CCGTCAAGGGGGAGGGGACTTTCTTTTAACGTTTGTAAATGGTTTCCTTTGGCGCCTTACCAAGAATCCTGCGGCACGTCCCACAGGCTTGAAACTCACTCATCATCCATGGTGTTGCGCCAGTCCTGATCATCCCGCGCGAATAAACGGTTGGCCTCATGAGGACCCCAGCTGCCGGCCGGATAAGTATGGATAAAATCCCGCTCGGTGGACCACACCTTCAGCATCGGATCGACTACACGCCAGGCCCAGCTCACCTCATCGAAGCGCAAGAACAGCGAATGGTCACCATCAATGACATCCAATAACAACGCCTCATAGGCATCCAACTCCGAACCCGTGATACCGCAGGACGCCGCGTCCAAGTGCTGGGTTTCGGCACGCATCTCCAGGCCCGGCTGTTTGACCTGCAGTTCAAGACGCAGGCAATCATTCGGCTGAATGCCCATCAGCAACCAGTTGGGTTTCAACTGCTCGATCTGAGTCTCCTGGAACAACTGCTGCGGCGGATGTTTGAAACGGATACTGATCTGCGACGTGCTCTTGGCCATGCGCTTTCCGGTGCGTAGATAGAACGGCACATTGCGCCAGCGCCAGTTGTCGATGAATAGCTTCATGGCAACATAGGTTTCGGTCGAACTGTTGGAAGGCACGCCCTTCTCTTCCAGATAGGAGGCGACCTTTTCTTTGCCGATTTGACCGCGGGCATATTGCGCCCGAAAGGCATGGGCAGGCACCGCACTCTGCGGAATCGGCCGGATTGAGCGCAACACCTTGACCTTCTCGTCACGCAACGATTCGGCATCCAGACTGGGCGGCGGCTCCATCGCCACCAGCGTCAGCATCTGCAGCAAGTGGCTCTGCATCATATCGCGCAGCGCACCGGCGCCATCGTAATAACCCGCGCGCGACTCAATGCCCGCCGACTCGGCGTGAATGATCTGTACATGATCGATGTAGTTACGGTTCCACAACGGCTCCAACATCAGATTGGCGAAGCGGAACACCAGGATGTTCTGGATAGTGCTCTTGCCCAGATAATGATCGATGCGAAATATCTGATCTTCACGCCAGTGACGGTGCAGGCGCTTGTTGAGAATCTCAGCACTGTCCAGATCGTAGCCGAAGGGTTTTTCCAGCACCATGCGCCGCCAACCGTCATCGTCGCGATTGAGTCCGGCCTCGGCTAAACCATTACTGACAAAGGCATACTCCGCCGGCGCCAGCGACATGTAGAAAGCAATATTGGAGGGATAGTCAGGGCCGGACAGCAACGCCTGCATGCGCGCATAGACCGTATCGTCTTCAAGATCACCCTTGAAAAAGAACAGGCGCTGACGGAAGCGCGCGAACACCTCGGCATTCAGTCCAGCACGCGCACGTGGCGTCAGCCACTCCTCGACCACGTTACGCCAGTCCTCATCGTCCCAGTCGCGCCGTCCAACCGCCAACACACGCATGTCGTCGGGAAGACGGCCGGCCTGTTCCAGGTGATACAACGCCGGCATAAGTTTCTTCTGCGACAAATTACCTGTCGCGCCGAAGATCACGAACGTGCAGGGATCGAGCATATGCTTAACCTATCCTTGTTGTGAGTGTTTGGTCGCCGTAAAAACACTTTTACCGCAAAGTACGCGAAGACGCGCAAAGGAAAAAATCTTTGCCCCGGAATACACGGAAAGCACGAATATTGCCAATTATACTGGGGCGCATTACCGCCGCTGGCCAAACGTGCCCCTGCATATGCTTGTGATCATTAACTATGTCCGTGCTTTCCGTGGCCAGTATGGTTTTGATTTTCTTTGCGCGCCTTCGCGTCCGTTGTGGTGAAAATTATTCCGTCTTTTATTTCTTCGCCACCGCATGTCCGCCGAAGGCGTTGCGCATCATCGCCAGCAGTTTGTTGGAGTAGCCTTCTTGATTCTGGCTGTCGAAACGCATGGCCAGAGCCAATGTAATGACGGGCAGTGCGACGCCTTGATCAATTGCTTCAATAGCCGTCCAGCGGCCTTCACCGGAATCGGCGACGATCGGCTTGATGTCTTTTAGCTCTTGATCATGCTTGAGGGAGTCGGCAGTCAGATCAAGCAGCCAGCTGCGCACCACCGAACTGTGCCGCCAGAGCTCCGAAATCTGCGCCAGGTCGAGTTTGAATTCATCTTTACCGCGCAACAATGCAAAGCCTTCGGCAAGCGCCTGCATCATGCCGTACTCGATGCCGTTATGAACCATCTTGGTGAAATGACCGGCACCGACCGGACCGACATGTGCCCAACCGTAGTCATGCCCCGGTGCGAGTGCCTTCAACGCCGGCTCTAGAAGCGCGATGGCGGGCTTACTGCCGCCTACCATCAGGCAGTATCCATTATCCAGTCCCCAGATGCCGCCGGAGGTGCCGGCATCGACGAACTCGATACTCTTTTCGGCAAACCAGGTGCCGCGGCGCTGACTATCGTGGTAATTGGCATTACCGCCATCGATTACCACATCGCCTTTGCTCAACAGATCGCGCAACTCACCGAGATGCTCTTCAGTAACTGCACCCGAAGGCAGCATCACCCACACCACGCGTGGCGCCTTGAGCTGTGCGACAGCATCCGCCAGCGAATCAGCCGCGATCATGCCCTCCTCTTTCACCAGGGTGTCGACAACCTCTCGGCTGCGATTGAAGCCAACAACCTCGATGCCACCACGGCACAGGCGTCTTGCCATATTCGCACCCATCTTGCCCAATCCGATCATCGCCATGCGCATGAATCCACTCCTTAGTTAATTTCGCAAAATTGGTGCTCAAGTATAGCCGCGCATAATATAGCTAAACCATAGACATCACTTGACGCCGCCAGGACACTTCAGCACCCTAGCACCAACTCACGCATGTATTCACTCTATGAAAATCCTATTCGCCAGCAGCGAGGCCCATCCCCTGATCAAGACCGGGGGACTGGCCGATGTGTCCGGCGCGCTGCCCAAGGCGCTGCACGAGCTCAAGCAAGATGTGCGCCTCGTTCTGCCAGCCTATACGGATCTGTTGCAACGCGCCGCAGATTTCCGCGAAGTCAGCCGTTTGACAGTCACCGGCAGCACCGACCCGGTGCGGGTATTGGAAGGCACACTACCAGGCGCGCAGGTGCCTGTGTATCTCATCGATGCACCACGCTGTTTTGATCGCCCCGGCAATCCTTATACCGGACCTGATGGCAGCGATTGGCCGGACAACGCACAACGTTTCGCGACCTTTGATCGTGCCATTGTTGAACTGGCCCAAAACCGCGCCGGATTAAATTGGCAACCCGATCTGGTGCATTGCAACGATTGGCAGACCGGTCTGGTGCCCGCACTGTTGAGCCTGGAAACACCGCGTCCGGCAACTGTCTTCACCGTTCACAACCTTGCCTATCAAGGCCTATTTCCCTGGTCGAGCTTTCAGGAATTGGGGCTGCCTTATGCCTGGTGGTCGATGCATCAGCTGGAATTTCACGGCCAATTGTCCTTTATAAAAGGCGGCCTGACCTTTGCCGACCAGCTCACCACTGTGAGCCCGACCTATGCCGAAGAGATCCGCACCCCAGCCTACGGCTGCGGACTGGAGGGCTTACTGCAACACCGGGCAGGCAATCTGGTTGGCATCCTCAATGGTGCTGACTATGCGCTCTGGGATCCGTCCAGCGATCCACTCCTGGAGCACCACTTCAGCCGGCGTTCGATCAAAGGCAAAGCTGCCAATAAACAGGCACTGCAACAGCGCTTCGGCTTGCCGATTGCCCCAAAAACACCGTTATTCGCCCATGTTGGCCGACTGGTCGAGCAGAAAGGTATCGATCTGGTGCTCGACATCCTGCCGCTACTGATGCAACGGCCTCTGCAGTTGGTCATGCTGGGCAGCGGCCAACCCATGCTGGAGGCCGCACTGCGCACTGCGCAAGCGGAATATCCCGATAAGCTGGGCGTTGAAATCGGTTATGACGAGACCTTGGCGCACCGTATTGAGGCAGGCGCAGATGTCTTCCTCATGCCCTCTCGATTCGAACCCTGTGGTCTGAATCAAATCTACAGCCTGCGCTACGGAACCCTGCCCGTGGTACGCCGTACCGGTGGTCTCGCGGATACGGTGGTGGATGTCACCTACGCAACCCTCGATAGCGGATCAGCCACCGGCTTCCTATTCAATAGCGCTACACCCGCTGCTCTGCTGGCCACCATTGATCGGGTTTTGAGTCTTTATGCTCAGCGCATGAGCTGGACGCGCGTGGTCAAGACCTGCATGGCGCAGGATTTCAGTTGGACGCGTAGCGCCAAAATATATATGCAGCTGTATCGAAAAACACTCGCCGCGTAGGGCGTCCTACAACTGCGAACCGTTAATTCCCTGCACTGTTCGCGGACAATCACAAAGCAGCGCCCTAAACCCTTGTTTCTTTGCAATGCCCACACCAATAAACGGCATTGACTAGACCAAAATGCCAGTTCCCTGCGCTATAATGCGCGCCTCTTTGCGCCCGTTGCGCACCAGCCATGACGTAGTGAGCCCATGATTGTCGATACCGATTCCAGCAACTCGATCTTGATTGACCAACCCCGTGACAAGGAGCTCCGCGCGCGCGTGCGCCTGCTTGGCAATCTGCTCGGCAATGTGCTCCGTGGGCAGGAAGGCGGCCAGGTGCTGGAGGCCGTGGAAATCCTGCGCAAGGGATTTATCCGCCTGAGGCGCGATGACAATGCCAAACTGCGCGCACGCCTGGTCAAGACCATCGCCGGTCTCGATCCACAGCTGCTCACGCATGTGGTGCGCGCCTTCAGTGTCTATTTCAGTCTGGTCAACATCGCCGAGCAGGCCTTCTCGCATCGTCAGCGCCGCCGCGAACTCGCCAGCGGCGGCCCACTGTGGCTGGGATCGTTCGACCATACCCTGCGCGAATTTCGCGAACAGGGTATTGCACCAGAGCTGATGCAGACACTGCTGGATCAGACCCGTTACATCCCAGTGTTCACCGCGCACCCCACCGAATCCCGCCGCCGCGCCATTATGGAGGCACTGCGCCGAATCTTCGTCACCAGTGAAGAACTCGACAATGACCGCCTGAACAAAGAGCAGCGCAACGACATCATTCGCGAACTGCAGAACGACATTCAGATTCTGTGGAAGACAGACGAAGTGCGCATTCACAAACCGAGCGTACCGGATGAGATCCGCAACGGACTTTATCATTTCCGCGATAGCCTGTTCGACGCCGTGCCAGCAATCTACCGTAACCTTGAAAAGGCCGTACGACGCATCTATCTGGACGGTGATGCGAACGCGCCTCTGCCAGTGAAGGTGCCGAGCATGCTGCGTTTCGGTTCCTGGATCGGCGGTGATCGCGATGGCAATCCCTTCGTCCGCCCGGAGACTACTGAACTCGCACTGCGCCTGCATATGCATGAAGCAGTTAGCACCTACTTAGAGCGCATCGATCATCTACGCCGCGTACTGACGCATTCCGATCTGCTGTGCAAGCCTGCTGCGGACTTCAGCGCCAGCCTGGAATCCGATCATGCCCGTTTTGCAGCTGTGTTTGTCGATCATCCGGCCCGCTATGTACACGAACCCTATCGCCGCAAGCTCTACATCATTCGCTATCGTCTGCATCAGAATCTGGCGGCAGTCAACACCCAGATAGACACCGATGGAAAGAGTGGATTCGAGCAGTTCCCGGATCGCTACGCGACCGAGCAGGAACTGCTGCGGGATCTGTATCTAATTCGCGATTCGCTGATCAGTCATGGCGACGCACGCATCGCCGAAGCCGAACTTACCGACCTGATCCGCCTGATCGAGACTTTCGGATTTTTCCTGATGCAACTCGATATCCGTCAGGAATCGACCCGCCACTCCGATGCCGTGACCGATATTCTGAAACATCTGCCCGGTGCGACCGACTATGCCGCACTCAGTGAAGCTGAGCGTCTTCGCGTGCTGGCTGAGCGCATCGCCGCGGGTAAAGCCCCGACACTACACCGCACCCAGCTCTCGGATTCGACACAAGAAACACTCGACGTGTTCGATGTCATACGGCGCATGAGCAGCGAAGTCAGTGCCGACGCGTTTGGTAATTACGTTATCTCCATGACCCACACCGCCAGCCATGTGCTGGAGGTGATGTTCCTAGCCTGGATCACCGGGCTGGCGGGACGCGACGGTCCGGATTGGTTTTGTCACGTGCGCATCAGCCCGCTGTTCGAAACCATCGAAGATCTGGAACATGTCGAGGAGGTGCTTACCAATCTGCTCGGTAACGATATCTATCGCAGCCTGCTCGCCGCATCCGGCAATCAGCAGGAAGTCATGCTCGGCTATTCCGATTCCTGCAAAGACGGCGGCATCCTCGCATCGGGTTGGAATCTCTATGAGGCGCAGAAAAAAATCCTGCGCATCACCGGTGCGAAAGGTGTGCGCTGCCGGCTGTTCCACGGTCGCGGCGGCACCATCGGCCGCGGCGGCGGCCCGACCCACGAAGCCATCCTGGCGCAACCACCCGGCACGGTACACGGCGAGATCAAATTCACCGAACAGGGTGAAGTGCTGTCATACAAATACGGCAACCTGGAAACGGCCATTTATGAATTGACCATGGGCGTGACCGGCCTGCTCAAGGCCAGTCGTGGTTTGGTAAAGCCGGTAGAACCTGATCGGATGGACTATCTGGGCATCATGGATGAGTTAACGCAGATCGGTGAACAGACCTATCGCACACTCACCGATAACACAGATGGCTTTTTGGATTATTTCTACGAGGTCTGCCCGGTCAATGAGATTGCCCTACTGAACATCGGCTCGCGGCCCAGCCACCGTAAACAGGGCAGCCGTGCCAAATCCTCCATCCGCGCCATCCCCTGGGTGTTCGGCTGGGCGCAGTCGCGCCATACCTTGCCGGCCTGGTATGGCATTGGCCTGGCTTTGGAGACCTGGCGTCAACGCGATCCGTCCCGGCTGGCAAAACTGCAGACCATGTACAAAGAGTGGCCGTTTTTCCGCGCGCTGCTGTCCAATACCCAGATGTCGCTGTTCAAGGCACAGATGGATATCGCCCGCGAATACACCGAACTGGCCGTGGACAAAGATCGTGCGGCAAGCATCTACGAAAACATCCGTGGCGAGTTCCAACGCACATTGACCCAAGTGCTCAATGTCGCGGACCATAAAGTGCTGATTCAGGAGAACCCGGCGCTACATCTATCGCTGGTACGCCGCGATCCGTACTTGGATCCGTTGAATCATATTCAACTTATCCTGCTCAAACGTTATCGCGATGAACAGACACCGCAGACTGAGCGCGATATCTGGCTGGATCCGCTACTACGTTCCATTAATGCCATTGCCGGCGGTATGCGCAATACGGGTTAGGGAACCTCTGATTAATTACTAAACCGTCATTCCGGCGCAGGCCGGAATCCATGTGATTCAAGGCACTAGATTCCGGCCTGCGCCGGAATGACGAATTATTCAGAGTTTCCTTAACCTACAAAGCGCATTTGCCACGGAATCACACGGAAAAACCCGGACATGATCATAAGCTCCACGCCGGCACCGCCATCACCCGCAAGGGGGTGAATAGTCACTCCAGGAAGGCACTGTGTTTCAGTGTCTTCCGGGTGTTTCCGTGGCTGAAATGATTTTCTTAGGTTCATACTGTCGAGGACAAGCTTGATGTTGGAACACCTGTTTCAGAACAATCTCAAGTGGTCAGACCGCATGCGGAAAGATGACCCAAACTTCTTCAAAAAACTGATGGGACAGCAATCCCCCCAGTATTTTTGGATCGGGTGCGCCGATAGCCGAGTCCCAGCCAATGAGATCGTCGATCTGATGCCGGGCGAACTGTTCGTACACCGCAACGTCGCCAACGTGGTAGTACACACCGATTTAAACTGTCTGTCGGTTCTGCAGTTCGCTGTTGATGTGCTGAAGGTCAAACACATTATCGTGTGCGGGCATTACGGCTGCGGCGGTATCCGCGCGGCCCTCAACGGTGATCGCCTGGGTTTGAGCGACAACTGGCTGCGCCATGTGCAGGATGTGCGAAAAAAATATGCAGAGACACTGTTTGCCATTCAGGATGAGGACAAGCGCAGCGACAAGCTCTGCGAGCTTAATATCGTGGAGCAAGTTCTCAACGTCTGTGAAACCACCATCATGCAGGATGCCTGGGCGAACGGACAGCAGATCACTGTACACGGTTGGATTTATGGTCTGCATAACGGGCATCTGCACGATTTGGCAGTTGCCATCAGCGACCGTGAACAGATGCAACCCGCCTACGATGCGGCAATTCGCAGGCTAATTACCACCTGATATGCATGCATCAGGGAAGACGCTGGTTAATCAACACTCCGTCATTCCGGCAAATGCTAGAATGACAAGAAATTAACCTTAAAACCGCATTTGCCACGGAAGCACACGGAAAAACACCGACAAGATCATAAGCTTCACGCCGGCACCGCCATTACCCCCAAGGTTGTGAATAGTCGTTTCAGGACTGCACTGTGTTTCAGAGTTTTCCGTGTGTTTCCGTGGCTGAAATGATTTTTTTAGGTTAAAAGGAAGTCCCCTCCCCCTTGACGGGGGAGGGCCAGGGAGAGGGTGAGTCAGTTTCAGACAGCCCCCTCACCCTGGCCCTCTCCCGCGAGGGGAGAGGGGACTCTCCGTTTACGGTG
>JBGSOE010000017.1:0-3312 GCA_041739295.1 Thiohalobacterales bacterium | reverse complement strand
AGCGGCTGCGTATCGCTGCCAGACGCAAGCCGCCGGATGCCAGACTCAGTTGGCGTCGATCAATCCAACGACGCTCCAGGGCCAGGGTGTCCACCGTCGGGAATACCACATCGCAGGAGTACAGCCTGCGGCAGGCCTGACGCAGGAATTCGGTTTCAATCGGTGCGTGATGCGCGACCAGTACTTTGCCCGTGAGTAGTTGCAGCAAGCGTGGAATGGCCTCCGCGAGTGGGATACCCTGCGCCGCATGATCGTCGAAGATGCGATGCACGACGGCGCTCGATGCGGGAATCGCACCGACTGGTTTAACCAGCATGCTGGTGCTGCCTTCGAGTGGGATGTGCATGTGCCGTATCGGCACGATACCGATACTAAGAATCTCATCATGTTCGGGATTGAGGCCAGTGGTCTCCAGATCCACGGCGAGAAATTCGATCTTGCCAACGGGTGATTTTCTGGGAGGGAACGGTGTGCGCAGATAGTCTGCGAGCGGGCCGGGCGGGGCGTTGCGCAGCAGTCGGCGGCGTCGGCGCTCCAGACGTGGCAACCATTTAAACATGTACTGACTGCCCTTGCCTCAGCATCCTGAGATCAATGTATACATAAGGTCGCTGCACAGATGTCCGACCCGATTCACTGAAAACGCCCTGACTGATAACGCTGCTCCAGCGCGGCCTGTAAGGTCTGTACAACGCGGAAGGCATCCTTGAGATGCTCGCGTTCAAAGTTGGAGAGTTCATTGGGCGCCATGAAATTGTCTGCTACCTGCTCACCCTTGATGCGGCGTGCTTGATGTCGCAGACGCGTGACGCTGATGAATTCGAAGGCATCACGCAGATCTTCCGCGCCCTGAGCACTGAGTTCACCCTTGCCGGCGACGGCGGCCAGTCGATCTTGTGTCGTGATGTCAGGAATGCCGCCGGACAAGGCATACACCCGGGCCAGATCGACAATTGGAATCACACCTCTTTGCTTGAGATTCAGCGTCTGATCATGCTCGCTGCCGCGTACCAGGACCAGATTGCGGAAAAAACCCAGCGGTGGTTGGTAGTGCAGGGCGTTGGCAGCCATATAAGCCAGGAAGATATGGTTACTCGCCGTTTTGTGTGTCACGTGCAGTTGTAACTGCTGATACAGCAGATCAGCGCCGTACAGGCAACGCAGATCGAAAAAGATACTCACGTGCATGAGTGCCTTGGGCTCGGGACTGCCGATCCATTCGTTGAAATAGCGTTTCCACACCCGTAGCGGTTGCCGCCATTGAGCATTGGTGGCCATGACATTACCCGGGCAATAATCATAGCCACAGGCATTGAGGCCATCGCAGACGAGGCGGCTCAGTTGTTCGAAGTAGGCGCCGTGCAGATCCGGATCGTAAGCATCATCCAACAACAGGGCATTGTCCTGATCACTGTGTGCGGCCTGTTCATGGCGTGCCAGCGAGCCCGCCGTCAGCCAGACGAACGGTATCGGTGGCGGCCCGAGTTGTTCCTGCGCCAGATCCAACAGCCGGCAGGTTAGCGCCTCGCCAATAGCGGAAATGATTCTTGTGGTGCTGTGTGCGGTGGCATCGGCATCAACCATGCTCACCAGCACCTTGGGCAATTGCGCACTTACGCGGGCCAGACCTTCCACATCAGTTTGCTTGTCGATATCGCTCACCAGAAAGACCGGGGATGCCGTGCGTTGACGCATTAGATCCGTCGCACTGATAACCCCGACGGGCTGACCGTGATCCAGTACCGGCAGGTGATGGACATTGTGGCGCACCATCGCGAGCAGGGCATCGAAGGCATAGGCATTCGCCTCAATGCTGTGGGGTGCAGCGGTCATAATCTTGTGAATGGGCTGATCAACGGACACGCCTGGTGCAACACAGCGACTGCGGATATCGCGATCGGTCAGGATACCCAGCAGTGCACCGTTGTCGGCGATGAGGATGGACGAGACGCGCTGCGCTGTCATGGTCTGTGCCGCGTTGGCGATGCTCGTGGTACTCGCCAGCATGACCGCGGCATGCTGCAGCATGCTGGTGACCGGCATGGCGGCGAGTTCCGCGTTGCCATCGTCAGCACTGAAGCTTCTGCTCAGCGCATCGCGCAGGCGCTGCCCGCCTTCGGCCTGAAAATAATAGGCGAACTGCGGATAGCGTTGGCACAGTGAGTTGAAGGCTTCACCGGGCAATTGATAGAGCAGCGTGTCTTCCAAAGTGGTTACGCTGTTTTTGACCTTGCCGCCGCGCAGCAGGGAACGGGCACCGAAGACGTCGCCTTCACCCAACTGGGCAAGCACAGAGCCTTGCGAATCGCGTATCTCTACGGCACCGCTGCGGATCAGGTGCAGCGCCGTATTGGTTGAGTGTGAATCAAGGATCGTATTACCGCGACGTTGATATTCAAGGCTCAGGCTCTTGACGACTTCCGCCCATTTTTCTTTCGGTAACCGATCGAAGGGGTGGTGGGCGAAGACAAAGTCGCGGATCTCACTGTGTTCAGCATCCATAGTAGGCGCTCAAGAGGAGATTGCCTGCACAGCGGATGAGCTAAGGAATCTCTGATCAATTACTGATCCGTCATACCTGCGCAGGTATGACGGATTATTTAGAGCTTCCCTAACGATGTCAGACGTACATGCCTGAGCAACGCCGGTGAATGACAGTCGCTGCGCTGACCCGCAGCGGAACGGATAGTCGATACTATTAGTGCGTCGCACCGCTTGCCCCCTTGGGTATGCGAATGTCTTCCACGAGATGCTGGATGTGTATTGGTGGCGGTGCCGTGATGCGCGATACGATCCAGGCGACGATGAAATTCAGCACCATGCCGATTGAACCAATGCCCTCGGGCGAGATGCCGAAGAGCCAGTTCTCGGGTGTGTTTTCCGCCAACGGCTCGATGAAGACGCCCTTGAAATAGATGATGTAGCCCATCGTGAACACTAGACCCACCAGCATGCCGGCAATCGCGCCTTCGCGGTTCATGGTCTTGCTGAAGATGCCCATGAGAATAACCGGGAACAGCGAGGCGGCAGCCAGACCGAAGGCGAAAGCCACCACTTGGGCAACAAAACCCGGTGGGTTGTAGCCGAGATAACCCGCGACCAGAATCGCTGCAGCCGCGGCGATGCGGCCGACCAACAATTCGCTGCGTTCATTGATGTGCGGTGCAATCATGCCTTTGACGAGGTCGTGCGAAATCGACGCCGAGATCACCAGCAGCAGTCCGGCCGCGGTAGATAAAGCTGCCGCGATACCGCCAGCCGCGACCAGGGCGATCACCCAGTTGGGCAGACCGGCAATTTCGGGGTTCGCGA
>JBGSOE010000475.1:0-9351 GCA_041739295.1 Thiohalobacterales bacterium | reverse complement strand
ATTAGAGTCCCTCACCCCAACCCTCTCCCGAGAGGGAGAGGGGGTTTATGGAGCAGCAGTATATCTCTCCACCGGTGGTACACGCATATCCCTGTTAGTATGTCTCTGCTAAAGTTTCGCCTCACCGCATTCGGACTACCGAAACCATGAACCGTTCACACCTCAACCGTATTATTCCCCTGCTGGCATTGTTGGCCGTTGTGCTGGGTACGATGCTGCGTTTTACCGCGTTGGACGGCAAGGTTTACTGGCATGACGAGGCCTATACCGCGTTGCGCATCTCCGGCTATTCCTCAGCCGACTATGTGGGTACGGCCTTCACGAATCGCATCTACACCGCCGAGGAATTGCTGAATTTCCAGCACCCCTCGGCAGACAGTGGGTTACAGGACGCGCTGCATGGATTGATGAGTCGCCCGGAACATGGGCCGCTTTACTACCTGCTGGCACGCGTAGGCTTCCTGTTTACCGATGATGCACTGATGGCCACACGCAGTGTTGCGGCCTTGCTGAGTTTGCTGCTGTTTCCGGCCGTCATGTGGTTGTGGCGTGAATTGTTCAACGAACGTCTAGGCGCTTGGGTGATCCTGGGATTGATCGCGTTGTCGCCCTTCCAGCTGGTGTATGCCCAGGAGGCTCGGCAATACAGTCTTTGGGCGGTGATGACCATTGCTGTTTGTGCGGCCTTGTTGCGGGCGCGCCGCCGCGATGATCTGCCTGCTTGGGTACTTTACGCAGTGCTGCTCACGATAGGGTTATATACGCATCTGATGCTGTCCGTGTTGGTTCTGGTGCATGCACTCTGGCTGGTATGGGAATCGCGTGCGCAGTTCAAATCTTTTGCGCTGGCGGTCCTGGCTGCATTGTTACTTTTTTCGCCCTGGTTGTGGCTGTTTCAGAGTGGTCTGCGTGAAGTCGGTTATGTCACGGCCTGGATGGAGTTGGTCATACCTTTTGAACGCCTGAGCAATGCCTGGGGATTGCACCTGGTGCGGCAGTTCGTTGATACCGCGACCATGAAGGTGCCGCAGCCCTGGTTGTACGGCGTACTTGTGCTGCTGTTCTATGGACTTTATCGCACGGCGAGGTCAGCACCGATACCAGCCAAGCGTCTGCTGTTCATCATGTTGATTATCACGCTCGGTGTGGTGGTTGCCCCGGATCTCATCAATGGCGGACGTCGTTCCCAGGAGGCGCGTTATCTGTTGCCGGCACTGCTGGTGATGATGTTCATGGTGGCTTACGGATTGGCGCATGCGCTTAACAGTGAGCGCAGCCTGCAACGCAATCTGGCGCTTGGCGTGTGGTGTGGATTATTAGGGCTGGGTCTCTGGTCGGGGCTGAATTTTATCCAGGCCGACACCTGGTGGAACAAATCCATGAGTAGTGATAATCGCAATGTCGCGCGACTCATTGACGCGGCTGAGAATCCCTTGGTGATTTGTCCTGTCGGCGATATCAACCCGGGTGAGGTACTCTCGGTCGCGCATGAGGTCAATCCCAAAACGCGCTTTATCCTGGCACAAGCCGATTACCAGCCGGATGTTCCGCACCTCAAAGGCGAGATTTTTCTGATCAACCCGACTGCTGAGATCAAACAGCACGTCGGGAAATTCGGCACAGTTACCGAAGTGCATCATCAAGGTCGCCTATGGCGGCTTATCCCCGCACCTTAGCTGAATATCCATGCCCGGCATTCCGTAAGAGCGGCTGAATAGTTTCTATGGTCGGTCCGCGGCCAAGGCCGTTCCTACCGCGGCAACACCAGCCAATTCTTCCATCAGGTGCTGAAAGTTTTCTTCGCTTGATCTGTCGGACGCGCGGCTTACGCCGCTGAATCCGACCTACATGTAGCAACGGACTCAACGTAGGTCGGATTCAGGCCGAAGGCCGTGTCCGACAATTCTCAGCGAATGGCAGCGTAACAATGATTCTCTCTTACAAATATTAACTACGGACTGGACTCAATGGCATCACGAATCTCCCGCAACCGGCGTGGATAGGCGCCACCTGCGCGCACCTCGGCGGATAAACCGGCGAGTGCTGCACGCGCCTCGCGAGCTGTTGCGTACTGGCCGTGGAACACGGCATGCCAGAGACGGTTCTTGACGCGGTAACTGCAAACAACGGCATCCGCAAAGCCGTGTTGGCGAATGAAGTCCGTTGACGATGACAGTTCCCGATTGGACATGAGCTGAATACTGTAGCCGTTCTCCATGCCTTGCATCAGCCATTCACTGCACGCTGTCGTAGCACTTACCTGCGTGTGATCGGATGTATCCGCAGTAATCAGCTCAGACGTGGTGGTAGGCGCCGCCACGACGGGTTGCTGATCTTCAATGCTGTTGTGATCCGTCGTATTCGTGCTGGTAATGCTAGCCGCAGGTGTGGGCTCTGTACTGCGTTTCGTTGGCATGGCACTGGCCGGCGATACTGCGACAGTGGGCTTCTTCGCGGTTACTGTGTTTGGCGTGGCATGCTCATCAAGATAGGCCTGCGCGAGCGGGTGTCCGTTGGCGGCGGCGCGTTGATACCACTCGGCACCGATAATTTTATCGCGCGGGACGCCAACCCCTTCGATATAGGCTGTGCCGAGGTTGTATTGCGCCGGACCAAAATCCTGTTCAGCGGATTTGCGCCACCAGATCACCGCCATGCTTGCATCCGGTGTCATGCCGGTGCCGTTTTTATAAGCGTTGCCGAGGTTGAATTGCGCGGGTGCATTCCCCTGTTCGGCCGCGCGCAGAAACCAATAGTTGGCCTCGATGTAATCCTGAGGCACACCCATCGCGTCGTTATAGATAACGCCTAGACCGAACTGTGCGTCTACATTGCCGCTTTTCGCTAATGGCCGCCATACCTCGATGGCCTGTTCGGTTTGGCCCGCCTCCAGCAGTTGCATGCCCAGTTCCAGATCGCCGGCGTGGGCGGTGGCCGACAGTGCCAAGGAGAGCAGGCAGCCGATGACGTAATTAAGTCCGTTTAGTGATTTCATGCTCTGCATTATCCTATAAACCGCATTTGCCACGGAAGCACACGGAAAAAACTCGGACAAGCTCATAAGCCTCACGCCGGCACCGCCATCACCCGCAAGGGGAGTGAATAGCCGCTCCAGGAAAGCACTGTGTTTCCGTGGCTGAAATGATTTTTTACATTATTCGCGCTTTCTCCGCTTGCGCAAAGTGACGTTGGTCAGCCACGTGATGCCGCGTCGCGCATGCCACGTTGTATGTCGACGCGCGTCAATAGGAATGCGCCGAGCATGAATAGGATCAACACTGACAGAATGCCAATGCGCGGGCTGCCCGTGAGCACGCCGACCCAGCCCATCAGTATCGGCCCGAGCACCGCAGCGAATTTGCCCAGCATGTTATAGAAGCCGAAGAACTCCGCGCTGCGACCGACCGGTATCAGCCGCGTGAACAACGAGCGACTCAGTGACTGTACACCGCCCTGTACCAGACCGATCACGGTGGCAAGCAGATAGAATTCCCAGACCTGGGTCATGAAGGCGCCCCAGGCGGTGACGAAGACGTACACACTCAATGCCAGCAGGATGCCGTTACGCGCGCCGATGCGGTCACCGATACGGCCAAAGGCGATGGCGGCCGGGAAGCCGACGAACTGTGTAATCAGCAATGCGGTGATCAGGCTGTTAGACGGAAAGTTGAGCGACAGGCCGTAATCGACAGCCATGCGGACAATCGTGTCGACGCCGTCGATGTAGAGCCAATAGGCCGCCAGAAACAGAAAGGTATGTGGCAGGCGGCCGATCTCGGATAGCGTACGGCGTAATTGCCCTACGCCTTGTGTCAGCGCAGTACGGATGCGTATCGGTTCAGCTGCGGAGGGTTCGTGCACGCCGAACAGGATCGGCAATGTGAATACCATCCACCAGACGGCAACGCTCAGGAAGCTGATACGCACAGCCATGTTTTTATCAGGCAAGCCGAACCAATCAGGGTGCAGCACCATCAATACATTCACCGCAAACAGCAGGCCGCCGCCGAGATAGCCGAGTGCAAAACCAAACGCTGAGACACGATCCAGGTCCGCGGGACGCGCGACAAAGGTCAGCAACGCATCGTAGAACAGATTGCCACCAGAGAAGCCGAGTACTGCCAGGACATAACAGACCACGGCGAATTGCCATTCACCTTCGGCGACAAAATACAGCGCGCCCGTCATCACCACGCCGAGCATCGAAAACACCAGCAGGAAGCCTTTGCGCTTGTCCATGTGATCGGCGATGGCGCCCAGCAGTGGAGCCATCAGCACCACGATCAAACTGGCAATGGAGTTGGCAAGCCCGAGGCGGAACGTGCTCAGCGTGTCGGCGACACCGCTGTTCCAATAGTGTTTGAAGAACAGCGGGAAGAAACCGGCCATGACGGTCGTGGCGAAGGCCGAGTTGGCCCAGTCATAGAAGGCCCAGGCATAGACGGCGCGGCGAGTGGGTGCGATGTCGGTGATGTGCATGGGCGCGATCATACACAGGATTCGGGATTCAGGAATCGGGGATTGTAGGGCGCGATGAACGGAGTGAATTACTCCGGATGTTTTACCAGGGAAACATGGTAACTCATTCGGAGCAATACGCTGCGCTATTGCGCCCTACGGGGATGTAGGCAGTGCTGCATCCAGCCACGGAATCCACGGAAGCCCACTGAAAACAGCTTATTGATCTTAAGGAACCTCTGATTAATTCGATCAAGCGAGCAGATGCAAGGCGCGGACGGGCGAAACAACGGAGTTTACACGGCGTAAATGAGTATTTTGAGCCCGGCTGCAACGCGGCAGATGTCGCTTCAGCGAATTAATCAGAGGTTCCTTAATATTTTCGTGTTCTTCCGTGGGTTCCGTGGCCATCGTTTTGTGTTGGGCTTAGATAAGTACCATCCCTCTTTTAATTATCACTCCGCCAGCATATTGCGGATCATTTGCTTGACGGTGGCGGTATCGAAAGGCTTATCGCAAATGCCGGATACGCCGGCCTGCTGCACGGCGGCGAGGCGGCTGGAATCGCCTTCGCTGGTGACCATCAACACGGGGATGCTGCGCTGCGAGCTGTGTTCGCGGATATAGCGGGTAAGCATCTCGCCGTCCATCTCCGGCATATTGTAGTCGGTGACGACCAGGTCGAAGAAGTTCTGTTCGATGAGCGCGACGGCGGCGCGGCCGTTCTCGGCGGTGGTGATGTTCTCGATGCCGAGATTACCGAGCACGCGCGAGATATGTTTGCGTGCGGTGCCGCTGTCGTCGACCACCAGGACCTTGAGGTCATCCAGAGTTACTTCGGCCAAGGCATCAATATCGGGATTGATGAATTCGAGCGTCGCGGCGAGCGCTCTGCGTAGATCACGTGGCGCAAAGGGTTTGGGCAGGATGGCGATGACGCCAGCCTGACGGATAGGATCGAGCATGGCGAACGAGGTCTCGCTCGAGATCAGCATGAACGGCAAATCTTCCAGGTTGTCATCGGCGCGCATCTGCTGCACCAGTTCAGCACCGGTCATGTCGGGCAGATACATGGCGCTGATGATCAGATCCGGTTTGAAGCTGCTGATGTGGGCGAGGGCGTCGGCGCCATTGTGGAAAGTCTGTACATCGCGCACGACGATGTCACGCAGATGACCCGCAATAATCTGTGCCTGAACACCGGAGGGTTCGACGACGGTAATGGCGAGGTCGTGGATGCTGATGTCGGTCATTTTGATTGTGGCTTGGTTAGAAAGAGCGCCTCGGTGCCAAATTCCTTGCAAGAATAAGTTGACTGAGCAGCAATGTTATATATGTCCCCGGGCGTACTCGTCATTCCGGCGAATGCCGGAATCCAGTGACTTGAATGTCATGGTTTCCGGCATTCGCCGGAATGACGGGTGTGTAGTAATACAAGGGGTGCTAGTCTAACGGTCATAGTCATCTGACCTGAAAGATCGCATTGCCATGCCCGGATTTATGCCCGATATCAGGTTCTGAATATGAGGTCACTTTAGATGTTTCGGTGCAGTGCCACAACCTGCGGGTAGTCATCTGCTGTGATAGTTACAAATGCTGAAAAAAGGCCTCTTCCTCGGGGCTTAGCTGTGTGACCTCGCGACGCATCGGGGTGAGCTTTCCAGGTGCATTCGGGTCGACGGGTGCTTGAGTTTGCGGCTGAGGTGTTGTTGCTGCTGTGGGTGGCTGTAACTGCGCTGCCGTGGTTTCGCTGGGCTCGATCAGCAGCCCCAGTTCGCCATTGACCTCCAGAAAGCGCAGGCGGCGCCAGTCGACACTAGCGCGCCGACACAGCTCGGCGGTACCGGCCGGCAGATCTGGCGACAACACCAGCAGTGAGCATTCCTCAACATTACTACCGATCAACCGTGCCTGACGCATCCAGGGCATCAGGTCTCGAATCTGTTGCTGGGCGGCCAGACCATCCAACAACACCCGGCCAGGATCGTGGGTGGTGAAACTCACCACCCACAGACGTTGATAAGCATCCACCGCGACCAGCGTGTCGACCGGCAGATGGCCGGTCGACGGGAGTGCCTGCGCCTCACTGCCCAGCAACTGCGGCAGTGATTCCAGCACTAGTTGGCGAAGGCGCCCCTGCGTAGGTGGCGCGGCGGTACGGATATGCAAACTCATTGAACAACCTCTAGGGGCACGCGTTCGCGCCGTTGACTGTGGATGATCTGGGCGGCATGGGCCAAGGCCGCGGCGAAATGGGGTCCTGGGCTTGGCAGCCAGCCGAGATTGAGCAGGGGTTGGTTGAGGAATTGGATGGATGCAACGGCCAGACGACGGTAACAGCGGCGGGCCGCGGCAAGATCATCATTGGCACGGAAGAGTACGCCGATGTTTTCATTGCCGCAGTTCTGTAGCTGTTTGATGAGGCTATAGGCTGCACGCGTTGATTCCAACGAAGGATCGACCTGTAGCAGAACCAGATCGCTGCGCGGGGTAGTTGCCGGGTCGCTGTAGTATTGCAGGTTCCAGCGCTGGCCCGCTGCACCGGGCAGGTTTAACTGGCGTGTCAGTGCGTGCAGGACATAACCGGCCTCAGGTGCTATGTGAGGGTCGGGTGTGAGAGCGAAGAGTACGGGCAGTAGCATGGCTTCAGTCACCGTTTCTGGTGGCGATGACGCCGGCGCGTCGCTGAGGAAATGATGACTGATATTGAGCAGGCGATGGGCATGCTCCTGGGCGGGTCGCCAAGCGGGATTTAGCATCACTGAGACTCCTTCGCGTGTCATACACGCAGCAGCGAATTGTTACCGCCCAACTGATTGGGTACTTCGTTCGGGTTGGTCGGGTCCAGTTGCCAAACACCGTCGATAATGATGCGGTATTCATAGGCTCCCTCCGGGACGTGCAGCACCTTTTGCCAACTGCCGGCGTGCTCGCGGGTTTCGACGCCGCCATCCGGAATCCAGTCGTTGAAGTCGCCGGCAATCTGCAGGCGACGGCAGGCTAGATCCTGGAAATCCAGTACCACTTCGCGCGGCGGGATGGGTGCTGTCCGCTCGATCGGCTGCGGAGTTGCTGTTGTTATAGGCTCTGCCAACGATCGGATTTCCAACGCCAGATTGCGATAATCCATCGCGACCGGGGAACGTGGCGCGTAGGCCAAGAGCGACTGACCGCTCAAGGCCGCCTCGCGTACCTTCACACATTGTCGAACCTGTGTGGCACAGGGGCGCAGTCCCTGTTCGTGCAGATGTTCGAACAGCGTGCGTGCCAAGCGGGTGCGGTTGTCAAACATGGTTGGCAACAGGTGCAGAGGTAAGTCCAGTCCATAACGGGTTTCGATCAGTTGCACGAGTTCGCGCAGCCTCTGTAGTCCATCCAATGCATACAGACTTGCCTCAACCGGCACCAGGATCTGCTGCGCGGCACGCAATGCGTTAACCGCCAGCAGGCCCAGTGAAGGTGGGCAATCGAGTATGACGTAGTCATAGTGAACGCCAAGTGTTTCCAGGTGCCGGCTCAATTGCCGTTCACGCTCGGGGCGATCGGACAGTACATGTTCGACGGCGGCGAGCGAAATGCTGGCGGGCACCAGATCGACGCCCCAGGCAACACCTTTTTCAATCACGTCCTCAAGTTCTAATGTGCCGTTCAGGACCTCGTAGAGTCCCGCACGATTCACACTTTGTTGGCCGAGCCCCAACGAGGCGTGGCCTTGCGGGTCCAGGTCGATCAGCAGTACATCGGCGCCGTCTTCACCTAAGGCAGCGGAAAGGTTGATAGCCGTGGTGGTTTTACCGCAGCCACCTTTCTGATTGGCAATCGCAATAACATGCATAGTTTGTCTCCATCCGAACGTCGGCGTGTTGGGGCCGTCGCTGTCGACAACAGATGTGGCGCTTAAGCTGCGTGCGCTACATCACCCGTACCTGATGACTGTTATTGTTGTCCCGCTGTCCTTATCCCTGGTTCAGGCGATGCGTCCTTCCCCGCTGTCCTCTGCAAATTCGGTAAATAACTCCCATTGCATGGGGCGTGCTGTATCCGTCGCCTGCAGGGCTTCGATCTCCTGCAGGATGTCGGCAACTGGTAACACCCATTCCTGGCCGCTGATGGCGTCGAAAGCGCCGGCGGCATGCAGTACCAACACCACGTCCCCGGTGACCACCAGCGAGAGTTCACGCAAGGGTGTCTGCGATTGAGGCAGAAAGCGGGTGAGCGAGTGCAGGCATTTGCGGATGCGTTGCAGCGAGACGCCGGCATCCAGCAGCCGTCGAGCGCTTTTCAGGGCAATCAGGTCGGTGAAGCTGTAGCGGGCATGGCCGCCGGGGGTGATATCCGCAGGGGAGAGCAGACCGGTCTGCTGCCAATAACGCAGCTGACGTGCACTCAGGCCAGTGATCTTGCAGACCTGGCGACTGGAAAATCCTAGCTCGGCCAATGTATTCCCTCCGGGCAGGTGAATTGCCCAAGTGTTGCAGAGAATACGTGGTTGTCAAGAAAATCGCGACAAAAATATCGATTCTTGTCGCGATTCAAGAATTGAGCGCTGTGTAGGGTGTGGTGAGCGTAACGAACCGCACCAAGTCATAAATTAGGAGTCAGGGACTGGCTCTGGCGCCTGAGACAGCTGAATCCTGATGAGTTTCTATTCAAGGCGCCAAGTACGTCAAGCTATATGAACCGCCAAGGCGCCAAGCACGCCAAGATTATATCTTGGAAAATCTTTTTGCCGTTCCCATTTACTTCCCTTGGCGTTCTTGGCGTCTTGGCGGTTCCAATTTTGTTCGTAGTGCCCACAGAAGGCCGTCATTCCGGCGCATGCCGGAATCCAGAGCCTTGAATACTATGGATTCCGGCATGCGCCGGAATGACGAATAAGGTTGAAATTCTCTA
>JBGSOE010000412.1:0-8209 GCA_041739295.1 Thiohalobacterales bacterium | reverse complement strand
GGCCCGCGCATCATCGTCGCACGTCATGAAACTGGCGCAGCCTTCATGGCCGACGGTTATGCCCGCAACAGTGGCAAGCTGGGCGTCTGCTGTGCGACCACCGGTCCCGGCGCGACCAATCTCATTACCGGCGTCGCTTCGGCCTATGAAAGCCACATCCCCATGTTGGTCATCACCGCACAGACGTCACTGACATCATTCGGGCGTGGTGCATTTCAGGAATCCTCCTGTACCGGCATCAATACCGTGGGCATGTTTGAATATTGCACCCGCTATAACACGCTGGTGTCGCATTGCGACCAGCTGGAACACAAATTAGCCGCGGCGATCATGAGCGCATTCCAAGCTCCGGGGGGGCCAAGCCACATCAGTCTGCCGCTCGATCTGCTCAGAAGTCCTGCCACTGTTTCATCGCCGTCTTATGATCTGGCCGATTTGCTCAAAACAGATAAGTCATATGACCCGGATTCCGTTGCAACTCTCAGCGATGAGATAGCACAAGCCCGTGGCGTTGCCTTTGTCATCGGTGAAGGTGCGGGCCCTGCTATCGGTACAATCTTAGAAATCGCCCTTTCCCTTCAGGCAAAAGTCATCGTTACACCACACGGTAAGGGCTTCGTCAGCCCCTATCACCCTCTATACTGCGGTGTGATCGGCTTTGCGGGGCATACCTCTGCCATTCAAGCTCTGCTGGATCCAAACATTGACACGATCATTGCGGTCGGCACGGCTTTAACAGAATCCGCCACCGACGGTTGGAATGCCAATCTGATTCTGAATCGGCGTTTGATCCACGTTGATGCTATCGCCCACAACCTGACAAAGTCGCCTATGGCCAGATTGCATGTACGCGGGCATCTGTCGACGATATTCGAGGCGTTGGAAAAACAGATGCAGGTTGAGAGTATCGGGTGCTGGCCAAGTAATTCTGAATTACCTGAACTCGGCTCATCCCAAGTGGCGCAGCTGCGACGGATGCCCAATGTCACCTACGATGACCCTGAAGCAATCAATGACGACGCTACCCCAATCAAACCGGCGCGGCTGATGCGGGATTTGACGCGGCTATTTCCCCCGAACACACATTATCTGGTGGATTCCGGCAACAGCATGTCCTGGGCAATCCACTATCTGAATCCGTACGATCGCCGCTTGGCAGGGCGTCGTACCACCTGCGGTAGCATCTTCTGGACCTGCTTGGAATACGCATCCATGGGCTGGGCGATCGGCGCGGCGATCGGTACCGCCATGGCCAAACCGGATTCACCTGTAATATGCCTCACGGGCGACGGCAGCCTGTTGATGTCTGGCCAGGAAATCACGGTTGCCGTTGAACATGGTCTTACTGTCATTTTCGTCGTGCTTAACGATAGCGCCCTCGGCATGGTCAAACATGGCCAGCGATTATCTGGTGCCGAAGCTATCGGTTTCGAACTTCCGGAGACCGACCTGGCCGCCATGGCGCGTGCCCTGGGTGCGGATGGCATTGTCATCAATTCTCCTGAAGACCTTGAGATGCTTGATATCGCCAATCTCTGTTCACGCGCGGGTCCTACTCTGCTGGACATACGTGTGGATCGAGATCAAGTCCCACCCTTGGCTAATCGCATTCGGACGCTTAGTTCTGCCTAATTCACCCGTAAAAATCAATAATCGCGACCAGCAAGAGAAAGTCATATTTTTGACTTTCAAGGAAAATAATCTGAAGTCGATAAAAACGGGCACACCGAGACAACGGAGGTTTGTGTGTCCCACTCCCCTATGATTATCAAAAAATACCGCAACGCCCTGGTCTTTGCCCTGGTGATTGCCTGCGTGTCGAATGCACAGTCCGCCACACCGGATGAAGCCGAATTGGCGTTGTCGTATGGCAGTCACGATTTCGTGACCATCGCGACCGGTGTCTCACAACCGCTGTCAACAGCACCCGCAGCAGCGACGGTTATCACCGCGGATGACATTCGCCGCATGGGGGCCGTCGATCTGAATCAGGTATTAGAAACAGTACCGGGTTTGCATGTAGGTTTGTCGTCCCTGCGCTTTTCACCGGTATATAGCATTCGCGGCATTCACACCGATAAAAATCCACAGGTGCTTGTGCTGGTTAACGGGACACCGATCACCCAGTCCTTCTTAGGCGATCGTGGCGCCAATTTCAGCATGCCGGTCGAGTCCATCAGCCGAATCGAAGTCATCCGCGGTCCTGGGTCGGCTGTGTATGGCGCTGACGCCTTTTCCGGCGTGATCGATATCATTACTAAGAGTGGCTCGGAGCATCAAGGTGTCGAGACCGGCGTCCGCGCCGGCTCCTTCGACACAGCGGCGGCCTGGGGTATGTATGGTGGACGGATCAATGATATCGACGTATCACTTAGCATCGAAGGCGCCACAACCAACGGTGATACCGACAGGACCACCGCGACCGATGCCCAGTCCGTGTTCGACCAGTTTTTCGCGACCACGGCATCACAAGCACCAGGATCATTCAGTACCGGGGCCGACCGTGTAGATACCCGTATAGAACTGGCTACTCAAAAATGGTTTGCTCGGTTCTGGAACTGGCGGCAGACAAATGTGGGCGTTGGTCCGGGTCTTACTCAATCACTCGATCCCACTGGGCAAGGCGATGCAGACAATTACTTGATCGAAGCAGGTTTACGTGAGCAACAAATTTCGGATCATTGGACTGCAGAAGCACGCATCAGCTATATGGACATCAATAGCCAATCCCAACAGACTCTGTTCCCTGCCGGTACCGTGTTACCCATTGGTAGCGATGGCAACATCAATCTCATCAATCCTGTTCAGCCAGTGGCCTTTATCGACGGCCTGATTGGTAATCCGGAGGTGTATGAGCAGCATCTGCGCCTGGATACTGCAACGCTTTACCGGGGTCTACAGAATCACACTTGGCGCATAGGTGCTGGACTGTTTTACAGCGAACTATCTACTAAAGAAACCAAAAATTTCGGCCCCGGTGTCATTGATGGCACGGTGACACCGATTAATGGGACGCTTACTTCAGTGACCGGCACGCCCTATAATTTCATGCCGGACGAATCACGGACGGTTCAGTATCTGTCTTTACAGGACCAATGGAACTTTGCACCGGACTGGAATTTGACCGCTGGGATTCGCTACGACAATTACTCTGATTTCGGCTCTACTGTTAATCCACGCCTTGCTCTGGTCTGGAACACGCGCCAGGATCTGACCACCAAACTACTTTATGGCCGCGCCTTCCGCGCCCCCTCCTTTGCCGAATTGTTTACAGTCAATAATCCCGTCGTTCTCGGCAACCCTGATCTTGATCCTGAAGCGATCAACACCTACGAACTGGCGTTTGACTATCACCCGACCTTTGATACCCGCATTGGACTCAGTCTGTTCAAATATAAGATCGAAGACCTGATCCGATTCGTCCCCGATAACACCGGCGCCTCTGCCACGGCCGCGAACACTGCCGGACAAGACGGCCATGGATTTGAATTAGAACTCGATAGCAAACTATCGGCCGCACTGGATTTACGCGCCTACTATGCCTTTCAGGATTCAACGGACCTGAGTACGGATACGCGGGCTGCCTTCAGCCCTAAACATCAGGCCTATACGCAACTGCGCTGGCGTCCGATAGAACTCTGGGAGCTATCGACTCAGGTTAAATGGATCGGAGAACGCGTGCGCGAGCCGACTGACCCACGCGATGCACTCGACTCTTATACCCAGGTAAACGCGGCCATCACTCGTACCTCCATAGGCGGTACCTGGAGCATCCAACTCTCGGCCCTGAACCTGTTTGATGCGGATGCGCTGGAACCTAGCCCTGCAGAACCGGGCGTACCTGGTGGCGCCTTGATACCGGGCGATTACCCCTTGGCCGGGAGGGCCCTGTATCTCACCGGTCGCATGGCATTCTGACCGTGAGTGATGAACCACAAAAAGTCGAACGCCGCAGCGATAAATTCGCAGAACGTGTCGAGACCCGTATCTGGTTAGAACAACCGGCGCCGGACAATCCCTACAACGCGACCGAGGCCTATTGCCACGGCTATGCGCTGCAGGATCTGCTCGCAAACTGTTCCTACTGGGAATACATCTACCTTCTGTTCACAGGTAGCCGTTGCAGTCCTGAACAACATCAGTTGCTGGAAAAGATCGGCATTGCTCTCGCTAATCCTGGGCCACGGCATCCGGCCACGCGTGCCGTCATCGCCGCGGCGGTATCCAAAACAGATCCGGTTAATGTGCTTCCGCTAGGCCTGAACGTTCTGGCTGGCGCGCACTTGGGCGCTGCAGAGGTCGGCGCCGCAATGCAATTTCTTCGGCGCCATATAAAACGCGATCCACTTGAGGTGGCCAATCGACTAATTGCTGAACATGTAACTACTACGCAGGGTGACACCCATCCAGCACCTGGCTTCGGCACCCGTTTCGGTGGTACCGACCACCTTGCCGTATCACTCGCAAAAACGTTACTGCAGTTGCCTGGCACAGGCAACTCGATGACCTGGGCGAGTCGTTTCGCACAAGAACTTGAAAATCTCGGCTTCGGCAGCTGGTTGATACCGGGCCTCGCTGCTGCAACGTTTCTGGATCTTGGGTTCCACCCGAAATGGGGGCCAGGGCTTTTCCAATGGCTGTCCGCACCTGGCTTGTTGGCGCACGCCCTTGAGATGTCCAACAAACCCCTGACCGCACTCCCCTTCATTGACGACAGCCGGTACTTCATTGATGACGACTGATATCACCGCTCTGTGGGACAGATTGCGCGGCACCATCCGCTCCCGGATCGGTGGCTGGCGCGTTGGCCAGGATGTTGTTATCCACGGCCGCGGGCTTTTGAATGAACTACTGGGTGAAACTAGTTATTTCCAATTGCTGCTCCTTAACATCACGGGGCGTCTGCCTGAGCGCCGGCTTGCCGACTGGGTAGAAGGGACTTTCATGTGTCTGAGCTGGCCGGATGCGCGCATCTGGTGCAATCAAATTGCCACTTATGCCGGCACACTCAGGAGCACGCCTACTGCAGCCGTCAGTGCGGGATTACTGGCTTCCGAGTCACGGATCTACGGTCCGGGCACTGCATTGGCCTCAACTGCCTTCATTACCGAGGCACGGCATAACCAACAAACCGGAATAAAACCCGCGGAGATCATCGAAAACTATCGCCGTCTTCACAAGACTCGGGCGATACCCGGCTTCGGTCGCCCGGTAGCCAGAGGTGATGAGCGCGTGGTTGCCATGAAGCAGCTGGCACAGCATCTGGAATTCCCAACCGGTGAGCATATGCAGCTTGCAAACGCCGTCGAAAACGAACTTCTGAATGAGTGCGGTGAAAGCATGAATCTGGCGGGATATCTCGCTGCGTTTCTAACGGATAACGGCTTCAGCGCCAAAGAGAGTCACATATTGTATTCAATCTGTGTCGAGGGCGGCCTCCTGGCCTGTTACACGGATGCATTGAAAGTCCCGCCGGATACCTTCATGCCCATGCGAGTTGAAGACGTTCAGTATGCAGGGCCTCCGCCTCGGCCCTGGAACAACCAACAATAATGCAATGGACAGCATGAATGGCACTGGCAATAACCCAAGAGTGTAAGCAGGGATTGACCGCAGCGAGGGTCTGTCGATCCTTAGTATTGCTGTTGCTCTCTATTACCTGCGGATTCGCTAACATCCTGCCATCTTCTGCGTTGGCCGAAACTGAAATCGGCTCCAGCACTGCCCCGCGATCAAATCGCATTGCCGTACTCTATCCGGATATCGGTGAACCCTATGGTTCAATCTTCATGTCAATCACCAAAGGCATCGAAACCGAACTCAGCGACTCACCGCGTGTGATTCTGGTTAACGAGAAAAATCTGGAAAAGGTCCGTGCGCAACTCATCGATGCCAATATTGGTACCTGTATTGCCCTGGGCCGAACCACCCTGGATCAGCTCGAATCGCTGCAGCTCGATATAGACGTGGTGCGCGGCGCCGTGCTCGACCCTGATGTGCCCAAGACCAGCGGCGATTCCCCCCTGGGTATCAGCCTGACGCCGGACCCGGCATTCCTGCTCAATCAATTGAAACGTTTGGCGCCCGAGGTGACAAAAGTCACTGTGGTCTACAGTGATTCACGTGGGCAGGCACTTATCGATCGTGCCGTGGCAGCCGGACAGCGCCTCAACTTGACCGTCGTGGCGCATAAGGCCGAAGATCTGTTGGCCGCAGCCGCTATGTATAAATCGGTCGTCCCGGGACTCGGCCCACATGATGCACTGTGGATACCCCAGGATCCTCAAGCTGTAGACGACAAGGTGATCTTACCCATGTTGCTGAATGCCGCCTGGGCTCAAAATTTTATTCTTTTCTCGAGCAACGCCGACCACGCCAAGCGCGGTGCACTCTATTCGGTCTACCCGGACAATTTCGCCATGGGCCGCAAGCTGGGCCGTATCGCTGCACAACGCGCGGCAGGCATTGCCGCTAATGCCGGGATGCAGCCCTTGGAGGATCTGCTCATAGCGGTGAATATGCGCACCGCGGAACACCTGCGGCTCAACTTGAACGCGGATCAGGTTCGGTCATTCGACCTGACCTTCCCACAGCGTTGATGGCAGCATTCATGAACCTCAGGCAGCGACTCAATAAATTAAGCTTCAGGCGCCAGATCACCTGGGCGTTCGCTGCCGGGATCATTCTGGTCTATCTCAGTTCGAGCGTCGTGATCTCGCTCGGTTCGGTACGCGCGGTCCGCCAGGCGATGCTGGAAGATGGTCGCCAGATTGCGGCAAACTTCGCGAATCAAAGCGTCCTTGCCCTGCTCTATCACAGCGCCGACAACGTCAAGGATGCCGCCGAGGCTACCCTCGGCTTCCCCGATGTCAGATCGGTATCCATCTACACCCGTGAAGGCGAACTGCTGGCCACCTTCGGTGACCCTCTACCTGGTATACACCAACTGACCTCACCGCCTAACGAGGTGAGTCTGCTCGACGACAAGCCGGAGTACTTCAGCTTTACCGCGCCCGTGAGTTACGGCGACCAACTGCATTCCTCAACCGCCGAAGCACCTACTCATAACGGCACACCTGAGGTACTTGGACATGTCTATCTGGTGGTAGGCAAGGATCGACTTGCACTACTTACACGCAGTGTCTTTGGCTTCAACTTCATCATGTCCGTCGTGCTGGCGAGCTTACTGCTGTTTGCCTTGCTGAAACTAACCAAGAGCGTCACCCATCCTATTAGCGCACTCTCGCAACTGATGCGGCGGGCTGAAGGCGGCGAAACCGGCATCCGTGCTGATGAAGCCGGTCCCTGTGACGTCCGTGAAATGCAGCAGTCGTTCAACACCATGATTGGCGTTATTGAAGACCGTAACCGCGACCTGGCGGAATCTCGCGATGCCGCGCTTGAAGTAGCCCGACTAAAAGGTGAATTTGCTGCGAATGTCAGCCACGAGCTGCGCACCCCCTTGAACGGCGTGCTAGGTATGCTGGAGCTGTTACGTGTCAGTCGATCACTGGCAGCCGCCGACCGGAAGTATGCCGACATCGCCTTCTCCTCCGGTAATTCGCTGCTCGAACTGATCAATGACATTCTGGATTTTTCAAAGGTCGAGACCGGTCACCTACGTTTGCATTTCGAAGACTTCTATCTCCCTGCTATCATCGGCGATGTCATACGGATTATTGCCGACCAGGCACGCCGTAAGCATTTAGAGATCAGTCACGAGATCGCCCCAGATGTTCCACTGGCGTTGCGTGGCGATGTCACTCGTCTGCGTCAGATCCTGCTCAATCTGGTCGCCAATGCCGTCAAATTCACCGAGGCCGGCTCTGTCATCATCCGCATCAGTCGCGAGACTTCCAGCGATGCAGGGCTGACCATCCGCTTCGAGGTCATAGATACGGGTATCGGCCTACAATTGCAGGCCCAGGGCCGTATCTTCGATGCTTTCCAGCAGGCCGATGGCTCCACGACACGCCGTTACGGCGGCACCGGGTTGGGGCTTGCGATCTGCCGTCAATTAGTGACATTGATGGGTGGACGCATTGGCGTATTGAGTTTCCCGAAACAAGGCTCGACTTTCTGGTTCGCCATGCCGATCGGGCGTGCCGAGGACGATGGTGTCCTGCCTGATAGAACCCTCGCCGCCGGCATCCGTGTGCTTGCGCTCTCAAGCGCAGATCGACAGATCGCCTTCCTGAGTCAGACCTTC
>JBGSOE010000095.1:0-9732 GCA_041739295.1 Thiohalobacterales bacterium | reverse complement strand
GTAATCACGTCCCGGCCCGCCGCTGAGGAGATCGCCATCGGCGCCGCCATCAATAGTATCGTCACTTTTACCTGCCGCGGCGGCGTCTTGGCCACTCCCCAACAGGATCGTGTCATCACCACCATCGGTCAGCGTGAAATCACGACCGGCACCGGTATCAACATAATCGGGACCAGCCTCATCGGGTACGTATATCCAAAATGTATTGGGAATGATATTCACATCATCGGGCGAATCGGCACCGTTGTTAAAGTGCCGGAAGGGCAGGGTCGAAACAAAATCGCTACCATCTCCCGTCGTTACCCGATCGCCTCCGCTACCACCGACGGTTGTGATGTCCCAGTCTTCGACTTCGGCAACGATGTTCTCTGAAACAAATTTCCAACTATTTGCATCTTCAGGATCAAATATATAATTATCACCCTCCATAGTAATGTCTAACAGCTGAACAGCAGGATCGAACGTGGTATCAAAAACGCCAACATCAACGAATTCTAAATACCTTGACCATGCCCGAGGCACACCATCAGGCCCCGGAATGTAGCCACGATCCAAGTCAGCGGGATAATTCAAATCCCCAAGATGTACGTTGAGGTAAGTTACCGGCTCTTCAGCCGGATCACCCAAAAGAATCCCAAGATCCCCCGGCTTGTAGCCCAGTATTTTTATGACACCATTGATCCATACATCCGTACCAGTCGCTGTCTCTACGCGAGTGAATGTATAGTTACCATCGTCACTGATGAACGTGTTTTCATCCGTCTCGGATACAGAACCACCCTTCATCACAACGCCGTCAAACTTTATAACACCATCGGTATCGATAATCGTATCGACACCATCGCCGGTTTGATACAAGTAGGTATCGTGGCCTAAGCCGCCCTCCAGATAATCATCATCACGTCCGCCCATGAGGATATCATCACCCACGCCACCCTCTAGACGGTCGTCACCCTCGAAACCAAAGAGCATGTCTTCACCAGCACCACCGTATAGATGGTCAGAAGTCTCTTTACCATCGAGTCCATCGTCAGCATCACTTCCGAATAGAATCTGATGATCCGGGTCAGCGCCAAACGTGCTTTCCCCCACCCCATCGATGAACAGACTGAGCGGTGCGCCATTGACACTTGTGCTGTAGTCGGCATAGCGCCAATCGCCTGGTATATCTGTGCTGTCCCACTCGTCGCTATAAGGTTTATCACCAATCGACAGGAAGTCGTTAGAGTCGTGCTCACCGCTGTCGAATTTCAGTTTCAACGCCAGCATCTCTGCACGATCAGCCAGATAAGACGCGGTTATGCCTTTACGAGTATCTGGGTCGTAGAGGTCGAGTTCACCGTTTAGGTTGTGGTTGGTATAGAGAGCGGCATCGCCCTTTATGACGAAAGGCAGCAGGTTTACCAGGGCATAGCGATAGGCCAGGCCATCGGGAGTATCGGACTGCGCGAGATTGGTCAATTGGGTGGGGTCGGTAGCTTGCGCAGGGTCGGTCGGGTCCAGTGAAACCACTGCGGTGAAGTCTGATGCCTGTTGCGCAGCTATATAAACCGCACTTCCCTGGATAGCCAAAATGCGTGTATAGAGGGCATCGCGCAAATCGTCTTCATTGCCGATAATTGTTGAGCCTGCATTAAACAAATCCCCCAACGCGTTGACCATGGTCTCCAAGGTCATGTCGTTCTGATTATTCGCGGCGTTCAAAATCGAGCCGATGTCCGCCATGTTGGCGGACGAGGAAAGCTCACCAAACAGAGCGTAGACGGCAAGGGAATCGGTCAGCGGGATGATGCTGTGGTTTGCCAAGTAATTGGGTGCCTGATCCTCAATGCCCACTGGTATTGGCACACCCCAATCCAACCCTAAACCTGCTGTAAGTGAAAATCCTGCATCCGCAATCAGATTCGACACCAGCGACAAATTGAGCGTCGGTTCTGTTTCCAAACCCATCAGCGCCATCAATCCTGGCAAAATTCCACCCCCCACGCCTGGCGCGTTGTATAAATAGGCGTGTGAAATGTCTGTGGCAAAATCCAATATCAGTGCGCCAGCAAGAAATCCGCCCAGGCTGTGACCGGTGACAGTGAAACCCGATGAGAGCGTACCATCCACCAACCACTCGCCGACTCGTGTACCAAGCAGCGTATATTGATTCTGATATTCCGCTGTACCGAGCAGCGTAATGTCGATGAGATCGGTGGTGATATCAGCGATATCGTTCGTGCCGCGCACGGCGAGATGTCGTTCGCCAGTAGGATTGCCTGCTTCATTGAGTCGTTCGAAGATCGTTGCCGACAGGCCGGTGGATTGTTCGATGTAACCGGCAAAGACGCCATCGTGATCGTAGAACGGTACGGTCTCAGTAGGGCTGTATTGTTCAATAACACGCCAGTTCGAGGCGAATTCGGCGGCTTGGGCTTGAGACATGCCTGCGTCGTTCTGCAAAGATGCAACTCCAGTATTATCTATATTGCCAATAGCGAGATTGGCATATGCCGCCAGTGATAACCCTGCCTGATCGAAATACGCAGTGATTGTACTCATGACTTATCTCCCTGTCCTTGAAGCCTAACGAATACTTGTTTAAGAACACTATCACTACCGAAATTTGGACATGCATAAGACGATGGATGCCATGGTCCTGGAATATCACCCCCTCTCCTTGCGTATCCAATTTGTTCACCAAGGAGTCTGCTATCTAATCGACGATAGACAGAGTCGTGATGACGGAGAATAACGACTCGCCCGTCCTCGCCACTACTGAGGTACTTCGATTCCGATTTGTATATATAATCGGGACCTAATGCTTCATCTCCTTTATTAGGCCTAAAGAAATTTATCTGACCCCACTGGTTAAATTTATCCGCCGGTAAATTCACCGTCTCATACACCTTGATTCCTCCATCGACGGCGCACAGCTTCTCAACCTGCCGGTCGTAGTAGATCTTTTGCCCTCCGCTATACCAGAACGAGGTGCCTATCCAAAACAGCGCGAGTATCAATGCAAATACGTTTATGACAGTTGTGTGCTTACCTGTTCTGCCTCGCAGACGTTTGAAGCCTTTCCATAACAGCGACGTCAGCCATAGCCACAGCGCGATAACACCAATTAAATAAAGACCACTCATGCAGACAACCTCCTATCAACGTCAACGCACATAATTCCTGCCAAGTACATAGTTATGATGTCCTTAATGATATTTCACACCAGAGGGCACAGAGATCACAGAGAGTTTTTAATGAGTGTTCTCAGTGTTCTTCGCGATCTCTGGTGTGAATAATCAACCTCACCGCTCCCGCATCCCCTCATCCCGATACCGCAGCAACGGACTCAACACAAACTCGATCAACCGCCGCGTGCCCGTCTTCACTTCCACCGTCACCGCCATGCCCGGCGTAAGATTGACCAGCTTGTCGCCAACCTGAATCGTCGTATCCCTCATCAGCACGCGTGCCGCATAGATCAGGCCTTTCTGCTCATCAGTCACAGCGTCACTGGACACATCGGTCACCTCGGCATCGAGGGTTCCATACTTCGTAAACGGGAAAGTTTCAACCTTGACCTCGGCGATCTGCCCTTCCGACACAAAGCCAATGTCCTTGTTCAGCACCCAGGCCTCGACCTCCAACTCACCTTGTTGCGGGACAATCTTGAGCAGTTCCTGTGCGGGGGTAACGACACCGCCGACGGTGTGCACGGCCAATTGCTGAACGATACCGGCGATGGGTGCGGTAAGTGTTTGCAGGCCGTTGCGCTGTTCGGCCTTGATGAGTTCCTGTTCGAGACCGGACACCTGCCGTTCGGCCTCGGCTAGATCGGTGTAGACCTTACCGGTAAATTCCGCCTGCATACCGTTGCGTTGCTGCCGGGCCTCGGCGATGGCGGCATTGAGTTCGAGGCTGCGCTGTTTGTGGCTTTCCAGGTCTTGCTGTTGTTCGATGCGTTCCTGTTCCAGTTCCAGCCACTGGTTCTCGGCCACCAGTTTTTTACCGACCAAACCTTTCAGGGCTTCGGCGCGTTTGGTTATGAGTGGCAGGGTCTGTTGCAGTTTACTGACTTGCGACTTAACGCCGGCAAGTTCGGCTGTGCGCTTGATGAGGTCTGCATCCAAGGCCGCCAGCCGGGACGTGAACTCTGTCCATTGGGTGCGGAGCAGGTGTCGCTGAAGTGTCAGCGCGGCCTCATCAACGCTACTCAGATTCGAAGTCTCAATCTGGGGTAATGTCTCCCGATCTGCCGCCATAGGCTCTGTGCTGTTTTGTGCCTGAAGGGTCTGAATCAGTGCCGTAAGGCGGGCATGATTCAGTTGTGCGGTGTGATACTCGCGGGTCAGGCGATCGCGGTCGGCACCGCTGAGGGTCGAGTCAAGTTCGATCAACACGTCACCTTGTTCAACCTGCTGGCCCTCGCTGACATGGATGGCGCGCACGCTGCCGATTTCCAGGGGCTGTATGACCTTCACATGGCCACTGGGAATGATCTTGCCCTGTGCGGTGGCCGCGATATCGATCTCACCGACAACGGCCCAGACCAGTGCAATGATGAAGAACGCCATCACTGACCAAATGACTGTTCGGCCGAGTGGCGACGGGGGGCGTTCCTGGATTTCCAGGGCGGCGGGCAGAAAGTCGAGTTCGTGAGTTGTTCTCATTAATTTATTCACACCGGAGGGCACGGAGGGCACAGAGAATTATTATTGTCTTGTTTCATGGATTCACATCCGTGTAGTGGATGTCTATGTTATGTATTCGACGTTTTATGCCATTTTTCAGGTATCGCTCGTTGAAATTCATTAGCAGGCCGAGTCGTTTCCCCGACAAGCGGAGATAGCTAATGAGCTGTGCATCATGAATGGGCTGTAGCTTGTCGACAGCTTTCAGCTCAACTATCACAGCATCTTCAACCAGCAGATCTATGCGGTAACCACACGTAAGCTCTATGTCCTTGTACCGAATTGGCAGCTCCAGTTGCCGACTGACACTGAGCCCAGCATGCCCCAGTTCATAGACCATACAAGCCTCGTAGCTCGACTCCAGCAGGCCAGGCCCTAATTGCTTATGCACCTCAATACCACACCGAATAATCCGGTCCGTAATGCTGTTCAATTCCGTCGCGTCCATGCGAACTCCTCTGTGAAAATAATAAAAATATGTCACACCTGAGGGCACGGAGAACACATAGATAATTTTATTAATAGAAAAACTCTGTGGCCTCTGTGTTCTCTGGTGTGATAAATTTTCACTACACAGCACCCACCACTGCCTCCCCCGACTGCAACGCCCACAAGCGCGTGTATTGGCCACCTTTCTTGACCAAGTCGTCGTGCTCGCCCTGTTCGATCACCTGACCACGTTCGAGGACGACGATGCGGTCTGTGTTGCGCACAGTGGACAGGCGATGCGCGATGATGATGACGGTGCGACCCTGACAGATGGCCTGCATGTTCTGCTGGATGATGCGTTCGGATTCGTAATCCAGCGCGCTGGTCGCTTCATCGAGAATGAGAATGCGCGGATTGGTTGCGAGGGCGCGGGCGATGGCCAGCCGCTGGCGTTGGCCACCGGACAGGGTCGAGCCGTGTTCGCCGACTATTGTGTCGTAGCCCTCGGGCATTTCCAGAATGAATTCGTGCGCACCGGCGAGTTTCGCGACCTGGACAATGGTCTCCATCGGCATGCCTGGATCGGTGAGTGCGATGTTGTCGCGCACCGAGCGGTTGAACAGGACATTCTCCTGAAGCACGACGCCGACACGATGCCGCAGCCAAGCAGTATCGACCATAGCGAGATCAACGCCGTCCACGAGTACGCGACCCGATTCCGGGACATACAGACGCTGCACCAGTTTCGCCAGCGTGCTTTTGCCGGACCCCGAACGACCGACTACGCCGATGACCTGTCCGGCCGGAATTTCCAGCTCGACACCCCGCAAGACCTCGGCGCCATCCGGACGATAGCGGAAGGTCACGCGATCGAACGAGATGCGGCCGTTGAGTTGCGGCAGCGAACTGCGATTCTGGTTATAGCTGGGCTCGGTCGAGGTGTTGAGAATATCGCCCAAACGTTGCACCGAGACGCCGGCCTGCTGAAAATCCTGCCACAGTTGCACCAGTCGCAACACCGGGCCACTGACGCGTGCCGCCAGCATATTGAAGGCGATTAGCTGACCCACACTGAGGTCACCCGCGATTACAGCACGGGCGCCGACCCACAGGATCAACACGATCACCACCTTATTGATGAGGCCGGCAACTTGAATAGCGATATTGCCCAGATTGCTGGCCTTGAAGCTGGCACTCACATAACCGGCCAGCTGTTCTTCCCAGCGACGTTGCATCTGCGGTTCAACGGCCATCGCCTTGAGGGTCTCGACTCCGCTGACCGACTCCACCAGGAAGGCCTGGTTTTCGGCGCCACGATTGAATTTCTCATGCACACGGGCGCGCAGGATCGGCGTCACAAATACGGACAGCAGGACATAGCAAGGAATGGCGCCCAGAACGATATAGGTCAACAGCGGGCTGTAGTAATACATCACCGCGAGGAAGACTAGGGTGAAAAACAGGTCGATGACCAGCGTCAGTGACGACCCGGTGATGAAATTGCGCACGTTCTCCAGTTCGCGTACACGCGCAACCGAGTCGCCGATCCGGCGTGCACCGAAATAACTCAGGGGCAGTGCCAACAGGTGGCCAAAGAGTTTCGCGCCGAGCAGGACATCGATGCGATTGGTCGTGTGTGAAAACAGATAGGTACGCAAACCACCGAGTACCACCTCGAACAGTGATACAACGATCAGCCCAAAGGCCAATACATCCAGGGTCGTCAAACCCTTGTGCACTAAAACCTTGTCGATGACGACCTGAAAAAACAACGGTGTGATCAGCGCGAAGAGTTGCAGGAAAAACGAGGCCATCAGGACTTCCGCAAACAGCTTGCGATATATGACGATGGCGGGGACAAACCACTTAAAGCCGAACTTGGCATTCTCACCCAACAGAACGGCGCGGCGCGTCAGCAGGATGAGCTTTCCGGACCAGGCTTCCTCGAAAATGGCCCGTGGCAAGGCCAAGGGGCGGGATTCAAGTGGATCCTGGATGAGTACCTTGTCGCCGTCGATCTTCGCCAGGACGAAATAATGCCCGTCTTTATGCTGGGCGATGACTGGGAGGGGGATTTTTGCGAGTCGGTCGTACTGCGTGGTGACCTCTCGCGCCTTCAGACCGAGGTGGCGTGCAGCACGCAGGAGCTCCTGCGCACCCACGAGATCACCCGGCGGGGCAAAACGATGCCGTAACTGCCCCACATCAGCGGGCAGACCCAAAAAACGCGCGCATAGTACAAGACTTAATAGCCCGGTATCTAGCCGATGTTCCGTATCAGCAGAATGTGGCATGCAGTATTCATCGTGTTATTCATTGCTGGTAATGGCACGACTTCAAACCAGTTAGCACGAACGAATCGGGACACTCCTTTGTCCCGATCACTCGCTAGCCGCATGGTAAGCATTCAATACAAATATGCACAAGCTAATTTTGCCATTCCTGTATAGGCCATTGCTTACACCCGGCACACTAAATAACAACAAACATCGGTTGCATCGAAATATTTACACTTGAATGAGACCTCACAATAGATTGGCTTGTCTTAACAAGAATGCAGAGAAGGATAGTTTTCACCCGAGAAGTCACTAACAAGCACATCTATTAGATGTTGCCAATGCGTACCTGTATTAAAGTGCAACGAAACAAGATTAAGGAACCTCTGATTAATTTGATCAAGCGAGCAGATGCAAGGCGCGGACGGGTGACTCGAAGCGAAGCGGAGAGAACGGCGCCAGCCGGCCCGAAGGGCGAGGTGCGTAGCACCGAGTAACAAACGGAGTTTACACGGCGTCTGCCGCTTCCCGGCCCCGTATTTTGAGCCCGGCTGCAACGCGGCAGATGCCGCTTCAGCGAATTAATCAGAGGCTCATTAAGGAACCTCTGAATAATTCGTCATTCTGGCGCAGGCCGGAATCTAGTGCCTTGAATCACATGGATTCCGGCCTGCGCCGGAATGACGGTTTAGTAATAAATCAGAGGTTCCTTAACTTGTTCGTCACTTGATAAAGCGTCGAAGTATCTCTGAATCTCAGATGGCCGTTGCTTTGTCATAATACTTGCCGAGATCTTGAAGGAAGATACGAAGGGCGCTATTCGCTATGTCTGATTTACTTCTAGCCATGGAGCGTGGCTTTAACAGCGATAGAATTCTCCAAATCAACGTGAAAACAGATAAATCCGTTTACCAACATTAATGTTTTCATTCAACAACTCCATTAACTGCCAACACCTCTTCCACACTCCGAAACTCTTCCAAGGCCGCCTCCAATTGCTCCACAATCTCCGCTGCCAGAATGGCTGGAGCTGGTAGGTTATCCGTATCTTCCAGGGACTCATCCTTCAGCCAGAAGATATCCAGGTTCGTCTTGTCGCGGGCGATGAGTTCGTCGTAGGTGAAGACGCGCCAACGTCCCGTCATTCCGGCCCCCGAGCCGGAATCCAGTTTTTCGGACCAGGTGGGTTTGCGTTTGCTTCTGTCGCCGGCCTTATAGAGTTCGATGAACTCGGCAAAGTCACTCTTGACCAGGCGCTTGGTCTTCAAGGTCATGTGCACATTGGTGCGGAAGTCGTAGATCCAGACTTTCTTGGTCCAGGCGGTTTTGGAAGCGGGCTTGGCGTCGAAGAAGATGACGTTGGCTTTGACGCCTTGGGCGTAGAATATGCCGGTGGGGAGGCGCAGGATGGTGTGCAGGTCGCAGCGTTCCATGAGGGTTTTGCGCACGGTTTCGCCGGCGCCGCCTTCGAAGAGGACGTTATCGGGCACCACCACGGCGGCCTTTCCGTCGATCTTGAGCATGTTGGCGATGTGCTGCACGAAGTTGAGCTGTTTATTGGACGTGGTGGCCCAAAAGTCTTCGCGCTCGATGGTGAGTTTTTCCTGTTCCTTTTTACCGGTCTTTTCGTTGACGACGGTAATGGAGCTCTTTTTACCAAAGGGCGGATTGGCCAGGACCATATCAACACGGTCATCCCCCACTTCTTTGGCCAGGGCATCATTGGAGGTAATCGGGCATTCATCACCGCCGATACCGTGCAGGTATAAGTTCATGGCACATAGGCGCACCACGCCATCGACAATATCGTTACCGCGCAAAGCGGTATCTTTAAGATGGCGTCGGTCTTTCTTAGAAAGAGCAGGATGCGCCGCCATGTAGTCGTGGGCGGCCAATAAAAAGCCGCCGGTACCACAGGCGGGATCGGCTACGGTGTCGGTGGGTTTGGGTTGCATCACCTCCACCATCGCCTGGATTAACGGGCGCGGGGTAAAGTATTGCCCGGCACCGCCTTTCACATCCTGCGCATTGCGTTCCAACAAGCCTTCGTAGATCTCACCTTTCACATCCGCCGGCAAGGTGGACCACTGCTCCTTCTCGATCATTTTGATCAAGCGTTCCAGCTTGGCGGGGTCCTGGATTTTGTTTTGTGCCTTGCGGAAGATGGTGCCTAACATGCCGCCTTGCTTGCCTAGGTTTTCCAGAGTGTGGCGGTATTGCAGCTCTAAATCATCACCATCCAACTTCACCAGCTTGGCCCAGGCGTATTTACTCGGCACCTTAATTTCCTGCCCGCCCTGCTCACGCTCATCGGCCATTTTAAGGAAGATTAGATAAGTGATTTGCTCGACATA
>JBGSOE010000321.1:0-1713 GCA_041739295.1 Thiohalobacterales bacterium | reverse complement strand
CAAATCATTGGCAGAGGCTCCCTCGACCGCTGAGTATTTGAAGCAGCCGACACGCTCGAGTTGGGCCTCCTTTAGAAAGGCCAGCAGTTCCTCGAACTCGGCATCGGTCTCACCCGGGAACCCGACAATGAAAGTAGAGCGCAACGTGAGATCGGGAACGGCAGAACGCCAGGACTGGACGCGGTCCAGCGTTTTTTCGACCGCGCCAGGTCGTTTCATCAACTTCAAAATACGCGGGCTGGCATGCTGAAAAGGAATGTCGAGGTACGGCAGGATCGTGCCATCGGCCATCAACGGGATCATGTCGTCCACGCTGGGATAAGGGTAGACATAATGCAGACGCACCCATGCTCCCAGGCTCCCCAGCGCGTTGGCCAGTTCGGTCATGCGGGTTTTCAAGGGGCGGCCATTCCAGAAGCCGGGACGGTATTTGACATCAACGCCATAGGCACTGGTGTCCTGCGACACCACCAGCAACTCCTGCACGCCGGCACCAACCAGTGCCTCCGCCTCGCGCATCACTTCGCCGATGGGCCGACTCACCAGGTCGCCACGCATCGACGGAATGATGCAGAAGGTACAGCGATGGTTGCAGCCTTCGGAAATCTTGAGATAGGCATAATGGCGCGGGGTTAGCTTGATGCCACCAGGAGGGATCAGGTCTTCGAATGGATCATGTGGTTTCGGCAATGCCGTGTGCACAGCCTGCATCACTTCATCGAGTGCGTGTGGGCCCGATACTGCCAGAACCTTGGGGTGCGCCTCACGAATCACTTCCGCTTTGGCTCCGAGGCAACCCGTGACAATCACCTTGCCGTTCTCTGCGAGTGCCTCGCCGATCGCTTCGAGCGATTCCTGGACCGCCGCATCGATGAAACCGCAGGTGTTGACGACGACCACATCAGCATCGTCATAACTCCCGACGATACCGTAACCTTCTGCGCGCAACTGCGTAAGGATGCGTTCGGAATCGACAGTGGCCTTGGGGCATCCAAGTGAAACAAACCCGACTTTGGGCGTGCGTGATGATTGTGCTTTGGTTACCATGGCATTCACTGTGGAGCTTGTTTGATGTACATCGTAGCGATTGGCTGGGCCTATGTGATCCTGATGATGGCAATTACCGCCAGCAGCTTTGGCAAGGCCCTCGTCATCCTGATTTTCCTGGGCGCATTGCCGCTCGCTCTGTTTGTGTATATTGCCGACAGGCCCCGCCGGCGAAGGAATTCAGTGTACGTTCCCGATGAAATGTCCGGCCAGTCCAACACTGCCGATTCCCAGTCCGATCAAAACTAGTTGCTGCAGCGTAGCGCCGATTTCCGCACGCTTGTGCAAACCTGGAATCAGATCCGACATCGCCACATACAGCATGCTTGCCCCGCCCAGGCCCAAAAGAATAGGCGTCCATCCTTCCAGCTTCGACAATGCGTAATACCCGACCAGCGCGCCAATTAAAGTAGCCACCCCCGTCAGGAAATTGAGCATCAGCGCCTGAGTCCGGGAATAACCCGAATGCAGCAGAATCAAGAAGTCGCCAATTTCTTGTGGAATCTCGTGCGCGATAATCGCCAGGGCAGTCACCACACCAAGCCTGAAGTCGGCCAGAAATGCCCCTGCAATGATGATGCCATCAACAAAATTGTGGAAGGTATCTCCCACTGTGATCATCAAACCGGAACGCCCATGATCATGCTTGCTATCGTCATGACTGCC
>JBGSOE010000294.1:0-6945 GCA_041739295.1 Thiohalobacterales bacterium | reverse complement strand
AAGGTACTCTGGGGATAACAGGCTGATTCCTCCCAAGAGTTCATATCGACGGGGGAGTTTGGCACCTCGATGTCGGCTCATCACATCCTGGGGCTGTAGCCGGTCCCAAGGGTATGGCTGTTCGCCATTTAAAGTGGTACGCGAGCTGGGTTTAGAACGTCGTGAGACAGTTCGGTCCCTATCTGCCGTGGGCGTTGGAGATTTGAGTGGAGCTGCTCCTAGTACGAGAGGACCGGAGTGGACGTATCCCTGGTGTTCCGGTTGTCACGCCAGTGGCACAGCCGGGTAGCTACATACGGACGGGATAACCGCTGAAAGCATCTAAGCGGGAAGCCCACCACAAGATGAGATCTCCCTGGACCTTTAAGGTCCCTGAAGGGCCGTTGGAGACTACAACGTTGATAGGCTGGGTGTGAAAGCGCAGTAATGTGTGAAGCTAACCAGTACTAATTGCCCGTGAGGCTTGACCATATAACACTCAAGTGGTTTGAGTATGTTGGTTAAGCGTAAGCAACAAACCCAATGCTGAAATCAGTTTACGAATTGGAGAGGCCGGAACGATTAGCGTCCCGACATCTCAACAAGTTTGCCTGGCGGCTATAGCGAGTGGGAACCACCCGATCCCATCCCGAACTCGGAAGTGAAACTGCTCAGCGCCGATGATAGTGTGGTGTTTCGCCAGGCGAAAGTAGGTCACTGCCAGGCTTTAATCTGAAAACCCCCACGGTCTCTGACCGTGGGGGTTTTCTCTTTTAGGGGTTTGTGAATAGGTTAAACTGCACCAACGCCGATCAATAAGTGCGCCCATGATGATAATCGATTCAAATACGATAACGCGCTTGCAAGAACTCCTGGACGAGTCTGTAGGTGCGCAGGATAGATTGGCAGAAGCCGCCTTGCTGGTAGCGCAGACGCTAAATGCAGAACTTGATGTGATCGCTTATCTGCGTCAGTTGGATGATTGGGCCGCTTACTTGAAAAGTCGTGTCGTGGATATGGGCGATGATGCGGCAGACCGAATTGAATGCCTGAATCAGTTTCTATTCGATGAGTTAGGATTTGCAGGTGACGGCGATAATTATTTTGACGAGAAGAACAGTTTTCTAAATACCGTGATCGAACGTCGCTTGGGCCTCCCGATCACTTTATCTGTTATCTATATCGAACTTGGAAGGCGTATTGGTTTGCCGCTACAAGGTGTTTCTTTCCCGGGGCACTTTTTAGTCATATTGCCTTTAAGTCGTGGCGTTGTCGTTTTGGATCCTTACTCTGAAGGCGCGTCTTTGGAGTTGGCGGATCTTGAAAAATTGCTCTTTCATGTACAGCCAGACGGTACGTGGGACGCGTCTCAGATTGAACACTTGCTCGCACCGGCGAATACTCGAGAAATTCTGGTGCGGATGCTACGCAATCTGAAAGCCATTTACTGGGATGCTAAGGATATTATCAATGCAATCCTGGTCCAGGATTTAATATTAATCATTGATCAGGAACTGGCTGAAGAACGCCGCGATCGGGGGATACTCCGAGAGCAGGCAGGACATTTTAAGTCCGCTGTGCAAGATTTCAGTGACTACCTCGGCCAGCGTCCGAATGCCATAGATGCAGAACTTATAAGAGCGCGCATGGTGGATTTAAGCATCCAAAAGCGTCATCTGCATTAGGTATGCTGCGGTGTTCTAATAGGCGTGCTTTGCATATTTACCCACCTTGGTCTATACCCTAGTGTACACATCAGGAATAGATAGGAGGTATGTATGGACAAGCGCTACATGCCTTTAACTTTGCATTATCTAACAGGTCCAATGGGTTACTTCAGGCCAGCTCAAGAGCTACCTGCAAAGGTATCGTTGGACACTCCCGCCATAATGACAATGACCGACCTGCGCCAAGTCGCAGCGCTCACGATCGAGCCCAATGTGTCGATCGAATGGGCGCTCATGCGAATGCGGGAGGGCGGTGTTCGGTTGCTGCTAGTGGTAAACCATGACAATGAACTAGTAGGCTTAATCACCTCGACAGATATACAGGGCGAAAAACCGTTACGGTTCGTTAAGGAAATGCGACTCAGGCATTCCGAAATACCCGTGCGCGAAATTATGGTTCCAAGAGATAAGTTGGAATTCATATCGATGGAGGAGGTATTAAAGGCGTCAGTAGGTAATGTGCTTGAAACATTGCGACGTGTCGGTCGAAAACATGCGCTCGTTTACGATAGTGATCAACGCTCGGGTGGTACATCGGTAAGAGGTATCTTTTCCGCAAGCCGGCTGAGTCGTCAGCTGGGCCTCGTATTCGAGCCTATTGAAGTCGCCACAACGTTTGCCGATGTCGAGGTTGCCATCAACAGTGGATATTAAGTCTGGCTAAATGAAGCGTGGATGCGAAACCAGAAGTGCTTCAGGAATAACTGCGCTGATTGCCTGAGGGATATCCAGGCAGGCGCGCGGGCTCTGGCGCACGATAACCCACAGGACATTGAGCTTTAAATTGAGGTCGGCAAACACGACCAAGTCTGAAAACTGCTGCAACACCAGATGGATCTTCTCTGCCTTGATTTGTATAAGGCGCTGAGGGCGATTGCGCAAACGCGGAATGATCATCATAAAATCACCGAGCGGGCGGCCATTCTCATCTTCACGCGGAGCCCGCTTGAATAATGGCTCTGCCGCATCGAATGCAATACTGGTCTGTATGGCATGAAACAAGGACGCCGCTTGGGGTGCTGCCATGATTGCTACCTCCCTCGGATGCTCCGCTGTCAGCCCATACCCTGTTGGGCATAACGACCCTAACGGCTTACGAACAATATAGTTCAATAGTCATAGAGGCGCCTGCCTGCGTAGGCCTGCTGGCTGTACGCCTGATTATTTTCGTGGGGATAGTGGCTGGTCAGAGTGTGGGGAAGCCAGCTGACGCTATGATAAACTCTGGCTATGAAAGCACGTTTTGCTCTACTAGAAGCTCTATCTGATGGGAAGTTCCACTCTGGCGAGGTGCTGGGCGAAGGCTTGGGCGTTACGCGAGCCGCCGTGTGGAAACAACTACGCGCACTTACGGGACTGGGTCTAACCATTCACGCGGTACGCGGGCGCGGCTACCAGCTCGCACACCCCTTAGACCTACTCACATATGACACTATAAATAGCCACCTGTCAGACCGCGCCCGCGATCTTATCCCGCATATCGACATTCTTCCCGAAGTAGACTCGACCAACTCCTATCTCAAACAGCGTGCTGTGCGTGGTGCATCGTCTGGTACAGCCTGTCTGGCAGAACTTCAAACCGCCGGGCGTGGCCGCCAGGGTAGACACTGGGTGTCTCCCTTTGGCTGCAATTTGTATTTGTCATTGCTGTGGCGATTTGACGGCGGGCCAACGGCGCTTGCCGGCCTCAGTCTTGCCGTCGGGGTGGCGCTCGCGCGCGCGATACGCGCATTCGTTCCTCAGGACGTGGGACTGAAGTGGCCGAATGATCTGATCTGGCAAGGGCAAAAACTCGCGGGGATACTGGTTGAGATTGCCGGTGAATCTGCGGGTCCTAGTTACGCAGTAATCGGTGTTGGTATCAACGTGCGCATGCCAAAAACGGCCAGCGACAACATCGGACAACCCTGGACGGATCTCTATCGTATCAGCACTAAAATGCCATCCAGGAATGCCTTGGCCGCTGCCGTATTGGAACAGCTGTCGATTGCGTTGTGTGAATTTGAACAGCAAGGCTTGTCGGTATTTCTGGATGACTGGCGCAAACTCGATAGCATGGCGGGTCGGGCGGTGCAGTTGCAGATGCACGATACTGTGATTGCCGGCCAAGCGAAGGGGATCGATGACAGTGGTGCATTGATACTCCAGGTTGGAAATGAAGTGCATCGATTTTCCTCGGGTGAAGTCAGTTTGCGGATGGTCCCATGATTTTATTGTTAGATGCAGGTAACAGCCGCCTCAAGTGGGCCGTTTTGCGCAATGGCCAATTCGAGCACGGCGGCGCGATAGCTCAATCAGGTAGCGCCATCAAAGAATTTGCCAGTGCCACCTGGGGTGATCTGGATGCCCCGGATGCCGTCATGGTTGCAAACGTTGCGGGCGAGCCGCTAAGGCGTGCGCTGAATTCATGGGTCAAACGCCATTGGAAACTCACGCCAGACTATCTGGTCGCGACAGCTGAGCAGTTTGGTGTATTGAATGCCTACGCCGAACCCGAACGACTCGGCATAGACCGGTGGTTGGCGTTGTTGGCTGCGCGCGAGTTGCATGACGGGCCATTGTGCGTGATCGACTGCGGAACGGCGCTGACCATTGATGTGCTTGCGCAGGATAATCGGCATCTCGGTGGACTGATCGTGCCAGGCATTCAGCTGATGCGCGATGCGTTGGCCGGACGCTCGGAAATAATTCGATTGCAGATTGAACAGGCAACACCACAGCAGGTGACGTTGTTGGGTACCGACACCGGCAGCGCCGTCAGTGGTGGCACCTTATATGCTGTTGTGGCACTCATCGATCGCATCCTCGCCGACCTGCGGAGCGAGTTTGGCAGTCAACTGCATTGCATCCTGACGGGTGGAGACGTGCCGCAGCTACAGTCAATATTGAGTCAGAGTACCCAATTTGAAGCTGATTTAGTCTTGCTTGGCCTGGCACGTATTGCGCGCATAAAGCACGCGGATAAAATCCAGCCAGGCACAGTAACCGAGGCGGCTGCCAGCAAGTCGGTAGAAAAGCAGATATGAAAGTAGTTGTTCTGCTGCTGTGTGTCGTGAACCTTGTCGTGTTGGGTTGGCTGTATACGCATAAAGATGATTATCAGCCTCGATATGAGGCGCAGGTCAACCAACTCTCTCCCACGATTGAAAAGCTACTGTTGCTGAATGAGCGTGTCGTACCAGAACAGGTCAGCAGTCAGACTGAGCAAAAACCCGACGAAGTGCCCGATCCGGCGGAAGTCACAGAGTCTTTGGCTGATGCGCCTGTCGAGATTGAGCGTCCCGCGACGGATGTCCAGGCAGATATGTCTGCATCTGAATTTGTTGAGAGTACTGAAACCCAGGCTCCCCGGATGGACGCCTCCCCTGATACGCCTGAACCGACCACATTGACCGAACCGCCCCTGCCGCCAGCCAGGCATTGCCAGACCATTGGCCCGTTCATGACGCAGGAGAATATGAATGTCTTGGTCGGTGAGCTGAAACTATTGGATGTAGAGGCGGTGCAGCGCACGGTACAAATGCAACAACCCTCGGGCTATTGGGTATTCCTGCCCGCAATGCCCAACGCTGATGCACGACGTATTGTCGATGAACTCGCCGAGAAGGGCGTAGAGGACTATTTTCTCGGGCGACAGAATTTCATATCACTAGGTATTTTTTCCGATAAACGTACCGCCGAATCGCGGCTGCGGGATATTACCGAACTGGGCTACGACGCGCATCTGGAACCACGCTATCGCACCCGCGAGGTTTATTGGCTGGATCTGGAGGAGCATGGCCAGGACCTCATCAGCGAAGATCGCTGGCAGGCGTTACTCGGGAAGCAGGCAGATGTCCGACGCCAGTCCCTGGCGTGCGAATAATTTGCGGTAACGCGGTGGATTGCCTAAAATCCGTCACCCAATCCTTATTGCTGGCGTAGCTCAGTTGGTAGAGCATCTGATTTGTAATCAGAGGGTCACGGGTTCGATTCCTGTCGCCAGCACCATTTTTCAGTAGCTTATGCGCTTAGCCGCATAGTATTTTGCGCTTACTTACCCGCGGACAGGTTTCAAAAATCAGGCAAAGGAGTGTCAATGAAATGACCTGTGAAATAGCGATAATGAATCCCCAAGCGGTGGTACTTGCAGCGGATAGTGCCGCGACGGTTACACAGTGGATCGAAGGGCGCGCAGAGCAACGATATTTCAAGGGAGCGAATAAAATATTCCAACTTTCCGACCATCATCCAGTTGGAGTTATGGTCTACGGTTCGAGTGCGATTCATAGTGTGCCATGGGAGATCGTTGTTAAAGCTTTTCGCGCGGAATTAAGGGATAAATCATTTAATGATTTGGATGGGTACGCTGACGAATTGTTTTCCTTTCTGAAAGGACATGATCACCTCTTCCCAAAGGACCATCAAGAGCGGATATTTTTGCAGGAAGTAAAAAAAGTCGCTACATATCTAATCTTTCATACGCTCAGTCTCGACAGCGTAAAAGAAGTTGAGCCCCCCGAGGATAAGGCTCAGGCGATTAATGAGCACTTTACGAATAAATTAGAAGAAGTGAAAGAAAAAGAACTTCCAGCCTTATTTTCACAAGATGAAGTTGAGGCGTCGTTAGCGTCTCATCTAAAGCAAATCAAGGAAGATCTTGCTTCACAGATTACGATCATTGATTCAACGCTAACTGATATTCTTGATACGAGGATTTTTGCCGAACTTTCAGTTCGGCTACTTTTCACCAATTATAGTCAATTTCTCCAGCGTACAGGGGTAGTTATTGCTGGTTTTGGCGATCATGATTATTTTCCCTGTTTTAAGGAATATCACTGCTACGGGATATTGCTTGGTAAGTTTATCGCAACAAAGAATAAAGAGAGTGCTATTGAAGTTGATCGTAGAACGGGTGTTGTTGAACCTTTCGCAACAACCTCTATGGTAAATGCTTTTACGCTAGGGATAGGTCAAGATACATATACGAATATGGTTGTTGCGACGGAAAAGGCGATGAATGATTTGGCCGACAAAATTGGAGTGGCTCTAGGTGTAGGCGACATACCAGAACGAGATCAGCTTATTCGGGACACACTTCAGACATGCACAGATGAGATTTTTGACGAAACCATAGGCGCCCATCATACTCCCCTTTTGCGTGTAGTTGGGGTGCTTCCCATCGAAGAAATGGCGGAACTTGCAGAAACCCTTATATTGTTAGAATCTCTAAAGGAGAAGGTAACTCGGCCGTCAGAAT
>JBGSOE010000283.1:0-6791 GCA_041739295.1 Thiohalobacterales bacterium | reverse complement strand
TCGGATTCAGCGGCGCTAGCCGCGCGTCCGACATGGCGGGCCGAGGGGGATCGGTGGCGCCTCAGGATCTAACGCGTCCGCTGCGGCGCTGCACCTTATGGGCGGTCATCAGCGTGACATAGTCCGCACAAGGAATCTGGTTAATATCACTAAAGCGGGACTCGGCGGCGTCCACCAAGGCATGGATATCGGGAATGCTGTTGCCGCTGCCGTTCAGCTGCGCGCTCAATCCCTGCAGGCCACCGTATTGGATTTTCACCGGTACACTGTGGGGCATCTTTTCCAGGTCATCGGGTACGTTGAACACCGGCAGAGCGGCCTGTTTGAATGCCTCGAACAACCGCTGGCAACGTGCAGCCGCTGTGGCGATCGTGCAGACGGCATGCGGGCCGTCGCGTTTGGAGACCGACTGCGCTTTACTGCAGCCGAAGGTTTCTCCGATCAAGGGATGCTCGAAGGGGCATTTTTCGGTATCCATGGCGACCTTTTGCTCCAAGGGTGAGAATGACCCGATCACTGCGGGGTTTTATTTCAATTCATTTCATTATAAACAGTGCACCCGCCAGAACCAGAGAAGCTAGGGCAATCTGATGAAGAACAAACCGGACATCAAACGTGCCATCCCACAGCGTCGTTATAAATACGGCGAGTTTGAGGTGGTGTTGCTGGGTGACATTGAAAGTGGCGATGACAAGGACTATCGATACATCATAGCCGTAGTGCGCGAAGGTGAGAGTGCGCCGGGAATGTATGTGACTTGCGAGCGCGGTCTGGCGGATAGCTGTCCGGTGCGCTTGATTATGCGCGATGGTGTGCAGTTATTAGCGGAAGATGTGCGACTGCGAGATCCGGACGTTTTCTGCGACACCGGTCTTGATGTGATCTGCCAAGTGTTGAACCTGAGTGACGAAGAACCCTATCGCCTGCAATAACGCCCAACTACAGGATTCGCCATGACCGCCAAGGTCCATCTGCTACCCAGCGACCACGAATTCAGCGCCGAGCCGGGCGAAACCTTGCTTGAGGCTGCGCTGCGTTCCGGGTTATCGATCCGCTACAGCTGCAACAGTGGTAGCTGTGGTGAATGCCGCGCACGCCTTGTGTCCGGCCAGTTGGGTGATATTTCGCATCACGATTATGTCTTCAGTCAACGAGATCGGGATGCTGGACAATTTCTGCTCTGTCGTGCCACGGCCGTGAGCGATCTGGTGCTGGAGGCGGTTGAGGCGCGTGGCGTGGCCGACGTGCCGGTGCAGCAACTCACCACGCAAGTCATTAAGTTGGTGCGGCTATGCGACGATGTGATGGACGTGCACCTGCGCACCCCGCGCAGCAATACGCTCTGGTTCCTGGCCGGCCAGCATGTGCGTTTGGGTATCAAGGGCGTGGAGTCGCGCAACAAGTCCATTGCCAGTTGTCCCTGTAACGGGATGGTGTTGCAGTTCCATGTGCGCAACACGCCAGGTGATCCCTTTGCCGAGCATGTGTTCAATAAACTCAAGGTACGCGACAGCGTCGAGGTAGAGGGGCCGTTCGGTGATTTCGTGTTGGATGAAGAATCCAGCCGGCCAATAATTTATGTCGCTTTCGAAACCGGCTTTGCGCCGATCAAGAGTCTCATCGAACATGCGATTTCATTGGAAATGAATCAGCCCATGCGCTTGTATTGGATCGCACGCGAGGCGCAGGACCATTACCTCGCTAACTATTGCCGTGCCTGGCATGACGCACTGGATGATTTTGATTTCATCGAAATTACCGGTGATGCCGCTGCCGAGGGGCGTACCTCAGCTGAACAGGCCATGGTGCTCGGCAGCGCGCGTCTGCTCGCCGATCACCCCGATCTCAGCGGCTTCGATGTGTATATCAACGGTCCGGACACTCTGTTCGCCGAGATGCGCGGCGCTTTGCTGGCGAAGGGTTTGCCTGCGGAGCGGTTATTTGTGGATCATGTGCAGCGGTATTGAGGGCTTGGCGCACCTAAATGTAGCTGAATGCACGTGCTCGGGTGTAACTCTGAGCATTGAGGTAGTGCGTGGAAATCTCGGACGCGCGGCTAGCGCTGCTGAATCCGAGCTACATAAGCTATGCAAAGTAGCGTAGGTCGGATTCAGGCTGACGGCCACGTCCGACAAATCACTACATCTCCGCTGCCAACCCCGCACTTTCCACCTGCAAACCCAGCAGCAACACAAACCCCATCTGCCGTTCCGTGCCGTCGGCGCTGTACTCGAATTGATAAGTGCGCAGCAGTGCCATGTGGCCCTGCGCACTACGACGTGGCCTGAGGCTATTCAGGCTGACGGTGGCGTCGAGCAGTTGCAGGCCTTGGTGCCGGCACAAGTCATTAGCGGTACGGATGGCGATTTCGCGGGCGCGCAGGCTTTGCAGCCAGAACCAGACGATCAGGCCGACAGCGGCCAATAGGAGAAGTGATTGCATTGCTCAGGCGTCGAGGTCGGGGATCAGATCGCTTTCCAGGCGCTTCATCAAATCCTTGAGAAAAAGTTTGCGCTTCTTCAGACGCTTGAGCTGTAGCTGGTCGATATGGGGGTCGTGGATCAAACGTTCGATGACGTCGTCGAGGTCGCGATGCTCAAGGCGCAATTGTTCGATGCGTAGTCGCAGGAGATCTGCTTCAGCTTCGCTTATTTCAGACATTGCGGCGTAGTCCATACCAGTTTCAGGGGTGCAGCATGCCAACAATACCATAATCGACTACCGGGATTGAGTGCTGTTCAGGCTGCTACAGGCTCTAACTGGTATACTGCACGCATCCTGATCCGTGGTTCAAACAGCCATCCCCCGCACAGAGTTCCCTCATATTGAACGCCAAGCCATTATTTTCTTACCGTCCCTATTGGGCCAAGCGCTTCGGCATTGCGCCGTTGCTGCCCATGACGCGTGCGGAAATGGATCAGCTCGGCTGGGATTCCTGCGACATCATTCTGGTGACCGGCGATGCCTATGTGGATCACCCCAGTTTTGGTATGGCCGTTATTGGCCGGGTGTTGGAGGCGCAGGGTTTCCGAGTCGGCATCATCGCGCAGCCGGACTGGACGAACGTAGAGGCATTTCGCGCCCTGGGCCGACCGAACCTGTTCTTCGGCGTCACGGCCGGCAACATGGATTCCATGGTTAATCGTTATACGGCTGACCGTAAAGTGCGTTCCGATGATGCCTATACCCCTGGCGGTGAAGGCGGCCGACGCCCGGATCGTTCGGTGATTGTTTATGCGCAGCGTTGCCGTGAGGCGTTTCCGGAGACGCCGCTCGTCGTGGGCGGGATCGAGGCCAGTCTGCGGCGTATTGCCCATTACGATTACTGGTCGGACAAGATACGGCGTTCGGTGTTGCTGGATGCCAAGGCCGATCTGCTGGTGTACGGCAATGGCGAGCGTCAGGTGATCGAGATTGCGCATCGCCTCGCGGCTGGCGAGCCGGTCGATAGTTTGCGCGATGTCCGTGGCACGGCCTTTGTGCAACGTGGTCTTCCCGAAGGTTGGACTGAGATCGATTCTACGCATATCGATCAGCCGGGACAGGTTGTGCCGCATCCCGATCCGTACGCAAGCAAACTTGAGATGCAACCCGCAACCGCTACGCAGGTCGAGGCGCCACTGCGGTTTCAGCGTCAGCCGCGCATCGATCGCGCACATAGTGTGATTCGATTGCCGGCCTATGAGGTGGTGCAGCATGATCCGGTACTGTATGCGCATGCCTCGCGGGTACTGCATCTGGAGACCAATCCGGGCAATGCCCGCGCGCTGGTTCAGCGTCATGGCGATCGCGATGTATGGCTGAATCCGCCGCCGATCCCTTTGACCACTCAGGAACTTGATCGGGTTTTCGAGATGCCGTACACGCGCCAGCCGCATCCGGCCTATCAGTCCGCGCGCCTGCCGGCCTACGAGATGATCCGCTTTTCGGTGAATGTCATGCGCGGCTGTTTCGGCGGTTGCACCTTCTGTTCCATCACCGAACATGAGGGCCGCATCATCCAGAGCCGTTCAGAAGATTCCATTGTTCGCGAAATCGAGACTATCCGCGATAGCGTGCCAGGCTTCACTGGTGTGATCTCCGACGTCGGTGGACCGACTGCGAACATGTACCGGTTAGCCTGCAAAAGTCCCGAGGTCGAATCCGCCTGCCGCAAACCTTCCTGTGTGTTTCCGGGCATCTGTTCCAATTTAAATACCGACCATGCGCCGTTGATTAAATTGTATCGACGCGTGCGCGAACTTCCCGGTATCAAGAAGGTGCTAGTCGCCTCCGGGCTGCGCTATGACTTGGCAGTGGAATCACCGGAATACGTAAAAGAGCTGGTGACGCATCATGTTGGTGGCTATTTGAAGATCGCACCCGAGCATACCGAGACCGGACCCTTATCGAAGATGATGAAGCCGGGCATGGGCGCCTATGACCGCTTCAAGGAATTGTTCGAAAAGTTTTCTAAGGAGGCCGGCAAAGAGCAGTATTTGATCCCGTATTTCATTGCCGCGCATCCGGGCACGACCGATGAAGACATGTTGAATCTGGCGCTGTGGTTGAAACGTAATGGCTTCCGCGCCGATCAGGTGCAGACTTTTTTGCCTTCACCAATGGCTACCGCCACTGCCATGTACCACTCGGGTAAAAATCCGCTGCACAAAGTGACCTACAGCAGCGAGCAAATCCCCATTCCCAAGGGATTGAAGGTGCGCCGGCTACACAAGGCATTTTTGCGCTATCACGACGCCAACAATTGGCCGCTGTTGCGCGAGGCGCTCAAACAGATGGGGCGTGAAGATCTGATCGGTAACGGCAAGCGCCATCTGATTCCAACCTGGCAGCCGAAGGGCACGGGGGATGACGAACAGGCAAAAGGGCGAGGTGGCAGGCGTCCTGGAGTTGCAGCACGAGTGTTTAAAACTCAGCATACGGGTTTGCCGAGCACGCCTGCTCAGCCCGCCAAAGGCCGCGTTAGCGGGCGCCGTAAGCCGCGTTAGGTCTGGCAGTCTGAAGGCTTATTAATCAGAGGTCCTGATATGGGTTGGGGTCGCTGCTGTCCCACTACCTTCCTCTCTCTCCCGGTGAGGGTCAGGTCGAGTTGATCAAAATCAACTCTGCATGATGTTTTATCCCTTCAGCATAACCTTCTCCCAGAGGGAGAAGGGATGCGTTAGACGATTACACTCACAACAGATCTTATTGCTGTACCTGCAGGGCGCGTTCGATTAACAGCAAATCGACTTCGCGTTCTGCGACCAGCCAGTCATCCAGTGGGTCGCCCGGACTGAAGTTGCGCTGTTCGGCGCGAAGATAGGCGGCTTCTGCGATCATCTGCTGACGCAAATCGGGGCTGATCTCCTTTGATTTCGCGGGGGCTTTTGTGCGGGCTTTGCGTGCAGTAGCTAGGTTGGTGGGAGGTGCCTTGCTCTGCGGAGACTTACTGCTGCGGGTTGTGCTGCTTTTAGTGGTCGTATTGGCCATGATGAGTCGGTTCTCCAGCGACAGTGACACAGACATGGCATAAACAGCCGCAGGTGCAAAATAAATATAGCCCCACAGCGTTGCCATCTACAGTGTAGCTGAAGATGATGATGCCGCAAGCAGCGCGTAACGTTGTCGAGGAGGTGGGGGAAATCAACGTGCAGATGGGTAGAAAGCGACTGCCCGCCAAGTGGCGGGCAGTGCTGTCAGTGACTTACGCGGCGGATGCCTTTTTAGCGGCGACCGGGGTCTCGACTTCGGCCTCTTTGGTGACGATTTCCTTTTCGTAAATGCTCTGTGTTTCAAACGACCAGCTCCGGATGCCGCCTTCCAGGGAAACTACATCGAGCTGATTCTGGGTGAGAATCAGAGTGGCCACGGCACTGCGGGCGCCGCCATGGCAATACACGATGTATTTCTTGCTCTTGTCGAGCTCGCCCATGCGATTACGCAATTCAAACAACGGTATCAGATTGGCGCCAGGAATATGGTGCTCATCGAATTCTTCGGAATATCGTACGTCAATCAGGTTATAGCCGGTCTCCAGCATGGTCTTAGCCACATTCGGGTGTACCGTTTTGATTAATGAAGTGCTGATCAGCTCTTCGAACGCCTCCTTGTCCAATACCAGCACGGTGCCATCGGAGGTCATGCGCACCGTTTCGTTACGTGTGCTGCCGGAAATCAATGCCTCGCAGCCGAACGCATCGCCATCCTTGATATCGGCAACCTTATGCTGCTTGTCGTCATACACGCCACGCTGATAGACCTCGGCGGTACCGGCGGTGATGATGTAGTAGGCATCGCCCTTGTCACCTTGACGAATGACTTCCTGTCCCTTCTTTACTTCCTGGCACTTCATGCGTTTGAAGGCCATTTCCACGGTTTCCAGCGGCAGGCGACGGAATACCAACGAGTTGCGTACCTGCTCCATAAGGTGATACATCTCGGTATTGGTGTCTTCCATCATGTGGACGACTTCGTCCCACGAAATCAGCTTGTCGAGCAAATCGCGATCGGCATGGCAGATGATGCAGTCTTGCTTGGCGACCAGGGTGCTGGTGCTCGGCGAGGGCGGCAGCAGTATCGGGCGCTTGCGGGTGTCCTCGGCGCTGGCAATGGACTTGATGGCGCCAGAGTAGATAACCTCCAGCTGACCTTCCACCACAAACAGGTAGTCGTGTCCTTTGCCGCCGGTGATCTGGAAAATTTCGCCTTTGCGCATTTCCACGAAACGCACGATGTTCACAACTTCAGACAGACGCTCACGTGATAGCAGCGTGAACGGCTGATAATTGCGTGACAGGCTTTCCAGTACT
>JBGSOE010000282.1:0-15819 GCA_041739295.1 Thiohalobacterales bacterium | reverse complement strand
CACCCGTTCCAGCGCCTCGTGCACCTTGACCAGCCACCAATCGGCGTAGGGATCGTCATTGCGTGCCGCTTGCCAGATCACGCGCAATCGATCGGCGAACCCCAACAGACCTATGATCGCCGGTTTGTCGGCGTTGCCGTTGCGCCCCCGGATCAGCCGTTGTGCCTGGCGGGTCTGAACCGTTAGCCAGACCTGCCCGCGTAGCGCACCGGGGCCGACATCGACAGCCGCCTCTTCAGAATTCAGTTCTATTCGCTGTTCTGGATCTGATTTACCGGAAATCATGTGGCATACCCTTCATCCTGGTGACTTTGAATGAAACCACTATCAATCCATGAGCGGTGCCGACCGACAAGGGTTTATTCATGCACGGTTCGACGTGGTTCGTTTAGCTTAGTGATAATCGGTGAATGCTAAGGCTGGTTGCACCGTGACTATTAGATTAATCCTGCCTCAAACTATCTGGCACGCCACATATTTCCAACGCTCTGTGTGGACCTTGACATTGTAGGACGCGTGTCCTACTCTAACGCATGCAGTAGGTCATACGTCCTGCTCTAACCGCACCAGACCGAAGGTGATCAATATGTCTGCTGATTTGTTCGAGCCATTCCAGTTAGGTGATCTGACACTCGCTAACCGGATGGTGATGGCGCCGATGACACGCAATCGCGCCGACGAGAACGGTATCGTGACGCCCATGATGGTGACCTACTACCAACAACGCGCCAGCGCCGGTTTGATCGTGACCGAGTCCGCCCCGATCTCACATGAGGGCGTGGGCTATCCCTTCACGCCGGGGATTTACATGGATCCGCAGGCAGCAAGCTGGCAACCCGTCACCGATGCGGTGCACTCGGCCGGTGGCCACATTTTCATTCAGCTACAGCACTGTGGGCGAATTTCCCACCCGAGCATGCTGCCCAACAACGCCACACCTGTCGGTCCATCAGCGCTGCGGCCGGAGGGACAGGCCGTCACCTATACCGGCATGCAGGACTTCGTGACACCGCGCGCACTCGAGACCGATAAAGTTCCGGACATTGTCGCGCAATTCCAACATGGCGCCGAAATAGCCAAACGCGTGGGTTTCGATGGCGTTGAAGTACACGGCGCCAACGGCTATATCATCGACCAGTTTCTGCGCGACGGCAGCAACCACCGCAGTGACGCATACGGTGGTAACGTGCAAAGCCGCATGCGCCTGTTGAACGAAATCCTCGATGCAGTTTGCGCGGTGTGGCCTGCGCAGCGCGTGGGCGTACGCCTGAGTCCCGAGAACAGTTTCAATTCGATGTCGGATTCCAATCCGCAAGCGCACTTCGGCTATTTCGTCGAACAGTTAACTCCTCGTGGTTTGGCCTATGTGCATGTGCTCGAAGGCGATATGATGACAAAGTCCAGCACCTTGGATTATGGTGCCTTGCACTCCAAGTTTGCAGGTCCCTATATCGCCAACAACGGCTATGACATCAAGCGCGCGCAAATGGCGGTACGTAGCGGCGCCGCAGACCTGATTGCCTTCGGAATCCCGTTCCTGGCTAATCCGGACCTGGTGCGCCGCTATCGAGAAGACCTGCCATTAGCCGAAGCCGATCCAAACACCTTCTACGGTGGAGGCGAAGCAGGCTACACTGACTATCCCCTTTATCATGGCGAGGAAACTTACGCGAACTGACCCTTGAGACGCGGTTGGCGGGGAGGTGTTTCTCATGAGTGACAAGACCACACGTGATCACATTGTTGAAGCCGCCGATCATCTATTCTATCGGCAAGGTTACGAGCATACCTCGTTCGCAGACATTGCCGATGCTGTACAGATCTCGCGCGGGAATTTTTACTATCACTTCAAAACCAAGGATGACATTCTAGATGCCGTAATTGATCTGCGTCTGACGAATACCAAGAAGATGTTGGAGCGTTGGGAAAGCGAAGAAAAACATCCGGCTGACCGGATCAAGAGCTATGTACGTATCCTGCTCACTAATTGGTCCATGATCAAATATTTCGGTTGCCCTGTCGGGACACTGTGTACCGAACTTACCAAGCTGAATCACGCCTCGCAAGAAGAAGCGAGCAAGGTCTTCACCCTCTTTCGCACCTGGTTACGTCAGCAATTCATTTTGCTCGGTCACAGGAAAGATGCAGACGCATTTGCCATGCATGTTCTTGCCTGGATCCAAGGTGTCGCCACGCTAGCAAGCACCTTCCACGATGAGAAGTTCGCCAGAAAAGAAGTGAAGCAAATGTGCGAGTGGCTGGAATCGACCACGCAAACTGATGTCCCACACGAATAAAATCGAGAGAAGAAAAATATGTTTATCGTTCTGCTTAAATTTTCTGGCAACAAAGGCCAGGCCGGTCAATTCATGCAAGGTCACAACGAATGGATCACACGCGGTTTTGATGACGGCGTATTTTTGTTGGCTGGGAGTCTCCAACCTAATGTTGGTGGAGGGATCGTGGCGCACAATACAACATTGTCAGATCTTCAAATCAGAGTGAATGTGGATCCGTTTGTCATGGAAGATGTGGTGAGCGTGGAAATTCTGGAAATCACGCCGGCAAAAGCCGATGAGCGGCTAAAGTTTCTTCTCAGCTGAGCAATCTTCCTTTTTCCTGTTTTTTCATAATACGGACAACATATGAGCCAGACAAGTAAAGGTCCCGATGGCAAACCACGCTGCCAGTGGTGCAGTGCCGCACCGGAATTTCTGACCTATCACGATACCGAATGGGGCCTCCCGGTCAGCAATGATCATCGCTTATTCGAGAAATTGAGCCTGGAGGGTTTTCAATCCGGGCTAAGCTGGCGCACCATCCTGGCGAAGCGCGAAAACTTCCGCGCTGCATTCCACGATTTCGATTTCGACAGGATAGCGCGCTTCACCCAGCGCGACCTCAATCGTCTGATCAAGGATGAAAGCATCGTCCGCCATCGCGGCAAGATCGAGGCGGTCATCAACAATGCACAAAGGGCGCAGGAACTCGTCAAACAAGAAGGCTCGCTGGCTGCCTTCATCTGGCGTTTCGAACCTGACATGAAGCAGCTTGCAAAGCCTCAGACCGTCTCGACGTCTGATGAATCGATCGCCCTGTCGAAGGACCTGAAAAAGCAAGGCTGGAAATTCGTCGGACCGACCACAGTGTATGCCTTTATGCAGGCAATTGGGTTGATCAACGATCACGTGGAGGACTGCGTAATCAGAGCCAAAGTTGAGCGTGCGCGCAAGAATTACAGGCGACCAGGGTGCTGACAAATGGTACATTCAATTTGGCATTTGTCACCCTATCCGGCACTATCAGACAAGGGTTTATTCCTACACAGCTCGACGTAATTGGTATCGCGATGGATGGCTACTTAAGAGGTTAAGTTGATCGCGGTTACACTGTAACCACTTCGTTTCAGATCCGTTGTCAACCAGACTCGTCGTCTTTCTGTACCCGTGCCGGCATGTGAAGGGCCTTGCGTATCTCGGCCAGCCGCTGTTGACCGGATTCATGCGATCTGTTTTCTTCTCTACGTTTTGCTTCCGCCAGGCTGTCTTCTTGTTGCTTCAGATACCTCAGCCTCGCCTTCTCCCGTTCGATGCGTTCATCGCGCACCTTGATGCCAAGATTGGGCACGAATTCACCCTTGTTCGCGGCTCGACACAAGAAGTGCAGGAAGCGCATTTCGTCATACACCGGGCTCATGCCCTTTTGCTCTGAACGTAATCGCCCTTCCAACTCATCAAGGATGGATTGGCCTTCGTCGGCAGGAACGGTGTTCAAATAACGATCCGCCAATTCGCGCTGATTATCTGACAGCCGCTTCGGATAGATTAGGGATGGGTTTCCATCCGTGCCAATGAAAATTTTCTTCTCTTCTGTTTTTTTTGTAGTAGTAGTTTTATTTATATAACTACTACTACAACTACCCAGCTTCGAATTTTGTGGGTCCGAAATTTGTGGGTCCGTAACTTGGACATAGGTTTCGCCCGGCTTTGAATTTTGGTCACGGTGATCTGAGCTGTCTTCCTCAACTACGTTTCGCAGTCGGGTCATCACCTTCGCGCTGAACGCAAAATAGCGACGCGGTGAATCCTGCTGGATCGCCTCCGCCGCCTGCAGGCGACGTTCGAGCGGATGGCCTTGGGCACAGATATCGAGACCCTCCTGGATGTCCTCGTCGATGGTATCCAACACCTCCTTGGCGACCAGGCGCACCCGGGCATGATGATGCCCGAGCGACTGCTGCAGGAACTTCATGTAGTCCGGATCCAGGTGCAGGACGTCCACCACCGGCAGGGGTTCATCGTGCAGCGCATAGACGTTGCCACGGAAGCGACCGCTCGCTTCCCGCAGCCGAGCGCACAAAGTCAACCAACGGGTGGCGCGCAGAATGGCGATAGCCCGGGAGATGGTCGATGTCGAGGAGACGTTGGTGTTCTTGGCCAGATACTCGTAACTGGGGAACGCCGTACTGCCACCGGTATTCTGGGCCTGCAGCATGATGACCATCCACACCAGCTTGTCCACGGGTTCGAGCACAGGGTCTTGCACCACCAGCGTGGGGAAGGCCTGATGCCGGTTCCCCATGAACAGCATGGTATCGGTGTGCGTGCTACCCGAATCCTGTTGTGCACGCTCTATGGTCGCCTGTATCAGTGCATCCAGTGCGTGGGTCTGGGGCCGGAGTCCGCGAGAACCCTCACCCATCCGAACAGGCTCGCTCCGCAGGGGCGTGACCGCTTCGTCCTGTGAGATCACCGTATTGATTCCAGCGTTGCGTCAAGTTCCAGATGGCGCGCATCGAGATACCGGTATCACGATGGATGACAAGATACTCATTCGGTGCGAGTGGACCGTCGTCTTCACGGTCCGCCCGTTGCACCCAGGCATTCCAAAGTTTGTGCGTGCTGTCTTCATCGGGTTCCGCCGGCCGGCCGACAGAAGGATCAACTGTTAACATGCGACGCAGGCGCGTGTATTCGCGGGAACCTAAACCGAACAGCGTTTGCATCATCTCCAATGGCGCATCCGCAGCAATCAACACCTGTTGTAGCTCCTCGGACTCGCGCTGCCGACGCAGGTGCTCGATCATGGGCCAGTACACGTCCCGATTGAGAACGATGTCCAGGCAATGGGCGCGCAAGGACTCGACGCGATAGAGATCGGCCAGGTTCATCTCACGCAACGCCTCGATTTCGCGCGGGCCGAAGTTCATGTTGCGCAGCGCGGCTTGATCCCCTTCGGCCAGGCAACGGATCGCGTACATCAGCACGGCCGTGATCAAATCGGATTCCTTGGTCCCGTCCATTGCGCCTACTCCCAGAGCCGGACCTGCACGGCTTCCGCCGCCCGGTGAATGCGACGGTAGGTGTCCATCAGGTTGAGCAGATCCTGCCAGTCCTGCTCGCCGAGTTGGCGCCACAGCCGATAGCCGGTATGCCCCGGGTCCAGGGTCCAGACGCTGTTGAAGAGCAGGCCGGCATCCTGGTTTTCGAGCGCCTGGCGCAGGATCGAGTCATCAGACAAGGTGGCAATGACGGCATCCAGTGGCGCCACAGTCATCTCCGCGCAAGCCGCAAGGTGCCACCACAACATGGAAACCTGGCCAAGCGTGTCGGCGTCCAACTGATCGGCCAACGAGGAATCTGGTACGTCGCGGAGGATGAACCCGAGTCCCTTGCCAGATAGCGGCGAGACCAGGCCGCCGATGCCGTTGCGTTGTGCGAGACGCGCAGCCAGCGTCCAGGCCCGGGCACGCAATGATTTGAGATCCGTGGAAGCGGGTTGGCTGGACGTGATCGAACTTGCGATGGAACCCGCCTCTAACTCTATAGAGTTAGCCGGCTGCTCCTCTGAGTGTTCCTCCGCTGGATCGGGCGCGCTGACAAGCGATGGTCGTTGCGGTGGAGACGCTTCACCCTTGGATACTTTATCCGCGTTGTTGCCGCGTGAGTCACCAGGCGTCTTGCCCTTGGCAGCACTTATTGGTTTTGCCGTATCGGCATTAGACGAAGGGACTCTTTCTTCTGGTGTGTCAGAGTCATGGTCGTTCTCAAGGACCGAGGTTTCGATCTCGCGTCCTAAGAGCTGCGCGTCCAGTTCAACGCGAATGGCCTGGATACTCACCTCGAGCTCTTCCGCAATCTCAATCTCAATGGCATTGCGTAACAGTTCGAGATCCCACTCGGGACCGTCGTATCGTTCACATAATGCGCTAAACACCGCATCGAAGGATTCGTCATCACCCAGCTTGCGTTTTTTCCAGAGTGTGCGCGCCGCTCTGTCCAGCGCGCGAATCCGCTCCACCTGCGGTCGGCCGAGACCTGAATTCAGCGCCTGGGGAATCACCGGGAGCAAGGTGTGAACCGCATAGCCCATCTGAGAGATCAACCCGTGACTCAAGCTGTAGCCGCGGTCTCGCAGTATTGTTTCTAGGTTTCGCTGCGAAAGACTATCAGTGCCCATTTCCTCTTCGAGAAGTTGTTTGGCTTCGAAGACGGCCTGCGCCTTGTCGATGAAACTCAATCCGCCGCGCAGATCGTTTTCCCTTAAATGTGCCAGCAGCACATCCGACTCTTCACGCCACGGTTTGAACAGGCAATCGACCCACAGGAATCGCTCGTCGCCCGTTTCCTGGTACAACGCCTGCAGGATGTGCAGTCGCGTGTTGCCGCCGGCGCCGACGACGTAGTTGGTTTCGCCAGGTCGACACGTGACCACCAAGGGCTGATCCATACCATCGGCACGGATGGAGGCCTTGATGCGGTCGTATTCGGGATTCTCACTGCGACGCGGATTGCGTTCATAGGGCTTGATACGACACACATCCAGCATGACCGTCGTGGCCGCGTCACGAGTGCCCGGTTCCTGCATGGCGCTAGAGTCTGGGGTAGCCATTGGCCGCACTCTATAGGTCAGCCATTTCGGGTGACATTCCCAGCAGAAGTGACGCGATATTGGGATCTTTACATGCGATGTCGCGAGCATGGCTCAAATACTGCTGGTTGACGCTGGAACGTTCGATTTTCACCACTTTCTCCTTCTTGAACTTCTTCCCTGTGGATGGTAGTGGTCTGGACAAAAATGAACGTCTCCGAAAGCACGTCTCAGTAGAACTGCTTTCATTCTTGATTCGTCACGCCCGGGCGGTGTGAGCATCAATTGTGAACAACTTTGAATTCTTTCCGATACGGGAAGCGGACATAGTTGGTGGCTGGCCGATGACCGCTCTCGGGCTATCATCAGCACCCTGGCCGACAGCAACTATGAGGTCGTTTTCGTCTGGAGTGGGCAGGATGAGTTCATGCAGCGGGCGGCGATATCCCTACACCGCTTACGCCCCTCCCTGGCCATGCGCCTGTTCCTTATTACCGCCTGCGCCACACCGGCACCGGCCGCGAGTCCGGCTTCATATACCACCGCACCAAGCGCGGCCTGGCCCTGTCGGTGCTGGCTCTGTGGCTGATCTACCTCTTAAGCATCGCGAAACCCACAACTGAGATGCGATAGTTAGTGGCATCCCGCAAGCATCGCCAGAAACCTGACTCTCGCCCTTTCACGCAAATCCGCTAGCACCGCTTCACTGGATTCCGCAATACCCAACCCACCTACCAGTAATACCGACTTACACTCTAACTGTAAGGTTCCGGGCTTCTCTACGACTAATGAACACATCATGAATATATGTGGGCATATCGTCATCATCACTATTCAGAATATGGGTCTGCAAAAATAGCGCTCTGGAACTGTCAGCCACAGCAATCTTATGGCATGCATTAATAATCGATTAAGGCGAAAACCTAGTGACCAAGACGCGGATCATTCTAATACTGTTGCTATTCGTTATTGCCGGGATTTTCTTCGGTACTGACCTCGGCCAGTACCTGACGCTGGATTACCTGAAATCACAGCAGGCAGCCTTAGACAGATTCCGGCAACTGCATCCTTTAGCAACCGCTGCAAGTTTCTTTATGCTTTACGTAGCCGTAACGGGGTTGTCTTTGCCCGGTGCGGCCTTGATGACACTGGCAGCTGGTGCGATCTTCGGCCTGTCAACGGGCACGCTGATCGTTTCCTTTGCTTCCTCTCTCGGAGCCACCTTCGCCTTTCTTGTCTCCCGTCTGCTACTGCGCGACTTGGTACAGAAACGTTTCGGTGATCACCTGAAGGCTGCCAATAGGGGGATTGAAAAAGACGGCTCTTTCTATCTTTTCACGCTCCGCCTTGTCCCAGCCTTCCCATTTTTCGTGATCAATCTTGTCATGGGATTGACGCCGATGCGGACGTGGACCTTCTATTGGGTGAGCCAAATCGGGATGCTGGCGGGGACGCTCGTCTATGTAAACGCCGGCACTCAGCTCGCTCAACTGGAATCCCTCTCAGGCATCCTTTCACCGGGCCTGATTGTTTCGTTCACCCTGCTCGGCATCTTCCCTCTGCTGGCCAAAAAGATCGTGGAACTGGGCAAGTCACGGCAGGCTCTGCGCCACTATCCGAAACCGAAACGCTTCGATCGGGACCTGATCGTCATCGGCGCCGGTTCCGGTGGCTTGGTCAGTGCCTACATCGGTGCCGCCGTCAAAGCCAAGGTGAGTCTGATCGAGAAACACCGTATGGGCGGTGATTGTCTAAACACCGGCTGCGTGCCTTCAAAAGCACTCATACGTTCTGCGAAATTACTCTCCCACACGCGCCGCGCCAAAGAGTTTGGTTTTACATCCGCGAGTGTGGAATTCGATTTCGCCACGGTAATGGAGCGCGTCCAGCGCATCATACGCACCGTCGAACCACACGACTCAGTGGAACGTTACTCGGCGCTCGGCGTTGATTGCATTCAAGGTGAAGCACGGATCACCTCACCCTACAGTGTCGAAGTCAGCGGCCGCACGCTGACGACACGCAATATCATTGTCGCGACCGGTGGTCGACCGCAGATTCCGAATATTCCCGGCATCGAACAGACCGGCTACTGGACCTCCGATACCCTCTGGAACCTGCGCGCACTCCCGCGCCGCCTGCTGATACTGGGCGGTGGACCGATCGGCTGCGAACTCGCGCAATGCTTCGCACGCTTCGGCAGCCATGTCATCCAGTTGCAACGCGGTGCGTTACTCATGAAAAAAGAAGATCCGGAGTTTTCCATCATGTTAATGGAACGCCTGCGAAATGAAGGCGTCGAACTGCGCGTCGAACATACGCCCAAATCATTTCGAGTTGAAGACGGCCGAAAATTCCTGGTCGCCGAGCACGCCGGTGCGGAGATCGAGATCGAATTCGATGAGATATTGGTCGCCATTGGCCGGCAAGCGAACAGCCGTGATTTCGGTCTTGAAGAGTTGGGCGTTCCGCTACGCAAAGACGGCACCATAGAAGTCGATGACTATATGCGCACGAATTATCCGAATATCTACGCCGTAGGTGATGTGGCGGGTCCCTATCAGTTCACGCATACGGCTGCGCATCAAGCCTGGTATGCCGCCGTCAACGGTCTGTTCGGATCCTTCAAGAAATTCCGCGTCGATTATTCAGTAATCCCCTGGGCAACCTTTACAGATCCCGAGATTGCCCGCGTCGGGTTGAATGAGCAGGAGGCAAGAGAACAGGGTATTCCTTATGAGGTCACTACCTTCCCGCTCGAAGAACTCGACCGTGCGATTGCCGATGAAGAAGCTCACGGCCTTGTGAAGGTCCTGACGGTACCCGGTAAAGATCGTATCTTGGGCGTGACGATTGCCGGAGAACATGCCGGAGACCTCATCGCGGAATTTGTAACCGCAATGCGCCACGGTCTGGGGCTCAACAAAATCCTGGGCACCATTCATATCTATCCGACCCTGGCCGAGGCGAACAAATATGTCGCCGGCCAATGGAAGCGTGAACACGCACCCGCCGGGATTCTGGCCTGGGTTGAACGCTACCACACTTGGCGTCGAGGTGATCACCGGCAGACATCTTCATAATCTACTGCACCTATACACCCCATAGGCACCCAATAGCACACTGAACATACTCATCAGGGAATGGATTTATGACACAACTGCAACTTGGACGTAGCACCTGTGGTGAACTTGCACAGGCGATGGACAACGAATGGCTGATCACCAACGGTATCGGCGGCTTTGCCTCGGGGACGATCTGCGACACGAATACACGCCGTTATCACGGTCTATTGATCGCCTCACTCGCCCCACCCGTGGTACGGACGCTCTTGGTCGCGGCTATGGATGTCACGGTTACGTATCTTACAAACGAATACCGGCTGGCGACTCACGAGTACGCTGACGGCACCGTCACACCGCAGGGTTATCTGCATCTGGAGTCGTTTCATCTTGATCAAGGCATGCCAGTCTGGCGCTATGCCATCGCCGATGCTCTGTTGGAAAAACGTATTCTGATGCAACCCGGACATAACACGACCTGTGTGAACCTCCGTGTTCTGCGCGCCAGCGACGCATTGAAGTTGGATCTGACGCCACTCTGCACCTACCGCGATTACCACAGCCACACTCACAGTGAGTGGCAGCTTGGCGTGCGTGAAATCCCGAACGGCTGCGAGGTCGAGGCCTTTGCTGGGGCGCTGCTCTATCGCTTGACCTGCGCCGGCGCATCCTTCATGACGGACCCGGACTGGCACTGGAATTTCAGACATCGCGCTGAAAGCTTGCGCGGGCTGGATGCGACCGAAAATCTGTTCCGTCCGGGCCGGTTTGTGCTCTCGCTCGAATCTGGCGAACAGGCAACCGTCGTGCTGTCCACCGACGCTGTTACGCCTGTGGATTTCATAGAACTCCACAGGAAAGCCGTACACAATAACGCTGCGCTACTCGATAAACTACCCGCCAAAACTCTAGGCTGGGTCCGACAGCTTGCGCTGGCCGCAGATCAGTTCATCGTTGATCGTTATCAAGATGGCCATGCAGTAGGCAAGACCGTCATCGCTGGCTATCCCTGGTTTGGCGATTGGGGGCGCGACACCATGATTGCTCTGCCAGGGTTGACGCTCGCTACCCAGCGATATGAAGAAGCCGCCGCCATACTGCGTACCTTCGCCGAGCATGTCAGCGACGGCATGCTTCCAAACCGATTTCCCGACGGCGGTGAGGCCCCCGAATACAATACTGTCGATGCCGCGCTCTGGTATTTCCACGCGGTCGATCAATACAGCCAATACAGCGGCGACACTGAGCTTGCTGCCGAACTCTATCCGGTACTGGCCGACATCATCGAGTGGCATCGGCGCGGGACACGTTACGGTATCGGCATGGATGTAGTGGACGGTCTACTGGCAGCAGGGCAGGACGGCGTACAACTGACCTGGATGGATGCCAAAGTCGGTGACTGGGTGGTGACACCACGGATCGGCAAATGCGTAGAGATCAACGCGCTCTGGTACAACGCCCTGCGCGTGATGGAAGGATTGGCCTGGCAGTTGAACAAAGGGCATGAGGTTGCAGGATATCGACATGCCGCTGACCAGGTCAAACATAGCTTTCAACGCTTCTGGAATCCGCAACGCGCTGCACTATACGACGTGATCGACGGATCAGAGGGAGAGCTTGGTCAGGATGGGCAACGCTACGATGGTCGTTTGCGTCCCAATCAGATCTTCGCCGTCGCCCTACCCCACAGCCCTTTGTATTCCAACCAGCAAAAAGCCGTTGTCGATAGTTGCGCACGTAATCTACTGACATCCCACGGTCTGCGCAGTCTCGCGCCCGGGGAGCCGGGTTATGTCGCACATTACCTGGGCGGTCCATGGGAACGTGACGGTGCCTATCATCAGGGCACTGTCTGGGCCTGGCTCATTGGACCCTTTGTCGATGCGCATTACCGCGTGTATGGCGATGTCGCGATAGCCCGATCATTCCTCGAACCCTTAGCACTGCATCTACAGACTGCCTGCCTGGGCAGTATCAGTGAGATCTTCGACGCAGATCCGCCTTTCACGGCACGCGGTTGTTATGCCCAAGCCTGGAGTGTCGCCGAAGTGCTGCGCACCTGGGTAAATCTGCATTCCCATGAAGCTGCACAGCAGCTGAACCCTCGCAAAGGACGCAAGCATGCCACCTAAAACCAGTAAGTCCACCACTGACAAATCTTCCCAGATACTCAATGCCGAACAAGTGCGCATGGCGGCGCAGAATGGCAAAACCGCTGCCTGGGACCGCTGGGGACCCTACTTGAGCGAGCGTCAATGGGGCACCGTGCGCGAGGACTACAGTGCGCATGGCGAGGCCTGGGATTATTTCAGTCATGAGCAGGCGCGCAGCAGGGCCTACCGGTGGGGGGAGGACGGCATCGCCGGGCTCAGTGACACGAAACAGCGCCTGTGCCTTTCTCTGGCGCTGTGGAATGGTCGAGATCCAATTCTCAAAGAGCGGCTGTTCGGCTTGACCAACGGCGAGGCGAATCACGGCGAAGACGTGAAGGAAATCTACTACTACCTGGATGCGACACCCAGCCATTCCTACTTGAAGATGCTCTACAAATATCCGCAGGCCGAGTTTCCCTACACGCAGCTCGTCGAAGAAAATCGTCGGCGTGGTAAGGATCAACCCGAATATGAACTGATGGATACCGGCGTCTTCAATGATGACCGCTATTTCGATGTGTTCGTCGAGTATGCCAAGGTCGGCGTTGATGACATCCTCATGCAGATCACCGCACACAACCGCGGCGCAGAAGACGCACCGCTGCATATCCTGCCGCAGCTGTGCTTCCGCAATACCTGGGCCTGGGGCTACGACCCAAGCCGGCCCAAGCTCTCCGCCGACGAACGCGGCTGCATCGTGGTCGAGCAGCCTAAGCTGACCGGTTACCACTGCTATCTGGACGGCGATCCCGATCTGTTGTTCTGCGACAACGATACCAATGTACGCCGGCTCTACGGTATGCAGGATGCCGGGCACTTCAAGGATGCCTTCCACGACCACGTCATCCACGCCAATCATCAGGCCGTAAATCCGCTACAGAATGGCACCAAGGCCGCGGCGCACTATGTATTCAACGTGCCGGCACAGAGCAAAGTCGAGGTGCGTGTGCGTCTGGCCAAAGGTCAGTATCCACGTCCGTTCGAAGATTTCTCCACGGTGATGCAACAGCGACGCGATGAAGCCGATGAGTTTTACGCCAACATCCAGACCGACATCGAAGATACCGACAGTAAACTGATCCAACGCCAGGCCCTGGCCGGCATGATCTGGAGCAAACAGTTCTATTACTACGACATACCACAGTGGCAGCAGGGCGACCCGAACATGCCACCGCCACCGGCCGAGCGTCGACATGGCCGCAACCGCGAATGGGCGCATCTGAACAATGCCGACATCATCTCAATGCCGGATAAATGGGAGTATCCTTGGTATGCGGCCTGGGACCTCGCCTTCCACTGCGTCGCGCTCGCCTTGGTTGATCCGGTGTTTGCAAAAAATCAGCTGCTGTTGATGACACGCGTCTGGTACATGCACCCCAATGGTCAGATTCCCGCCTATGAATGGGCTTTCGGCGATGTCAATCCGCCGGTACATGCGTGGGCCGTCTGGGAAGTCTACAAGCTGGAACGCGACACCAATGGCGGCCAGGGCGACCGCGATTTTCTCGAACGCGAGCTGCACAAACTGATCGTCAACTTCACCTGGTGGGTCAACCGCAAGGACGCCGAAGGTCATAACGTATTTCAGGGTGGCTTTCTGGGTTTAGACAATATCGGTGTATTCGATCGCAGCGCGCCGCTACCCACAGGTGGCCATATCAATCAGGCCGATGGCACCAGCTGGATGGCCATGTATTGCCTGAACCTTATGCGCATCGCGCTGGAACTGGCTCAGTACAACCCTACCTACGAGGATATCGCCACCAAATTCTTCGAACACTTTCTGTATATCGCCGCTGCGATGAACAACATCGGCGACCAGGGCATCGGCCTGTGGGACGAGGAAGACCAGTTCTTCTATGACGTGCTACGTTTCCCGGACGGCGAAATGCTGCCGCTCAAAGTACGTTCGATGGTCGGGCTGATCCCGTTATATGCCGTCGAGATCCTGGAACCGGAATTGTTGGACAAACTGCCTGACTTTAAGCGACGCCTGGAATGGTTCCTGAATTACCGCCCCGATCTGGCTGCCCTGGTCTCGCACTGGAACGAGCCCGGACGCGGTAATCGTCGCCTGCTCTCCTTGCTGCGTGGTCATCGTATGAAACGGCTGTTGAAACGCATGCTCGATGAGACTGAGTTTTTGTCTGACTACGGGGTGCGCTCGCTATCCCGTGCGCACCTAGATCAACCCTACGTGTTTTCCTGTATGCACAACCCACTCAAAGTTCAATATCAACCAGGGGAATCAGAATCTGGATTGTTCGGCGGCAATTCCAATTGGCGTGGCCCTATCTGGTTCCCGGTCAACTACCTGCTGGTGACCTCATTGCGACGCTTCGCGGAATATTACGGACCTGAATTCAGGATCGAGTATCCGACCGGATCGGGAACGTTATTATCCATCGATGAAGTAGCCGATGCCGTGGCGGAACGACTGACCCGGTTGTTCCGTCGCGATAACGCAGGCCACAGACCAGTCTTCGGCGAACAGGATAAATTCCAGACTGACCCGCATTTTCGCGATTACATCCTGTTCTACGAATATTTCCACGGCGACACCGGGCGCGGTGTCGGCGCCTCGCATCAGACCGGCTGGACGGGATTGGTCGCCAAGTTACTGCAGCCGCACAAGCATGACTGATCTATTGAGACTTCCCTATAAGCCATACACCTGTAGGAGCGGGCTCTGCCCGCGGACAGCTCTGCAAAGCCGGTTCGCGACCAAAGGCCGCTGCTACAATATGCGTTACGCGATTCGGTAATGCTCAATCATCGTATATTGAAAAGATTCCCTAACACTCTACCGAGAGAACCCCTATGCGATACCTTTCCCTTTTGATAGCGTTATTCTTCATTCAACCCGCTATTGCAGAGCAGGCCGTACCACCCGTAGAGAGTTCAGCCATGAATAATCAACGACTGCAGACGCTCATCGAGGGTATCGCCACGGATATCGAGGGTAACCCCGGCTATTGGCGTTTCAACATCGAGAACTTCCCGGTAAGCATTATCACGGACGAAAAGGCCAACCGTATGCGAATCATCATACCCATTGTCGAAGTCGGCGTTATGGATGCCGAGCAGCTCACGCGTCTTATGCAAGCGAATTTCGATTCCGCACTGGATGCACGCTATTCGATCGCCAAGGACATATTGTGGAGCACGTTCATTCACCCGCTGTCCGCGTTATCCGACCAGCAGTTCATCGATGGACTGGCGCAGACTGTGAACCTCGCCGCGACCTATGGCAGCAGCTACAGCTCAGGTGCACTGATCTTCCGCGGCGGCGACAGCCAGGGCGAGCAGGACAAATACTATCGGGCGATCGTCGAGCGCGATAGTTCGATCTGACGGCACGCCATGAACCTATCCGCCTTGCGTCTGGGTCTGATTCTCGCAGTCTTCGCATCCGTGGCAACGGCAGACAATGCCTTGTCTGTCGGCGAGGTATTCGCACGCGCCGAGCGCGCTGAGCTCATCCTCATCGACATCCGCAGCCCGCAGGAATGGCATGAGACCGGCATCCCCGCTGCCGCCCTGCCCTTGTCAATGTATGACCGGGATTTTCTGCCGGAACTGAACAGGATCCGCGCTGCGACCAACGGCCGGCCGGTCGCCTTCATCTGTGCCACCGGCGGTCGCTCCGCCTGGCTGACAAAGGAGCTGGCGGCACGCGGTATTCCAGGCCTGCTGGATGTCCCGGAGGGCATGTTGGGCAGCACAGCCGGACC
>JBGSOE010000246.1:0-11375 GCA_041739295.1 Thiohalobacterales bacterium | reverse complement strand
GGAATGACGAATTATTCAGAGGTTCCTTATCTAAATTGCCATGCGAATTTATCCACACAGCTTAACGGCGTACATCTATTTCTTAGTGGTAGTCGCGGCCTATGCCGCGATGGCCGTCTGGTATCCCGTCGCCTTTATCTGGGCAACCTATGAAGATCTCTATGGGGAATGGATGCAGACGTTCTATTTTGTGCTGGCGTTTGTGTTCAGCATTACATTAGCCGTAACCCGATCCCGACAGCGACTGTTCTTTTCATTGCTGGCTGCAGCGCTCTTCTATGTCGTGATGGAAGAGATTTCCTGGGGGCAGCGAATCATAGGCTTCGAAACGCCGGAACTGCTGATGGAGCACAATATTCAGCAGGAGGCGAACCTCCATAACTTGCTCACGGGGCCTATCGATACCTGGATTAAGCGGTCACTGGAATATGTGCTTGCTAGCGCATTCGTCGGTTATGGTCTTATCTATCCACTGTTGATCCGCAGCCCGATAACTTGGTTGAAGCAGCTGGAGTCGCGCTGGCTACCAGCACCGCCGCTGTATCTATGGCCATACTTTGTCGTTGCCGCTTATTTGGAACTGGATTATCTGGATTTCAATGAAGCAGAAGTTGCTGAGGTGCTGATCGGCGCCGCTATGACGATTTTTTGCGCTCATTACTGGTTCGCCCGACGGAGAAGTTTAGATGTCCACCGACCTGTAGACTGGCCGCCGGGTGTCTCCTTGCGATTGGCGCTGTTGCTTACGGGTGTGGTCGCGCTGAATGGGATTCTGTCAGCCGTTACGACACAGGCCCTGTATCGGAATCCGGTGAATAAGGCAGAGACAGATAATCGGCTGCTGAACGGCTATGAAAAATTTGCAGACCGCTACGCAGGCTATTATCGTTGGCAGCAGTCTATCGATTTATATCTGCTGGTGCACAGGGCGGAGCCAACACGGACCTCCGTGATGCGACGCTTGGCCGACGTCTACCAGAAGAGCGGTAATATTCACGGCTTTAACAAATATAACCAGATGTCGTTGAATTTGTTGCTGGCCAAGCAGGCTGAAAATCCCAACAAGGCATCGACGAATCTCGCTCTTTTTTATACTTACCGCCAGCGTGGTTTGGCAACCAAGGCGATGTACCACCTGCAACAAGCACATGCATTGACCAAACAGCACTATGAGCAAAATCCAGAGAGTGCCAATAACGCCTATTGGCTGGCCAAAACCTATAAGGCATTAGGCGATACGCGCAGTGCCGGTGAGTATTTTCGTCAGGCCTTCGAGCGCGACCCCAGCTCAACGAAATACCGCAAAGCCTATTACGCGATGCAGCAGTATGCGGGGCAGGATGCTGCCCAGGATGGCGATAACGATAATGAGTGAAAATTGCGATTATCAGCGGTTCTTTTAGATCATAAACACCGCCGCAGCGACCCGCCGCTGTTCATTGACCAGAACATTGTAGGTGCGACAGGCGGCGGCAGTGTCCATAACCTCGACACCGATGCCTTGTGCTTGTAGATCGGCAATCAGGCTCGGATGAGGAAAGCGTAAATTCGCGCCGGTACCAAGGATGAGGACCTCCGGCTGCAGATCAACCGCGGCCTGCAGATGGGCCGGTGCTAACTCCTCGATGGACTGCGGCGGCCAATCCCGGATCAGCTTATCTGAACTAACGACCAAGCTGTGGGTAAGGACCTCATCGTTCACGGTCACCTGACCTGGGGCGTAGGCCCGGACGCGGTACAGTCCATCCTTATCATCTTCGGCAAAGCGCATGCAGCGAAGATACAGGGACCGGTGATTCGAGGCTAGAGAACCTCTGATTTATTCCGTCATTCCGGCGAATGCCGGAATCCATGTAATTCAATGCACTGGATTACTCGCTTCGCTCGCCCTGCGGGCCGCCTAATCGGCGTTCAACGCGCTCCGCGCTTTTGTCCGGCATTCGCCGGAATGACGCATGGTTAGTCACCTCTAGACGTAGAGGCGCCAAAAGCTATGCGCCGATCTCGATGATCAATCAGCAGTCACCTCGTTCTTTCATAGTTTTCAATGGGTTTTGCCACAGCCATCTTGTATCCTGACGGCGATTTCAGTACTCTGCGCAGTTCCAGCCGGAACCCGTCAGCTGTCGGGCCGGATCCCACAAATCGCCAATCTTTCAGGATATTGCCGTTTTGTTCGACGAATTTTTGCGCATCAAGCGCCTGCCGCCTTATGTCTTCAATATTGTTAACGAGTTGAAGGCCAAGGCCCGCGCCCGTGGCGAGGACATTATCGATTTTGGCATGGGTAATCCCGACCAGCCGACGCCGGGGCATATCGTCGCCAAACTGGTCGAGGCCGCCCAGCGCGGTGATACCCATCGCTATTCACTTTCCAAGGGCATACCGCGCCTGCGTAAAGCGATCTGCGATTGGTACAAGCGTCGTTATAACGTGACGCTCGATCTCGAATCCGAGGCCATTGTCACCATCGGTTCCAAGGAAGGCCTGGCTCATCTTGCGCTGGCCACCCTCGGCCCGGGTGATGCCGTGCTGGTACCGAACCCGGCCTATCCGATTCATCCCTACGGTTTCGTCATCGCCGGTGCCGACATTCGCCATGTGCCGCTGACGGAGGGCACGGATTTCTTCGTCGAGTTGGAGAAGGCCATCAAGGACTCCTGGCCCAAGCCCAAAATGCTGGTGTTGAATTTCCCGGGCAACCCGACTGCGCAATGTGTCGATCTGGAATTCTTTGAGCGCGTGGTGGCAATCTGTCGCGAGCATGAGATCTGGGTTGTTCACGACCTGGCTTATGCCGACCTGGTGTTTGACGGCTACGTTGCGCCGTCGATTCTGCAGGTGCCGGGTGCCAAAGACATCGCTGTGGAGTTCTTCACGCTGTCGAAAAGTTACAACATGCCGGGTTGGCGTGTCGGTTTCATGTGCGGTAACAAGACACTGGTCGCGGCGCTCTCGCGCATGAAGTCTTATCTCGACTACGGAATGTTCACACCGATCCAGATTGCGGCCATCACCGCATTGGAAGGCCCGCAAAACTGCGTGCGCGAAATCGCGGAACTCTATCGCAAACGCCGCGACGTACTCTGCGAAGGGTTGAGCGCGGCCGGTTGGCCAGTAGAAAAACCCAAAGGTACGATGTTTGTCTGGGCGCCGATTCCGGAACAGTACAAACATCTCGGGTCATTGGAATTCTGTAAGAAATTGTTGGAGGATGCCAAGGTCGCGGTCGCACCGGGCATTGGCTTCGGTTCCTACGGTGACGATCATGTGCGCTTCGGCCTGATCGAAAATGAACACCGCACCCGTCAGGCGGTGCGCGGTATTCGCGATATGATTAGAAGAGACCAGAAGAAAAGCGCAGTGAAGGGAGTTGAGGCGTGAAACCAGTTAACGTAGGGCTGTTGGGTTTGGGCACCGTCGGCGGCGGTACTTTCAATGTGCTGCAGCGCAACGCCAGCGAGATCGCACGTCGCGCCGGTCGCGGCATCCAGATCACCCATGCCGCTGCGCGTGAATATGATCCGGCACGCCTGCCCGGTATCGAAGGTGTCAAGATTACCCAGGACGGTTTCGAGGTTGTCGACAATCCCGATATCGACATCGTCGTCGAACTGATTGGCGGTTACAGTCCGGCGCGCGAACTGGTGCTCAAGGCCATCGCAAACGGTAAGCATGTTGTTACCGCGAACAAGGCGTTGATCGCCATTCACGGCGAAGAGATCTTCAAGGCCGCGCAGGATAAGGGCGTGATGGTGGCGTTCGAGGCCGCCGTCGGCGGTGGTATCCCGATCATCAAGGCAATCCGTGAGGGCCTGGCCGCGAATCAGATCCAATGGCTCGCTGGCATCATCAACGGTACCGGTAATTTCATCCTCACCGAAATGCGTGACAAGGGCCGTGATTTCGCCGATGTGCTCGCCGAAGCGCAGGCGCTGGGCTACGCCGAGGCCGACCCGACTTTCGACGTGGAAGGTATCGACGCGGCGCACAAGCTGACGATTCTGGCCTCTATCGCATTCGGCATTCCATTGCAGTTCAAGAAAACCTACACCGAAGGCATCAGCAAGATCACCCGTGCCGACGTGGAATATGCCGAGGAGCTGGGCTATCGCATCAAACATCTTGGCTTCGCGCGCCGCACCGAAAAGGGCGTGGAGCTGCGCGTACACCCGACACTGATTCCGGAGCGCCGACTCATCGCCAATGTTGATGGTGTGATGAACGCCGTGCTGGTAAAGGGCGACGCCGTTGGACCGACCTTGTATTACGGAGCTGGAGCTGGTTCCGAACCGACGGCATCCGCCGTCATCGCCGATCTGGTCGACGTCACGCGTGTGCTCACTGCTGATCCGGGTAATCGCGTTCCGCATCTGGCGTTTCAGCCGAATTCGTTATCAGATATCCCCATCCTGTCGATGGAAGATATCGAGACGGCGTATTACTTGCGTCTGCTCGCCCAGGATAAGCCCGGTGTACTCGCCGATATCACGCGCATACTCGGTGATAACGGCATCAGCATCGAGGCGATCATCCAGAAAGAGGCCGCGCCGGAAGAAACCCGTGTGCCGATCATCCTGCTGACGCATGTGGTGCGCGAAGGTCAGATGAATCAAGCCATCGCCAAAATCGAAGCGCTGAACTCCATCGAAGGCAGCGTCACGCGCATCCGCCTGGAATATCTGAGCGGGAAGTGATTGGCCACGAAATCCACGAAACCCACGAAAATTATTTATGCAACGTGTAAGTGTTTTTTCTATTACATACGTTCGTGGGTTTCGTGGGTTTCGTGGATTTCGTGGCCATCAGCCTTTCACGCAACTCTGACATATAGACCAAACTGCGAGGATTCAGCACCATGCCCTTCCGTCCCCGTTACACCGGCCTTATTGAACGTTACCGCGACCGTCTGCCGATTCATGACGACACACGCATCATCAGTCTTGGCGAAGGCAACACGCCGCTGATCCGCTTGAGCAATATCCCGCGCGTGATCGGCAAGGAAGTGGACATCTACGTTAAATACGAAGGTCTGAATCCGACCGGTTCGTTCAAAGATCGCGGCATGACCATGGCCGTGACCAAGGCGGTAGAGGCGGGCAGCCGCGCCATCATCTGCGCCTCGACCGGCAACACCTCGGCTGCCGCTGCGGCCTATGCCGCGCGCGCCGGCATCACTGCCTTTGTGCTGATCCCCGAAGGCAAAATCGCCATGGGCAAGCTTGCGCAGGCGATGATGCACGGCTCCATCGTGCTGCAGATCCGTGGTAACTTCGATGCTGGCATGCAGCTGGTGAAAGACGTCGCTGAACATGCACCGGTGACCATTGTGAATTCCATCAACCCATTCCGCTTGCAGGGTCAGAAGACGGCGGCGTTTGAAATCATCGAAGAACTTGGACGCGCGCCGGACTATCACTGTCTGCCGGTCGGTAACGCCGGCAACATCACTGCGCATTGGATTGGCTATTGCGAATATTCCTCGGCCTCCGGCGATCATGTCACGGCGGCCTGCACGTATTGCAACGGTCATTGCGCCTATGCGGGCGGTGCCATCGTCGGCAACCGTCCGAAGATGATCGGCTATCAGGCATCCGGTTCCGCGCCGTTCATGCGCGGCGGTATGGTCGACAATCCCGAGACCGTCGCCACAGCGATTCGCATCGGTCATCCGCAATCCTGGGAACAGGCCTGGAAGGTGAAAGAAGAATCCGGCGGCTGGTTCGACGAATGTTCGGACGAAGAGATTCTTGCCGCGCAGAAACTGTTGGCCGAAAAAGAAGGCGTATTCTGCGAGCCTGCCTCGGCTACCTCACTGGCCGGCGCACTGCGCGACGTAAAGAACGGCAAGATTCCGGAAGGCAGTTCGATCGTCTGCACGCTGACCGGTCATGGCCTGAAAGATCCGGATACGGCTATCCAGCAGAGCGGAGGCAATGTGCACACTATCGACGCCTCGCTGGATGCCGTGCGCAAGGCCATCCTCGACGGTATGGCGTGAAAATTCTAAAGGCAAAGACGCATCATAACCGCGAAGGACACGAAGGCGCACAAAGGGGAAGCCCCATGCGCTTCGCGTGCAACATGCGATCTGCCCGTAGAGCGCAATAGCGGAAGCATATTGCGCCGGATGTTTCACACTATACCTATCCCGCGCATTTCGGCCTGCGGCCTGATGCGACCTACATCAGCATTTTTCCTTTGCGCGCCTTTGTGTCCTTCGCGGTTAATGGGTTATTTCAAGGGAATACCATGAGCGTAGGACCGCTGAGACTCAGCCTGCTCGTTCCGGGGCTGCTGGGCCCGTTACCGGGAATGGATCTCCCGGGTTTCCCCACGCCGAATTGCCCGGCACTTAATAAACTGCTCGCACGCGCTCGCCGCATAACCAAGCCCGGTACTGCCGACGCACTGCGTTATTCCCTGTTCAACTATGCATTCCCTGATCATCAAGACCGTCCTGATGGCTGGTTGAGTTATCAGATTGATACAGGTGCCGTTCCCAATGCTGTGGTGCTGCGTGCCGATCCAGTGCATTTGCGTGCCGACCAACATCGCTTAATGCTGTTCGATGCCAATCAACTCGCCATCACGATGGATGAAGCTCAGACACTGGCGGCGTCATTCAATAAGCTATATGCAGCCGACGCCATGCAACTCGAAGTACCGACGGCGACGCGCTGGTATCTGCGGCTGACCGAATCACCGTCATTACGGACGACGCCACTTTCACAGGTGCTTGGACAGGACATCGACACACATCTCCCGTCCGGAGCGGACGCGCAGTACTGGCGCCGCTTCAGCAACGAAATGCAGATGCTGTTCCATGATCATCCTGTGAATCATCTCCGCGAAACCAAGCGTCAGCCACTGATAAATAGTCTCTGGTTATGGGGTGGTGGCAAGCCGATTACACCTATCGCGCAGACCTGGCAGCGCGTGTGGACAGCTGAGATTGTCAGTCAGGGGCTGGCACGCCTGAACGGTGTGCGTTGCGCGGCACCTCCTGAAGATGCCGCAGCCTGGTTTACACAAGTCGTAGGCGACGAGCATCTGCTGACACTGGAAGACCTTCAGAATCCTGTGGCTTATGCGGATGTGGAAGACTGGCTGGCCGCGGTGGAAGATCTGGAAAAGAATTGGTTCTCACCCTTACTGTCTGCGTTAAGTTCGGGGCGCCTGCGTGAGCTGCGGCTATTACCGGCAAACGGACAGGAGTATCGAATCACTCGCTGGGATTTGATGCGGCTGTGGCGACACATACGTCCACTGTTGAACGTTGCCACAAGCAAGTGACCATGCAAAAACACATTATCCGCCGCGAACTCAAGATCGATCCCGAGCATTTACCGGACAGTCTTCCTGCTGTATTGCGTCGCGTGTATGCCGCGCGCGGTGTGGACGATGCACTGCAATTGGATAACAGCGTCGAACATCTAGTATCGCCGGATAAACTTGGCGGACTGGTGCGTGCGCTGGATCTGCTTGAAGAAGCCGTCGTCGGGGAGCAGAAGATTCTGATCGTTGGTGATTTCGATGCCGACGGTGCGACAAGTTCCGCGCTGACACTGCGCGCCCTGCGCAGCATGGGCTGTGAACAGGTCGGCTATCTGGTGCCGAACCGTTTTGACTATGGCTATGGCCTTACGCCCGAGATCGTCGCCGTGGCCGCTGCACAACATCCCGATCTGCTGATCACGGTCGATAACGGCATCTCCAGTCTAGCCGGTGTGGCTGCGGCGCAGGCGCAGGGCATACGCGTACTGGTGACCGATCATCATTTACCGGGTGAACATCTACCGAGCGCCGATGCCATCGTCAACCCCAATCTTTCGGGTGATCCGTTTCCAAGTAAGAACCTGGCCGGCGTCGGCGTGGCCTTTTATGTCATGCTCGCGTTACGTGCACGCTTACGCGACAAAGGCTGGTTTGCTGCACGCGGGATCGAAGAACCGAATCTCGCCAATCTGCTCGATCTGGTTGCCTTAGGCACTGTCGCCGACGTCGTGCCTCTCGATCACAATAACCGCATTCTGGTAGAACAGGGCTTGCGACGTATCCGCGCTGGTCGTTGTGTGCCGGGCATCACTGCCATGTTGCAAGTAGGGGGGCGCAATCCAGCGCGTACCATGGCGAGTGATCTGGGTTTCGCCGTCGGCCCACGCTTGAATGCGGCTGGGCGGCTGGAAGATATGTCACTCGGTATTGAGTGCTTGCTGGCCGATGATGCACAAACCGCACAACATATTGCACGCCAACTCGATCAACTCAATCGTGAGCGCCGCGATATCGAAGCCGACATGAAGGCGCAGGCGCTGGTCTCACTGGAATCACTGCACCTGGAGGAGGGTGGGCTGCCCACAGGATTATGTGCCTTCGATCCCGATTGGCATCAGGGCGTCATCGGCATACTCGCGGCACGGCTCAAAGAAAAATTCCACCGCCCGGTGATCGCCTTCGCGCGCGCCTCTGATGAAGAGATCAAAGGTTCGGCACGCTCGGTACCGGGCGTGAATATCCGTGATTGCCTGGAGGCCGTCTCCACGCGCCATCCGGGTCTGATTCGCAAGTTCGGCGGCCATGCCATGGCCGCCGGCCTATCGTTGGCAGAGCGTGATTACCCGGTCTTCCAGGCACTCTTCGATGCCGAAGTCAGCTGCCATCTGAGTGCTGATGATCTGCACGGTGTCGTACACAGTGATGGCTGCCTGGATGCAGCAGAATTAAAGCTAGAACTCGCTGACCAATTGCGTAGTGCAGGGCCATGGGGTCAGAATTTCCCGGAGCCAATCTTCGAGGGTGTGTTCGAAGTCACCCATCAGCGCATCGTTGGTGAACGGCATCTGAAACTAAACCTGCGCGCTGATAATAATGCACAGCTCGATGCTATTGCCTTCAATCAAGAAGACCTGTCGGATCTTACCGGCCTGCGCGTGAATCTGGCCTATCGCCTCGACGCCAATGAATTTCGTGGCATGCGCAATCTGCAGTTGGTGATAGAGTATCTAGAGCGAGTCTGATGAGAGTGCGATGTCATTTCGGAATAAACAAAGAAGTTATCGGCATGCTGTGAGAGAAACGCAGGGACGTTTGTCGAACTTACAGAATGAAAACATGGCCCTTATCCTGCAAGAAATAGTTGATAAGGCCCAATAACAGCATCGGATTATTAGGTTCTAAAAGCTCCGTTGCAAAGGAGGCTTTTGGGGCCACTAACTTTAGTTATGTTCAAAAAATCCTTGGTGGTCATTTTTTTTACGTTCTGGATTGTGCTGGCCATCAACCCGGTCGATCCCGGTATATGGGCACTGGAAAATTTTCTGGTCGTCACGGTATTCCCCGTGGTGCTTTGGCTCGACAGGCATTACAACTTCAACAACTTAACGTACCTCAGTCTGACAGCATTTGTCATTTTGCATCTATTTGGCGCACACATGACCTATGACGCCATGACTTATTTCTCCTGGTTTTCAGACTGGTTCGGATGGAAACGAAACTACTATGATCAGGTGACCCATTTATTGTTTGGTCTGATGGTGTTCGTGCCGTTTTTTGAAATCTTTTACCATCAGGGTATCTCTAAAAAATTAAGCTATCTGATCGCGTTTTTATTCATCACTGGTGTCGGTGCTTGGTATGAAATCCTAGAGTGGATCACCATGGTGTTGTTTTGCAAACAACCGGACGAGGTCTGTTCAGAGGCGCTTACCCAGGGGGATATCTGGGACGCACAAAAAGATATGGCCTACGCCATTATTGGTTCGATCATTGCGCTACTGTTACATAACTTTTGGGGTAAAAACCCAGGAAGAAGCGGGCTGAAGGATTAAATATTGATCAGTGAATGGGTTGGTTAATCAATAATCATTCCATCCGCTTTAACCCTAAGAAGGTATGTTCATTCGGGGGCAATAAATATGCTAGGGCTAGTGAATAGCAAACCGATCGTAGTGATGCTTCACCACTGTGCGGTTCGAGCACCACAGCTTAAATGTTCCAAGGTCCGCTATTGAGAATCAGCTATAAAGTTATGCCTTTGACGACGGCAAGGAACGAAGGTCAGCGTTAGGTAGGGAGCAGTACTTGGGTGAAACGATAGGATATACCGAGAACGGCGAATACTGGACCATGCTGTTAATCGATTGATAGGGCCGGAGGTGAGTGTCAGATCATTCAAACCTGAAGCTCATGCGTTTTCTCCTAAATCGCAAAGAGGGTGACGAAGGGAAGCGGATTGCCGGTCGTCGTGGCATTATCGAGGACGTTTCCACGGCGGTCGCCGCGCCCTCCATTGCCCAGCGATATCCGTTGACCATTGAGTAGAAGGATGTTTATTCTGTCCATACTCGACGCGAATTATTTCACAGGCTCAACAGGGCATTCAAACTATGGTTCGAAACTACGCATTACCTTCACTTCTCGGCACCGCCATCGTCTTCCTATCAATCCTGTTGAACAGCCCCGGGGTTTTCGCCGCTCAGGAGGCCATCAGCGATGACGGGCGCGAAGTGCTGCTCAGGGACAACGGCACCTGGGAATTCCAGTCCAATGACCGCTACGCCAATTTGCCGGACGGTCGCCGGGTGCGGCTCAAAGAGGACAATACCTGGGAATATATAGGCAACGTACCGCTCACGACAAAGACACAAGCCCGGACCGAAACCACCGACATCACACTACAAAGCGCCGTGGTCGAAATACATCAGGAAAAGAACTTCAAGAACATCCGTACCGAAACCCAAACGGTTTTTAATCTTCAAGTTGCCCTCTCGCCCCTGGCCGACAAAGGCGTGACGATAGACAAAAGCGCGTTGGCGCGCATCAAGGTTACGGACAACCAGGGCGAACAATATCCTAGCCTGTCATTGACACCCAATCAGCTCACTTTGGCGCCGGGTTCACAACAAACCTTCACCCTGCGTGTCAATGGTTCACCCTCGTGGTTGAAGAACCCCGAGTCCATCAAACTTGAATTAGCACCCGGCATTTTTGGGAATCGTGATACGGTCGAATTGACGATGCCCGTTAAGGACTTGGACCGCAAAGTAGTCGAGGGTTTCCCAACGCCCTGAGGGAAAGTCATTAGACCCCATCCTGACTGCATTACTGAACATCTTGCGCGCGTCCCCGATATTGCGCACCCACGCGAGAGTACGATGACAGGATGACTCCGGAGCATTTAACAGCTCTTCCTTAATCACCCAGCCGTTTCAACCCCAGCAATTTGTGATTGGCATCGAAACTCAGTTCGAACAGGCCGTGGATGCCCTGATGAGTTATGTGCGGCTGCAATGCCTTGGCAGGGAATTGGACTTTGAGGCCATCCTCAGTGCGGGCGATGGCATCGCTGGCCTGACCTTTGTAGTACGCCAGGT
>JBGSOE010000179.1:0-8723 GCA_041739295.1 Thiohalobacterales bacterium | reverse complement strand
GGTCCTAGCACCTAGAACCTCGGCCCTGCCTTTATCAGAAATTCGGTTTTTCGGGCGCATCCTTGAACATCTGCACACTGGCCATGATCTCGGACTTGGCCGCTTCAATGCCGTGCCAGCCATCTACGCGTACCCACTTGCCTTCATCCAGATCTTTGTAGTGTTCAAAGAAGTGCGCGATCTGATCGAGGATGGATTCGGGCAGGTCACGGAAGTCCTTCACCTTGCGATACAGCGTGCACAGTTTATCGACCGGCACGGCCAATATCTTCGCGTCATCACCCGATTCGTCGGTCATCTTCAACACACCGACCGGACGGCAGCGCACCACGGCGCCGGTGATCAGTGGGACGGGTGTGAGTACCAGCACGTCCACGGGGTCGCCGTCGTCGGACAGGGTGTGCGGCACATAACCGTAGTTGCAGGGGTAGTGCATGGCCGTGTTCATGAAACGGTCCACAAACATCGCCCCCGATTTCTTGTCGACCTCGTATTTGACCGGGTCGCTGTGCGCAGGGATCTCGATAATCACATTGATATCGTTGGGCAGGTCACGGCCCGAATCGACGCGGTCAAGGTTCATGGGGGGCGGCCTCGGTACAATGAAAAAGGGCCGGTAGTATACCGGCCCTTTATTAGGGATGACTAATTATGTCGTGGGTTCTGCCGGCCGGAATGCTCCGCGCGGCTTCGCCCTGAATTCCCTCTCCCCTCGAGGGAGAGGGCCAGGGAGAGGGGGGGGTTGAAGGTGCTTCACCCTCTCCCTGTCCCTCCCCCGTCAAGGGGGAGGGGACGTTCATATCGGCATTCGGGGAAGATGAACGTGTGATTCCCCAAAGTCCTTACAGCAACGGCACGATCAACAGCGCGACGATATTGATGATCTTGATCAGCGGGTTGACCGCCGGTCCCGCGGTATCTTTATACGGATCGCCGACGGTATCACCGGTCACGGCCGCCTTGTGGGCCTCCGAACCTTTACCGCCGAAATTGCCTTCCTCGATGTATTTCTTGGCGTTGTCCCAAGCACCGCCGCCGGTAGTCATCGAGATGGCGACGAACAGGCCGGTAACGATGGTGCCGATCAGCACGCCGCCCAATGCTACCGGGCCCAGTGTCAGACCGACGATCACGGGTACCGCAACTGGCAACAGCGACGGCAGGATCATTTCTTTAATCGCGGCCTTGGTCAGCATGTCCACGCACACGCCGTATTGCGGCTTGGCCGTGCCTTCCATGATGCCGGGGATTTCCTTGAACTGACGACGCACCTCGACCACCACCGAACCGGCGGCACGACCGACGGCTTCCATGCCCATGGCCGCGAACAGATACGGCACCATGCCACCGATGAACAGACCGATGATCACCATATGGTTGGACAGGTCAAAGGTCACGTCCATGCCGTTGGCGGTCAGCGCATGTGTGTAATCGGCGAACAATACCAACGCAGCCAGACCGGCCGAGCCAATCGCGTAGCCTTTGGTCACGGCCTTGGTGGTGTTGCCCACGGCGTCGAGCGGATCGGTGATGTTACGGATCTTCTCGTCGAGATTGGCCATTTCGGCGATGCCGCCGGCGTTGTCGGTGATCGGACCGTAGGCATCGAGTGCGACAATGATGCCAGTCATCGACAACATTGAGGTAGCCGCAATGGCGATACCGTACAGACCGGCCAACTCATGCGCGCCCCAGATCGATAGGCATACGGCGAGCACCGGCGCGGCGGTGGATTTCATCGACACGCCTAAACCGGCAATCACGTTGGTGCCGTGACCGGTGGAGGAGGCTTGCGCGATATGTTTCACCGGACCGTATTCCGTCGCGGTGTAATACTCGGTAATGACCACCATGGCGGCGGTCAGAGCCAGACCGATCAGCGTGGTGTAGAACAGGTTCATCGCTGAGATGGTGGTGTCACCAATCATCAGGCCTTCACTGAACATTGCGGTAGTGATGAAGTAGAACGCCGGTACTGCAAGACCGCCCGCTACCATCAGGCCACGATACAGCGCGTTCATGATCTTGCCGCCTTCGCGAGCACTAACGAAGAAGGTGCCAACGATGGAGGCAATGATGGAGGCGCCGCCTAAGACGAGCGGAAACAGCACCGCATTGCTGCTCTCAGCGGCCATCAGACCACCCAACAGCATGGTGGCGATCAGCGTTACCGCATAGGTCTCGAACAGGTCGGCGGCCATACCGGCGCAGTCGCCGACATTGTCGCCGACGTTGTCGGCAATCACTGCCGGGTTGCGGGGGTCGTCTTCCGGAATGCCGGCTTCGACCTTACCCACCAGATCCGCGCCGACGTCAGCGCCCTTGGTGAAGATGCCGCCGCCGAGTCGCGCGAAGATGGAGATTAACGAACCACCGAAGCCCAGACCGATCAGCGCATGCGTTGCAGCACCTGAAGTCATGCCGGTGCTGATGAGATAGGCGTAATACCCAGCCACACCCAGCAGGCCGAGGCCAACGACCAGCATGCCGGTGATGGCGCCACCCTTGAAGGCGACGTTCAGCGCGGCGTTGAGACCTTCATTCGCGGCCTCAGCAGTACGCGAGTTGGCGCGCACCGATACGTTCATGCCGATATAACCCGCCGCGCCCGAGAGCAGTGCGCCGAGCGCGAAACCAACAGCGGTGTACCAGCCGATCTTGGAGAAGCCGATCAGCGCGAACAGCACCACGCCGACCATCGCGATGGTGGTGTACTGACGGTTCAAATACGCCTGGGCGCCTTCCTGTACTGCAGCTGCAATTTCCTGCATACGCGCGTTGCCGGCCGGTTTGGCCAAAATCCACTTGACGGACAATGCGCCATAAACCACAGCGCCGGCCGCACAGAGCAGTGCGAAAATGAGCTCAGGTGACATGTAATTCTCCTCCGTACCAGATTAATGGTGATTTTTGTGCATTATGGTTATGTGGTTAATGCGGACCTTGATCCGTATCAATTAGGTTAGGGTTGTCCCGGTTTAAGGGGCCTTAAACTCCGTGCCAGGTGTGAAACCGAAGGCCTTTTCAAGATCCAGCTCGCGGATCAGGCGATCGACTGCCGCCTGTCCATGCTCACGTTGGATCTCAGCCATGATCAGTCGCGCCGAATTGCGGTTGTAACCGCTGCCGAGGCTGGTCTGGACTTGCAATAACTCACGTGCGCGATCGATATTCATTACTGCCCTGTTGTTGCCTGTGTAGTGAACCGCTAAAACCTTTTTGAACCGCCAAGGACGCCAAGGACGCCAAGAATGATTGATGTAAAGGCAAAATGGCTTTTAACAATAATTTACCTTGGCGTCCTTGGCGTCCTTGGCGGTTCAACAAAAAAATCAAATCACAAAAACAACAAAGGGGCACGTAGGCCCCTTTGTTGTATTGCGCTTATTTCAGGTCGAACTTGCCAAGCTTCTTGGGCACGCCGATGTTCTTGAGACGAACATACTGCGGCATACCGTTCTTATAGGGCGGATAGTCTTCGCCCTTGATCAGTGGCTCCATATAGGTGCGGCATTTATCCGTGATGCCGAAGCCGTCCTTGGTGATGAAGTTCGCCGGCATCATCTTCTCGACGTTGGCGACTTTGGACAGCGGCGCCATACCCACTTCCCACTTGAACGGTTTATTGGATTTGCGCACTACCGTCGGCATCACCGAGTTGTGACCCTGCAAGGCGAACTTGACCGCCGCCTTACCCATGGCGTAGGCCATATCGACGTCGGTTTTAGAAGCAATGTGGCGCGCGGCGCGTTGCAGATAATCCGCTACACCCCAGTGATATTTCAGTCCCAGACCCTCTTTGATAATGCTCGCCACGACCGGCGCGACGCCGCCAAGCTGGGCATGACCGAAGGCGTCTTTCAAACCCTGGTCGGCGAGGAACTTGCCGTCATCGCCCTTTACACCTTCAGAAACGACCACTGTGCAGTAACCGTGCTTCTTCACCAGGCCATCGACCTTGGCCAGGAACTTCTCTTTATTGAAGGTAATTTCCGGGAACAGGACGATGATCGGGATTTCGGTGTCCGGGGTGGAGGCGAGCGCACCGGCGGCAGCGATCCAGCCGGCGTGACGCCCCATGACTTCGAGGATGAACACCTTGGTCGAGGTCTTGCACATCGAGGCCACGTCGAAGCTGGCCTCGCGGGTGGAGATGGCGATGTATTTGGCCACCGAACCGAAGCCAGGACAGTTGTCGGTGATAGGCAGATCGTTATCGACGGTCTTCGGTACATGGATGGCCTGGACCGGGTAGCCCATCTTTTCGGACAGCTGCGAGATCTTGTAACAGGTATCAGCGGAATCGCCGCCGCCGTTGTAGAAGAAGTAGCCGATGTTATGTGCCTTGAAGACTTCGATCAGGCGTTCGTATTCGGCCAGGTTCTGCTCCAGGCTCTTGAGCTTGAAACGGCAGGAACCGAATGCGCCCGACGGCGTATGCCGCAGGCCGGCGATGGTCTTGGCGGATTCTTTGCTGGTGTCGATCAGGTCTTCGGTGAGCGCACCGATGATGCCGTTGCGACCGGCATAGACCTTGCCTATCTTGTCTTTGTGCTTGCGCGCGGTCTCGATCACGCCGCAGGCGCTGGCGTTGATGACTGCCGTGACGCCGCCGGATTGGGCATAGAAGGCATTTTTCTTGGGCACTTTCTTGCTGGCCATAACTTTAGTTACTCCCCGTGCTGTTGGTGTTCCTGCCGTGCAGGAAACTGTGGCTAGATAAAGTCGAAATCCTGTTGGAACGGCTGGCCTGCTCCCGTCTGGTTCATTGCGCTTTCTCGCGCTGCTTGGCGATATAGTCCGCCTGGACCTGCAGCAGGGTCACCACGCATTCAGTCAGATTGTCGTATTCCTCAATGCCGGTGCTGTACATCTTATGTACCCGATAGAAGAACTGGCAGCGGTAGCGCTCGGCACCTGTCTTCACAATCAGGAAGTGGCAGCCATCATCGGCCTGCCAATACAACGTCGGGCAGGGCGACATATCGGTGGTGTGGCGGCTCAAACGCACATCGGTCTCGGCCAGTTGCACCTCGGTGTCCTGTCCATAACGCTCTTTGAGCGTGGACTGGACGGTCCAGAGTTCGCTGTCATTGAAATCGGGGATCGTGCTCATATCTACGGCGTGTCTTGAGTGATTGGGAGGTTTCCGGGGTTTCTGAATGCGCTCTGTACAGCGGCATCCAGGCGTACCAAACCGCGGGCCTGAAGCATAGCCCATTTATGATGTTTTTCCATGCACTTCGTTGACTTAAGCCAGTCGCTCGGGGTAGCTTAAACGGACCCACGGGCCGGAGCCATCTAAAAAATTGTATACGCCCATGGAAAATACTTAAGGTTGCCAGGGAAAAGAACAACACACGACCAGGGGAGTGTAAGACCGTCATGAGAATCGTATTATTGGGTGCACCTGGGTCCGGCAAAGGGACGCAGGGCAAACTGCTGGAAGAACGCTATAAGACCCCCCAGATTTCCACCGGTGACCTGCTGCGTGCCGCAGTTGCCGCCGGTAGCCCGCTGGGACGCCTGGCCAAGGCCGCAATGGATGCCGGACAATTGGTGTCTGACGAGGTGGTGCTGGGTATGATCCGCGAGCGCCTGGGCGAGCGTGACACCCATAACGGCTTCATTCTAGATGGTTTTCCGCGCAACATCCCCCAGGCACAGGCGCTGGATCAACTGCTTGCCGACATCGGTAAGCCGTTAGAACTGACGCTGCTAATCGAATCTGACTTTGACATCCTCATGCAGCGACTGACGGGTCGCCGCACCTGCGGCTCCTGTGGCTGGGCCTGCAATGTGTATTCCTCGCCGCCACGCGTCGATGGTATCTGCGATGTATGCGGCGGCAATCTGCATCACCGCGCCGATGATAATGAAGAAACCATCAGCAACCGGTTAAGGGTCTATGAGAGTCAGACCGCGCCGCTGATTGATTACTACCGTGGCCAGGACAAGCTGCGCAGCGTCCAGGGCGTGGGTGAAATCGATCACATCTTTGTCGCCATCACCAAGATCGTTGATCAGCTGGTGGCCAAGCGCGAAGTGGGGCGCCAGCCAAAAGGCGTCCGCAAGACAGCCGCCAAGGCGATCGCTGCGCAACGCGCCGCGTCCATTGAGGCCAAGGCCCAGTTGAAGAAGGCGTCCGGAAAGAAGAAACCGGTTGCAGCAGTGGCCAAGAAGGCGGCCCCGGCCAAGCCGGCCGCGAAAGCGGCACCCAAGGCTGTTGCCAAGAAACCTGCTGCTAAGCAGGCTGCGGCCAAGCTGGCCAAGAAAGCGCCGGTGAAAAAAGCCGCTGCGAAAAAACCAGTTGCTAAAAAGCCCGTCGTTAAAAAGGCGGCGCCTAAAAAGCCAGTCGCGAAGAAACCCGCAGCCAAGAATACAGTGTCTAAAAAGAAAGTTGTCACGAAAAAGCCAGTGGCCAACAAGCCGACTGCCAAGAAAAAGGTTGCCGCTAAGAAATCTGTCGCGAAGAAGGTACCGGCCACGAAAAAGACCGCTGCAAAGAAAAGGCGCTAATGATTGATCCTATAAACCGCATTTGCCACGGAAACACACGGAAGACACTGAAACACAGTGCCTTCCTGGAGCGACTATTCACCCCCTTGCGGGTGATGGCGGTGCCGGCATGAAGCTTATGATCCTGTCCGTGTGATTCCGTGGCTGAAATGATTTTTTAGGTGGATTTGCGTAGGAGTGGCCCAGGCCGTTCCTACACCGTTAGCGCCGCGAATGACGATCCACCCAGCGGTCGATGGCGCCCCAGAAACGTTCCGCCAGCCGCGTCTGCCAGGGGCGGCGTCCCCAACTCGCAGTGCGGAGTTCCTGACTGTCCGCGAAATCCTGCGTGAACATCTCTACTGTGTCCGCTGCAAAATCAGGCGCGTCGATTTCCTGATTGGCTTCCAGATTCCAGCGCAGATTCCAGCGATCCAGATTGCTGGAACCGACGGCGACCCAGGCATCAATCAACGCTACCTTGCTGTGCTGGAAGCGTGGCTGGTATTCGAAAATGCGCACACCGGCGCGTAGTAAACCTTGATAGAAACGCCGACCGGCGTGGCGGATGGCCGGATGATCGGTATGCGGCCCCGGGAGTAACACGCGCACGTCGATGCCACGCCGAGCGGCACGTGCCAACCGTCGTCGCAGTTTCCAAGATGGCATGAAATAACCTGTGGCCAGCCAGATGCGGCTACGCGCGCGGCTGATTTGCTGTAGCAGCGTGCGTTTAATCATGGCATTAGTATTGGGTCCGGCGAGACTGACGCGGCCGGCCTGTTGACCGGTATTGGCGATAGTGCCTATGTTGACCGGGATGCCGTCTGTTGCCCAGTGCGTCCAGCTATGGTGAAACACCGCCTGCCAATCCGCGACCAGTGGCCCACGAATCTCCACCATGACATCGTGCCAGTAGTGTTGTGGATGCTGCTCAGGATCGAAGGCGTCCGTGAGGCCAGCGCCACCGACAAAGGCGCAAGCATCATCCACCACCAGCAATTTACGATGATCGCGAAACAGGTTGCGGCGCAACTTGCCGCCGAAGCGCAGCGGATTGTAGTAGGTCAGTTCGACGCCGTAAGACTGCAGATGTGACCGATCCTGACTGTTTAATCCGCGGCAGCCGAAATCATCCAGCAGTAAGCAGACCCGCACGCCACGCGACCTGGCGGCAGACAGTGCGGCAATAAAGCGGCCGGTCAGCTGGCCGGATTCGACCAGGTACATCTCCAGTAAAATCTGCTTCCGCGCTGCGGCGATGGCATTCAGCATCGCGGGGAAAAAGGCCCCGCCGTCGATCAACAGCCGGAAGCTATTGCCATGGCGCCAACGCAGGGGGGGTAATGGGGTTGTGTCTCTCACAACCAGACGCTATCGAATAGATGCGACGGCGGCAAGCACTGAACCTATAAAGCGCATTTGCCACGGAATCACACGGAAAAACACGGACAAGATCATAAGTTTCACGCCGGCATCGCCAGCACCCGCAAGGTGGTGAATAGTCGCCCCAGGAATGCACTGTGTTTCAGTGTCTTCCGTGTGTTTCCGTGGCTGAAATGATTTTCTTAGGCTGAACTGCACGCGCAGGCCAAACCCGCTATCATTCAGGCCCATCAGAATGTGACCAAGGACAGCCTGTGCTGTGGAAACTCCTGGAAATCTGCTTATTGAAGTCGGGGCCTCAGGATCTGCCGGCCGCGCCGAGCTTTCTGGGTCTCACACTGGCCGGTTATTTTCTGGTCGACGTTTTGGTGTCACGTTTGAACACCGATCTTGGCACCGCGGTCGCGATCAGTTTGGTCGACGTGGTATTGCTGGCAGCCTTCGCGCACTTGATGCTGCGTATTGTTGCCAAGCCGGAACGCTTCAATCAGACCTTGGCCGCGCTGGCCGGCACTGGGCAGTTGCTGGGGTTGGTGGCATTGCCGCTGATCCATGGCCTCGCGGTTGCGCAGGCGGCCGGTGAACCTGCGGCAGGCCTGGCATTGGCCTGGCTAGCGGTGTTGTGTTGGAGTCTGCTGGTGTTAGGTCACATCCTGCGGCATGCCTTGGCGGTGAATCTGCTGGCAGGGGTTGGCATCGGAATGCTCTATAGCCTGCTTTCTCTTGTATTGATGCGCGCGGTGTTCCCGGCGGGCGGGTGATATGTTGCTTCCTCTGAACCGCCAAGATGCTGGGGACACCAAGAAAACCCTTTTTGAACCGCCAAGGACGCCAAGGGC
>JBGSOE010000155.1:0-3785 GCA_041739295.1 Thiohalobacterales bacterium | reverse complement strand
ATGTGATGTGCTTTACGTGGAATGCCCCCTCTCCCGCGAGGGGAGAGGGGACGTTTTCTCTCCTGCGGTGGAGGGTACAAATAATCTCCATTTTTTAGAGAGCGAAAATTCACTACTGCTCCACTGCGCTGCTAGCGAAGCGCCATTGCGTGCTACGGGATTTGTATACCACACCCTCTCTCCCTAGCCCTCTCCCGCGAGGGGAGAGGGAATCAACTACAGCTCCACGCATGTGCACTCCTCTCTCTAGTCCTCCCGCGAGGGGGGAGGGAATCACTACAGCTCCACGCATGTGCCCCCCCTCTCCCTAGCCCTCTCCCGCGAGGGGAGAGGGAATCAGTACAACTGCACGCGTGAACTCCACATCTCTCGTGAGAATATAGGAATCAATACAACTGCACGCATGCATTCCCCCACTCCCCTCGCGGGAGAGGGCCGGGGAGAGGGGGGTGTCAATCCAACCGCTTACTGAACTTCAACACCGCCAGCGTCAGGGTGACGCCGGTGAAGATCGCCAGGGCCTGCAACTCGCCGAATAATTCACCGATGTGCGCGCCGCGCAGCACGATGCCACGGATCAGCCGTACGAAATGCGTCAGGGGTAACACCTCGGCAATGTACTGCGCCGGCTGCGGCATGCCGTCGAACGGGAACATGAAACCCGACAGCAGGATGGACGGCAGGAAAAAGAAGAAGGTCATTTGCATCGCCTGAAACTGACTTTGCGCCTGCGTTGAAATGAGTAGTCCGATGCTGAGATTCGCGGCGATGAAGGCCAGCGCGGCGAGATAGATATCCGCCAGGCTGCCGGCGATGGGTACGTCGAACAGCCCCACGCCCAGCGCCAGGATGATGGACACCTGCACCAGGCCGATAAGGATGTACGGCAGGATCTTGCCGATCATGAGTTCGGCCGAGGTGACCGGTGTGTTGATGAGCATTTCCAGATTGCCGCGTTCGCGCTCGCGCACAATGGCCACTGACGTGAACAGCACCATGGTCATGGTCAGGATCACGCCGATCAAGGCGGGCACGATGTACACCGCCGAGCGGCGTTCCGGGTTGTAGAAGTTGCGGACTTCGAACAGCGGCGCTTTTTTGCGTGGTTGTGTGATGCTGTGATATTGCAGCGGCAGTTCACTCAAGCGCCGCGCTGCGCCGAGGATAACCGGGTCGGAGCCGTCGACCAGCAGTTGTGCGGCCGGCCGTTCAGCTTGCTGTAGACGGTTGCCGAAATCCGTTGGGATATACAGGCCGACGGAGATTTCGCCACGGCGGATCAGTTCTTCCAACTCTTGCGCAGTAGCGACACTGGTAACGATGTCGATTACTTGAGAGGCCTGTGCGTCCTGTATCAGGGTGCGCGATAGTTGCGTCTGTGCCTGATCGGCAACACCGGCGCTGAGGTGGCGTACATCGGTGTTGATGGCATAACCGAACAGGATGATCTGCATGATCGGGATACCGACGATCATGCCGAAGGTGAGTTTGTCGCGGCGCAGCTGGCGCACCTCTTTGCGCAGAATGGCCACCAGACGAGTGATACAGTTCATGCGGCGTTCCGGCGGTAGCGGCCCGAGGTGGCGGCGACGAATACATCTTCGAGGCTGGGGTGTGTCACCACGATGTCGCCATTCATGTTTTGCGTCTGTAGTCTCGCGCGCAGCAGGCCGACCGGATCGGTCAGATGTGGGTCGAGCATGACGCGCAGGCGCACGCCGAGCTGGGTTACGGAGAGGACGCCGTCGAGCCCGGTAATCAGCGCGCGCGCACGGGCGGTGTCCGTGCTCTCGATCTCGACCACGGTGGCATCGATGGTCGCCTCAAGCTGTTTGGGTGTGCCGTTGGCCATGATCGCGCCGTTGTCGAGAATCGCCAGGGCGTGGCAGCGTTCCGCCTCGTCCATGTAATGCGTCGAGACCAATATTGTGGTGCCGGCGGCGCACAGCTCGAACAGCGTCTCCCAGAATTCGCGCCGACTCTGTGGATCGACGGCGCTGGTCGGTTCGTCGAGAAACAGCAGTTCCGGTTCATGCAATGTTGCCGCAGCCAGTGCCAGGCGTTGTTTCTGGCCGCCGCTGAGGGTGCCGGCACGCTGCTTGGTGAGGTCGTCGAGATGATAGCGCTCCAGCAGTTCAGCGATACGCTGAACGCGGCGTGGACGCGGCAGGCAATAGATTTCGGAAATGAATTGCAGATTCTCGTGTACGCTCAGATCTTCGTAGAGCGAGAAGCGCTGAGTCATGTAACCGATCTTGTGTTTGAGCGCTTCGGCCTCCCCAGGCACTTTCAGACCGAGCACTTCGGCGCTGCCGGAACTGGGTGTCAGCAGACCGCAGAGCATGCGGATGGTGGTGGATTTTCCGGAACCGTTCGGACCAAGAAAACCATAGATGCTCGCACGCGGGATGCTCAGGTCGATGTGGTCAACAGCGACGGTGTTGCCGAAGCTGCGGGTCAGGCCGGTGGCGAGGATGGCAATGTCCTGCGATTCACTCATGCGCGCGCTCATTCCTGCGCAGTAGAGAGTGTGAACTGCACCTGCACCGGTACGCCGGCGGGCAGTACGCGGTCGCCCGGGTCGATATCGACCTCCGCAACAAAGCTCAAGCGGCCGCGGTCGTGTTCGGTGAGCGCGAAATAGGGTGTGAAGCTCGCATCCGCCGCAACCTTGCGCACCGTGCCCGTGAAAGGCGAGTCGATGCCGTCGATGTTGACGCTGGCGGTACTGCCTGGGTGAATCTGCACGCGCACCGCTTCCGGCACATAGACGCGCGCATAGGGATGAGTGCCCGCAAGGATGACGGCAATCACGCTGCCGATGGTTGGGCGCTCGCCGACCTTGAAGGGCAGTTCGTCGAGCCGGCCTGCGACTGGCGCAGCAACATTCGTATAACCGAGATCGAGTTGTGCGGCTTGCAATTCGGCCTCGGTGGCAGCGAGTGCCTGGCGTGCCTGATCGCGTTCTTCGGTGGTGGCGCCATGCTGTAGTTCATCGAGCGTGGCGCGCGCCGCATCGCGGTTTGCGCGTGCGCTATCGACGGCATTACGTGCGCTATCGACCTTGTCGGGAGCAGTGAGTTTGCGTTCCAGCAAGGTGCTCAGCCGTGCCAGTTCACGTTGCTGGAATTGCAGTGCCTGTTCGCTGCCGATTAATTGTGCCTGCGCCTGGGCGATGCGCTCCGGACGGGTGCCGCGTTCGAGTTCGGCGAGCCTTGCTGCAGCTTGTGCGCGTGCCGCTTCGGCAGCACTGGCGCGTGCCTGCAGCCGCTTTGGGTCTAGGCGCAGTAAGGGTTGGCCAGCCGTGACAGTAGTGCCTTCTTTTGCCTCCCAGGCGATGACTGGTTCGGCGACCTGCGCGGCAACTTCGATGCGATCCCATTCCAAGGTGCCGACGGCATACCCATTATCAGCGTTGTCGCCGCAGCCACTGAGTAGCAGGGCAGCGAGAGTGAACAGAATGGTAATGGATTTCATGCGACGCCAGCTCCGGGAGGATTCTCGTGTGACAGTGTAAATCAGATGGAGTTCGGTGCCTCTTGGTTTAGGGAACCTCTGATTTATTACTAAACCGTCATTCCGGCGCAGGCCGGAATCCATGTGATTCAAGGCACTAGATTCCGGCCTGCGCCGGAATGACGAATTATTCAGAGTTTCCTTAGGTCAATTTACTGTTCTTCCAGGCAATGGTTGTTGAACAGTTGAAGGGTTGCGGCGAAAAACCTGTCGGACGCGGCCTTCGGCCTGAATCCGACCTACGTTTGATAGGTGGGTTAGCGTAGGTC
>JBGSOE010000150.1:0-13332 GCA_041739295.1 Thiohalobacterales bacterium | reverse complement strand
GCGGTGGCATTCGTCGATGATGATGACATCGAACGCTTCGATGGGGATGCTGGGGTTATACACCACCGGCCGGGGCTCTTTGTTGAGGGTGCTGTCTTCTATTTCAAAACCGGAATGTTCGTCGGCTTCGTCATCCAACTCTTGGCCGGTGAGTTGGGCATACATACGCTGGATGGTAGAGATGGTGACTTTGGTGGCGTCGGGAATGCCGGCGCGGCCGAGGATGTTGACGTTGTAGTGTTGGGTGAATTTGCGGCCATCGTGGGGGATGACAAATTGTTCAAATTCATCCTTGGCATTGGTGCCGAGGTTGCCACGGTCGACCAGAAACAAGGCGCGCTTGATTTTGGCGAACTTGGCCAGGCGATAGACCTGGGTGACGGCGGTATAGGTTTTGCCGGAGCCGGTGGCCATTTGCAGCAAGGCGCGGGGCTTGCCGTGCTTGAGACTGTTTTCGATACCGTGGATGGCGTCGATCTGGCACAGGCGCAGGTTTTCGGTATTGAGTTCAGGGAGCTGTTGTAGCCGGGCGCGCAGGGTGTCGCCCTCTTCCAACCAGGCTTTGAGGGTTTCGGGTCGGTGGTAATGGAACAGGTTGCGGGATCGTGCATAGGGGTCGCGCCAGTCACAGAAACGGATTTCGTGGTTGGTCGACTCGTAGGTGAACGGCAGATTATCCGCCCAGCGCTCGATATGCTTGGTGTGGGAAATGGCATAACGCCGGCTCTGTTGAACGACATCCCCCAGATTAGTGCCTTCGCGCTTGGCTTCGAGAATGCCGCAGGCCTTGCCGTCGATGAACAGCATGTAGTCGGCCGGTCCCGTGTCGGTGTCCATTTCACGGACAGCAACACCCAACGCCGCAAAAAGGTTGAGGTGTTTTTTATCCTGGACGGTCCAACCTGCCGCGTTGAGTTTTTGATCGATCTCCTCGCGGGTGGCGGCTTCGAGTATGGTGGCTTCCGGTGACAGTGGTCGGACTCCCTGGAAATGATCCTTGTCGCAATGTGCGGTTAAATGAGCACGCTGTCGTCATTATTTTTATGAGTTGCCTGGATGAGGATGCCCTTAACGAGACCTGTTCTTTTTATTGGGTCTGACGAATCCGTTACTCCGTCATTTACGGTCTGATCCTGATGCCTCTCGCGCCTAAGCACCGGTAATTCAAGGGCACCTCTAAAAATTCAAATTTCCGTCATTCCCGCGAAGGCGGGAATGACGAATTAATAGAGATGCCCTCAACATTTATACGGGTCTTCAACCCGGATTGCCACCCATATATAAGGTAGACGCGACATACCAGCACTGCCGCCTCGCGTAACAACGCGATCACTTCTAAAAACTCGATAGAGTTAAAATTTGAATTCGCGAAAGACCGCCCCTCGTTAGAGGGACGGACCCACACTGCAAGTCTCATTTGCCCGAAGGCTGGCTATACGTAAGCGGATAGCGGTTGCCATTGACGACATTTCTGACCATCAATAGAGTCCAGGCTTCAGCGCACCCCTGTTTCTGTTTCGGTCTACGCGGATTCGTGTGGGTGAATAGGCGTCCAGAACGGGTTGCACAGCCTTGGCAACCGGCCTCACCGAGGCTTGATGTTATCTCGTACTCAGCAGTGGGAAGACGATCTGTAGCCCGGATTCCGCTACGCTGCATCCGGGCTACGATTGCGACGCCGGTTCCGGTCCTGCCAGCCGTCCGGTCTTGTGAGGCTTCGTCGTGTCCGCCGTGGAGATAATCCGAACGTTGCCTGCTTACCCGCACGAATCCGCGTTGAGCCTCTGTTTTTTCACCTGTGACCAGGCGATATCGGCGGCTTCGGCGGTTTTTTTGGCCTCGGTTTCGCTAAAGGCTTTCTTTGGGCGCGGGCGGGTCGGTATAATCCACGCCCACGCGGTGGTGTAGGTTGCCATCGGGTTCCGCCTCCTTCGTTACTGTGCAGGTCGTCCACACGCACACACGGGGGTTCGTTTTCGGAGTGCGCAATTATTGTGCGCGAATTGACCGGACGGATGGGTTACCGAGGGGAAAGGCAGGTAACTCGACGATTGTTAAGAGTATGGGGCGGTAGCTCAGCTGGGAGAGCGCTGCGTTCGCAATGCAGAGGTCGGGAGTTCGATCCTCCTCCGCTCCACCATCTTAACTTCCCAGGAAGTCCCAGAAGATCCCAAAGCCCGCTTAATAGCGGGCTTTTTCATTGGGTTAGCGTCCAGCAAGACACCACGAGAGTGTTCTGACGACGTTCTACAGCTACGGGGAAGTCGGGAACCGGCGGCAAGGTGAAATTATCCGGAACCTGGCCGCATCGCGGCCGTTAGAGCGCCCGGACGTTACAGAACTCGCCAAGGCTGTGGTGCGCGATATGCGCAGCTCAAGGCCGATTGAGTGACGGGAAAACACCCGTTTCTCGCAGCAGTTGGGGCAATCTTGACAAAGATTGCCATAGTATGTGATCGTCCTGACAGGAGGTACTCACTATGGCAACCATGAATGTTTCCCTGCCCGACCCTATGAAAGATTGGGTGGAAGACCAAGTCAAAACCGGCCATTTCAGCAACGCCAGCGATTATGTCCGCGACCTGATCCGGCGTGACCAGGAATATCAGGATAAGCGTGAAGCCCTGGTCAAGGCGCTGATTGCCGGCGAGACGAGCGGTGTCAGCAAACGTTCCCTCGAAGAAATCTGGAGCGGGGTAAAGGCGCGGCACGGTCTCGATGTATAAGCTCTCCGAAGCGGCGGTGAGCGACATTGAGAATATCCTGAACACCTCGCTCATCGACTTCGGTGCGCTGCAAACTGAAGGCTACTACGCATCGCTGACTCAGTGCCTGGAACTGCTCGGAGATAATCCCGCAATGGGCACTGTGGCGGATGACATTCGGCCGGGTTATCGCCGCTTTCCCCATGAGAGCCACATCTTCTCTTAGCCCATAAGCCAACCAGCAGCATGTCCGCTTACGGCCATTCTGAGTCTCCGAACCCATCAGAGTCGTATTACCGCTCACATGCAAACAGCGGACATTTAGGCTTTGCGGCAGCTGAAGTACGTGGTAATTACGGCTTTCGACCGTTCTCGGTCTTTTGAAAAGTACAGACTTCACTATCACGCAAAGCCTGCTCTGTACCAGAAGCAGTCGTTAACGCTTCGCCTGAGCCGCGGCTTGTCCTGGAGAGAAGCGGAAGGGCAGGTCGTCGGTCTCCAGGCGATTGTTAGACATTCTTAAGATTAAACTTCTGCTGAAGGGCGGAAACCATTTTTCTATACACAGAAAGCGCTTCGGCGGGTTCATTAGAGTCAATCAGCGCAACGCTCTTTGTAATTGCATCCCAAATCTCCTCAAGATCAGTTTCTGCCGTTAGCAAGGGCACGATTTCCGGTGCAACTTTGTAGTATTCTTCGACAATGTTCTTTCCGTTCGGTAAAGCCAGGAGGTAGGTATCGCGGAAGTAGCGCAAGGTCTGTAGTTCCTTACAATCATCGGGGAGCCCACGATACAGACAAGCCGCGGTGGTGATAAAGCATCCACCCGACTCCTTTTTGTCTCTAGACTTACCGGCATCGCTTCTTTTCTCTCTCCAGCGACCGTCTTTGTTCCTAGAGCGATTTTCTCCCCGAGTTGGGCCAGTCTTAACGATTGGGCCTTTCGTATCTTTCGGTGATTTCGACATCGCGGTCTCCTTCTCGGCACTGTCTCAGCCAAGATTGGCTGAATTAAGTGTAGAGCGGGCCGAAAGCACCGAGCGTAAGCATATAGCTACAACGGCGGATTAATTGACTTAGATCAGTAGTGATAGGGTCAAGATTGCTGAAGTTCCGACCGCAGCACCTTCAACGCATCCGGCGCTTGAATGCCGATCCTGGCCTGATTGCTGTGCATGTCCATGACTGCGACCACAAGGGGACCGAGCTCGATCAGTTGGCGCACGGTTCGGAAGAACGGCTGATTTAGGACGTTCTCGGGCAGACTAAAAATCCGATTATTTCGGTAGCAGCGAAGACTGCTTTTCGCCGAACTCGGTCATACAGGCAATACGAATACCGCGATACACTAAGCCTGCTCTCAGCAAGAAGCAGCCATTAACGCTCGTGACTAGCGGCCAAGCGTAGCGCGGTCCGCTGCATTGCTTGGTTAGAGTGATTAGTCTGTACCATGCCGTTTTCCGCGCTTTCGCCTGGCCAGCTTAGCCCCCAAAAGGTCTTTCCGCGCAAAATATGCAGCGCCGCTCCACGAAGTCCCTAATTGCTTGTCCTTCATGCGTTGTTGTTGCCGCTCATTGAATCGTTCATGCGCCTTTTCGAAGCGACGCTGAAATATATCCTGGTCAGATGGATGCGAGTACGGTGACGGTGGAGTCGACGAGACTATTCGCCATAGTTCTTCAACGTCAGCGGCTCGGAAGATTTGTAATTCTCCGGCGCACTTGATGCATTTGGCTCCTCGGGAGGGGCTCTTCAGCGTAATACTAACGAGGCCACAGGAAGCGCAGATAGATGCTACGGTGCCCATATAACTTTAACGCTCATGCGAATGACTTCTTTCGTGCCACGCCGAACAAGCCAAACAGGCCAGAGCCGAACAGCCACGCGGCAGCAGGAACTGGTACTGGTTGCAAGGAGAGCGTCGGAGCACTCGGGTCATCGGAGCCGTCGAAGCCAACCCAGGTGGTTGTGCAGCAGTTGCTCGTGAGCAGCTCCGGGCGGACATTGATGCCGATGATGGGAGTATTGAGGGCCAGTTGTGTATTCACGTAGGCCGTTACATCAATGGCGAACACATTCGCATCTGGCGCGTTACGGAGCCACGTCGTCGATCCAAAATAGTTGCCAAGGCCGTAGTCACTGCTAGTGACCTGGCCATCACCGACGTAACCAAACAGCTCGAGTGGGAACACCTGCCCTTCGGCGTTGTAGGCTGCACCGTTGAACAGAGTGAGGGTCGCGCTCGTAACCGACGTCAGACCCGTTGCACCCAGGTCGAACTCCGCCACACCCTGACTTTGACAGAAGGAGTTGTTCGTTGAATTGAAGAAGATGTCCATGCTGAACGTACCGGTCCCGCAACCACCGATGCGGGCAGAGCCTGCAGCACTTGAGGTCAGAGTCAGCGCCGGAGCTACCGTTGATACGACCAAGCAGAGGAGCAGAAAAAACACACGATGCATGATGGTCTTTCTCCCGATCGATGATCTGCAATCCGCGAACTGAAGTTCCACGAACCCTTGAAGGTCAAGTATCTACCACGGGTCGCAAATGTATCATGCTGGTGGCTGACTTTGGATCGTTACGTCATAGGTGACGAGTGAAGAAAGTATAAAGGCTCTTTTTTCTTAAAACCACCGACCGTTTTCTGGGTTCAGACGCTCGTAATCGACTTCCGCTACGAATGACTGGAGTGGGCCGAATTCTGTCGCTTATACAAATTGCGCTCGCGGATAGTCGATGTACTGCTATTCGCCGTAAGCAGCATATCAGCCAGCACTAATGCATCTGCTATTAGACGACCGCTTTGCGCCTGCGCGATGCATGATCAATCGCCCTCCAAGCGATCAACATGCATGAACTTATCTTTGGATAATTCGCGCTCTCCATCCCATCGGTAGGCCACCAACTTACCGCCGCGCTTTGCCACACTAAAATCCACACAGGCAATATTGCGCGCTAGAGGTTCGGGTTCTTCTTCAAGCCAATAGTGTCCTAAGAAGCATGGTGGCAAATCGTGGCCATACTCCACCAGATGATCGCCCTCGATGTCATCGTCTGGGATCGCGGTGCGGGCGCTCTCTGGCCCAAAGAAGATCTTCTGATAAGAGTTTGCGGTTCGGTCCCACCAGCGGACGCGGATGTGATGACGGGTATTACCGTCTTTGTCCTTGAAACTGAATCCATCCTTGAGCGGGATCTCCTTGCCCTTCAACAGCGTCTCAATTGCCTCAAACTGCCACTTACCTGCATGCGCCGCATTCTGCAGCAAGTTTGGCTGCAATAAGTTCGATCCGTCCTGCGCATCTTTAATTCGCTGAATCCAACCGCTATCCCAACAAGCATGTACAACACGCAGATTGCTCAGATCAAGCCACAACGGCAAGGTCTTGAACCATGCAATCACGTCCGCGTATTCGCGTGTGTTGTCGGCATAGGCATCGAGAAATGCTTGGTGTTGACCAGCATTCTTCCCTGAGTGTGGACGCAGATACTCACCGGTCTGCGGGTCAATGGTGGAATAAGCAATTGCATTGAATTCATGATTGCCCATCACGGACAGAGCAGAACCTGAGTCAATCATTGGACGGACAATGTCCAGCACTTCACGTTGCGCCGGACCTCGGTCGATGAAATCACCCAGAAAGATCACTTGGCGAGATGGGTGGCGGTATAAGCCCGCCTTTTTCTCGTATCCCAGCTGATCGAGGAGCGCCATTAAGGTAAGGCTGCAACCATGTATATCGCCAATGATGTCGTATGCCATGAATAACTCCAAAATTGGCATGATCAACTGCGTGAAGTCATTTCTAATACAGCCTACCACTCACCACAGGATAAGCCGCCATGTATAGATCGGTTAAACATGCCAACGAGAAAATGCCGGGGATCGGGCAACGCGGCGAGCGAACACCCTCCGACTACCTTGCGATGGGAGCAGTTAACTTATCGCAACGGCTGAAAACCCAAGGGCATGCTTTATTGCACGTTTAAAAAAACTCGTCGCGGAGCATGTTGGCCTTGTGGCAGAATCCTCACCTGGAATGACATGCCGGCTTGACATCAAGTAGGGACATCAAGCCAGCAAGGGGCAACTTTGGGGGCATCTCTCAAGAATCTGTATATGATTGCTCACATAAATCATATAGTTAAGATGATTGTTCGATAGACCTCCGCCCATTTTCCAGAAGACGGGCACCGTCCCGGCTTTTACAGTTCAAGCCCCGGTAGCCCAGTGGATAGAGCGACCGCCTCCTAAGCGGTAGGTCGCAGGTTCGATTCCTGCCCGGGGCACCATTTTCCCTACCTGATAGCACCCACTTCGTCATGAATTGAACTGGACAAGCACCGCACATTCACCGGTGCCTTGCGACGCATCAATTGGGTTTTTTTCGTTTTACTTCGACCACATTCGGTAACTGACCGATCCGGCTCAATACCCGACTCAGCTCGCCGATGTCACGGATCTCCAGCGTCAGGTGCATATGCGCGGCATAGTCGGTCTTGTCCGTATAGGTGTTCACACCGATAACATTGATCTTCTCATTGGCCAACGAAGCGGTGATGTCCCGCAACAGGCCGGAGCGATCATAGGCCAGGATCTCAATCTCCACCGGATAGACGGCTGCCACCGCGCCACCCCAGTCCACTTCCAGGATTCGTTCGCGCTCAGCCGCGGCCAAGCGCAGCAGATTGGGACAATCACGGCGATGAATGGTCACGCCACGACCGCGCGTGATGTAACCGACGATAGGGTCCTGCGGCACCGGGCGGCAGCATTGTGCGATATGCGAGAGCAGATTACCCACACCTTCGATGCGTATCCCTTTCTCATCGGCGTCGCTGCTGCGGGTCGGCTTTGCCGCAACGAAATCGTCATTACTGGGCGTGGCCAGTTCATTCGCCGCACCGGCTAACTGGGCCGTGCTCAGATCGCCGTTACCAATCGCCGCCAGCATGTCCGAGACATTGGGATAATGCAGCCGCTCCGCCAACTGCTCCCAGTTGAAGTTGCCTATACCCAAGCGGTGCAATTCACGGTCCAGCGCCGTCCGACCCGCCGCGACATTCATGTCGTAATCCTGCTGGCGGAACCAATGCCGCACCTTGGCCTGCGCGCGCGAGGTTTTGAGATAGCCCAGATGCGAATTCAACCAGTCGCGACTGGGTGTGCCCTGACGGGTGGTGATAATTTCCACCTGTTCGCCGCTGTGCAATTCATACGTCAGAGGCACGATACGTCCGTTGATTTTGGCGCCACGGCAGCGGTGGCCGATATCGGTATGAATGTGATAGGCGAAATCCAAGGGCGTTGCCCCCGCAGGCAGATCGACGACCTTGCCCTGTGGGGTCATCACATAAACGCGTTCGCTACCGCTTTCGGATTTGAAACGGTCAACGAAATCACTCGCGGATGCCTCTTCTTCCTTCCATTCGAGCAGCTGCCGCAACCAGGCGACGCGTTGCTCGATATTAGGATCGTAGCGACCACCTTCCTTGTAATGCCAATGCGCGGCAATACCCAGCTCCGCGTATTCATGCATATCGCGCGAGCGTATCTGAACTTCGACCGTCTGCCCGCCCGGGCCGACGACAGCGGTATGCAGCGAGCGGTAATCGTTTTCCTTGGGGTTGGCGATGTAATCGTCGAATTCCTTGGGGATGTGATGCCACAAACTATGCACCACGCCGAGTGCGGCATAACAATCGGCATCGCGCTCGACAATGACCCGCACAGCGCGCACGTCGAAGATTTGGTTGAAAGGCAGATTTTTGCGCTGCATCTTTTTCCAGATGCTGTAAATGTGTTTGGGACGACCAGTCACATCCGCCTGAACACCTGCCGCCTCCAGCTCACGGCGCAAATGCCGCACGACCCGATCGATAAATCGCTCTCGATCTACACGACGCTCATCCAACTGCGCGGCGATATCCCGATAGCTTTGCGGGTCGAGGAAACGCAGCGATAGGTCTTCCAACTCCCATTTGATCTGCCCTATGCCAAGCCGATTGGCCAGTGGCGCATAGATCTCCAGGGTTTCCTTGGCGATAGACCGCTGGCGCGGTTCATCCAGGTATTTCAGTGTGCGCATGTTATGCAGCCGATCCGCCAGCTTGATCAGCACCACGCGCACGTCCTCGACCATGGCCAGCAATAGCTTGCGCAGGCTCTCGGCGTCTTGCTGATCGCGATGCCCCGCACCCTGCACATCATGCAGGCGGCTGATACGTCCCATCTTGGTCACACCATCGACCAGGCGGGCTACATTGGGGCCAAAATCCTGCTCGATCTGCGCGAGTGTGATCGCGGTATCTTCTACCGTATCGTGCAACATCGCCGCAGCCAGCGTTTCATAATCCAGATTGAGGTCGTTCAGAATGTCGGCGACGGCCAGAACATGTGACAGATAGGGTTCGCCGGATTGACGCTGTTGCCCGGCATGGGCCTGACGCGAGAGGAGCAAGGCCCGCGCCAGTATCTCGCGTTCCGCCTCAGGCCGGTGTCCGGCCAACTGCTGCAACCACGGTTCCCCACCCAGATCCTGGGAATCGGTATTTTGGCTGGGGTACTTCACACTGACCATGGACGACAGGTTTCCTGTGTGGACTCGGTTCATTACACCATAGCTTGGTCAGCTACGGCGAGTACAACCCATCGCACCGGAGCACACTGGCGACGCACGACAGCTTCATATCAGTATGCGGTACCAGAACGGCAGCGTGAACATACTCAGGGCCGTGGAGAGTGTCACGGCTGTGGCATAGAACGGCGTATCCAGACCATAGCGATCGCAGATCACCATACCCAACACCATGCTCGGCATGGCCGCCTCCAACACAACCGGCGGAAGTAACTTTCCATCCAGCCCCGAAGCCAGCGCCAATCCCCACACCAGCAATGGCATCAACAACAATTGGATCAACAATACCGGCGCCACGCGGAGCAACTGCTGCGGATCCGAACCCATCCAGCGCAGCCCCAATCCCAACGCTATCAACATCAACGGGGCCACTGCATTGCCTAGCAACCGCAGCAGTGAGGACACCACGTCTGGCGACGCCACGCCACTGAGATTGAGACTTAGTGCGAGCAGCGCTGCCCACAAGGCCGGTACCTGCAACAGTGGTCGTAATACACTATGGTTAGCGCTGTTGTCATCCGCCGTCCCCAATCTCCGCGCAGTGATAATGCCCAGCGTCAGCAGCAGCGGCGTGCAGGCGAACAGGTCATATTGTATGGCCACCCCTCGGGCCCATGGACCGAAGGTCGCCTCCAACACCGGTATGCCCAAGTAAGTTACATTGGGGAAGGCCGCCGCCAACATCAGCGCTCCGCGCGTCGGCGCAGGCACGCGACACAGACGACAACCCATGCCCGCCAAAGCTAACGCCGCCACCACACCGACAGCCGCCAGCCAGGCGATACGTGCGCTGTCCCAGCCCAAATCCGTACGCCATAGCGCGTCCAGCACCAGCGCCGGCAATAGCAGGTAGTAGACGATATCCGTCAACCCACGCCGCAGCAGCTCTGGATCACGACCACCCGGCCGCAGCAACTTCAGGACCACACCGGCGCCGATGAGCACACCCATTTGTGAAATGACTTCCAGCATGCTTCACCTCAAGTATCACCAACTCCAGCTGGTGTCAGGGAAATTCCGTCATTCTCATTTTGATAGGCTAAACTTTACCTGAGTAATGTGACCCGGCAATCTGGGCAACATACCGCATTTAGCTAACTACGGATGGATCAACTATCCAGCGACCTACAGCATCGTATCCACCACCACCGCCAAAACCCGGACAGTTGAGCTTGATAAGGCAGGACTATAACCAATGCAGGCGGATTCGACCAAAACACTGCTCAAAATAGGCCTCAGCAGCATCCTCGGCCTGATGTTCCTGGTGTCAATAGTCAGCCTATCCATGCTGAACAGCAGCAGCGACCACATCAGAGAAGTCGTCGCTGCGAACAATATCAAGTCAGAATTGATTCACAAAATGCGTGTCTCCGCACGCGAACGTACCGTAAATCTACAGAATATGATCATCCTGGAAGATCCCTTCAAGCAGGATGAGCAGTGGATGCTGATCAACGCCAACGGCGCCGACTTCGCAGCGGTACGCCAGAAGCTATTGAGCATGGATCTCCCAGCCGAAGAGCGACGCGCTCTAGACACACAAGCCAAATTGACCGCGACTGTTGCGCCTCTGCAATTGCAAATTGCCGAGATGGTACTTGCGGGCGATAAAACCCAGGCCTATGCACTGCTCGAAGCAGAAGCCATACCCGGGCAGAACAAGACGTTCCAACTGCTATCCGAACTCTTGACAATACAAAGTAATAATGCGGAAAAGGCCGTGAGCGCAGCTAATAGCGCTTATCGCAATACGCTAACAACCATCTTGGTTTTATTACTCGGCCTTGGCGGTATGAGTCTGTTGATCGCACGCTACTTACTGAAACGCACATCGGCAACAGAGGCCCGTCTGAGTGCGGCAACCCAACACGCAAAGATCACCTTGCATTCTATCGGCGATGGCGTCATCACTACCGACACACAGGGACGTATTGAACAGCTCAATGCAGAGGCCGAAAGGTTAACAGGGTGGTCCACGCAAGATGCAACAGCGCAGCCCATTGCCCGGGTATTTGCTATCTATCAAGAATCCTCATCAGACCCTATCGCCAACCCTGTCTCGCAAACGCTGCAAATACAACGCGTAATCACTTCCGATGCCGATGTGATGATACAGGCCCGCTCTGGTCGTCAATTCTCCATTGAGTATACCGTTGCCCCCATCTTCGATCAGACCAGCAACACATTGATTGGCGCGATCCTGGTATTCCGCGATGTCACCCAACTGCGCGTCATCACCAAGGAACTAGCCTACCAGGCCAAACATGACATGCTGACCGGATTGATGAATCGTCGCGAGTTTGAACGTCATCTCGAAGCCGTGATGACTCGGGCACCCGATCAGACGGACGAGCCGCATTGGCTGTGCTATCTGGATCTCGATCAATTCAAGATCATCAACGACACCTGCGGACATTTGGCAGGCGACGAATTACTCAAAAAAGTCGCCCGCACGCTCCAAGTTCAGGTCCGCGACGTCGACCTGCTTGCCCGCATGGGCGGTGATGAATTCGCCATATTACTGAACCGCTGCACCCTGGACGATGCCACACAAACCGTAGAACGTATCCGGCAGGCCATTGCCGGCATAAACTTCAGCTGGACTGGAAAATATTTCGGTACTAGCGGCAGTTTCGGTTTAGTACCGATCACGCAAGATAACAGCACACTCTATGAATTGATGAGCGCCGCTGATACGGCATGCTATGTCGCTAAAGATGACGGGCGTAACCGCACCCACATCTACCAGAGCGGTGATGATGCCACCGCCCGGCGCACTGGCGAAATGCACTGGGTGCAACGTATCAAACTGGCATTACTCGAAGACCGCTTTGCTCTGTATCACCAACCTATCACCGCCCTGCAGGGGACGGCCTACAGTGTGCACTCCGAAATCCTGGTACGCATGCTTGACGATGACAACACCATTATTCCGCCTATGTCCTTCATCCCCGCAGCCGAACGCTACAATCTGATGGCTGATATCGATCGCTGGGTGATCCATAATGCATTCCATTATCTACAGGATTCCATGCTCTGCACAGCGCCTGGAAACTGCACCATCGCCATCAATCTTTCCGGACAATCACTCTGCGATGACAGCTTCCTGCCCTACGTACTCCACGAACTCGAGACGATGCGATTCGACCCGCACAACCTGTGCTTCGAGATCACCGAGACCTGTGCTATCAGCAATCTATCCAGGGCCAGACATTTCATGTCCATGCTGCGCGCACGCGGCTGCCGTTTTGCACTAGATGACTTTGGTAGCGGCCTCAGCTCGTTTGGTTATTTAAAAAATCTATCCGTGGAATATCTGAAAATCGATGGCAGCTTTGTACGTGATATCGAGCATGACCCCATGGATCTTGCCATGGTCGATGCCATTAATCAGATTGGTCATGTCGCCGGAACTCTGACCATTGCGGAATATGTCGAGAACACCGCGATACTGGAGAAATTGCGCCGGCTTGGAGTAGATTACGCACAGGGTTATGGCATCGCTCGCCCGGAACCACTGCATTTCCTGTTAAGCAAAATCGCACGCGAACAGACCAATGCGGATCGTTTAGGGAACCTTTGAATTATTCTAAGGAACCTCTGATTAATTCGTCATTCCGGCGCATGCGGGAATCTAGTGCCTTGAAACGCATGGATTCCGGCATGCGCCGGAATGACGGTGTAGTAATTGATCTGAGGTTCCCTAAAAAAATCATTTCAGCCACGGAAACACACGGAAGACACTGAAACACAGCGCATTCCTATTCACCACCTTGTGGGTGATGGCGGCGCCGGCCTGCCTGTGCGATGCACGCAGATAGGCGTGAAGATTATGATCTTGTCCGGGTTTTTCTGTGTGATTCCGTGGCAAATGCGGTTTACAGGATTATTCGTTCAAATGAGCCGCCAAAAGGCGCTGGAGAAATGTCGGACGCGGCCTTCGGCCTGAATCCGACCTACGAGTCTACGCATACCTAACGTAGGTC
>JBGSOE010000131.1:0-14125 GCA_041739295.1 Thiohalobacterales bacterium | reverse complement strand
GCTGCAGCAAACACTGTGCTGTGGTGACGCCGGCCATGCGCCACCTGAATCCCTGGTCAAATATCTGACGACCTGTTCCGCCAGGGATGCCAGTTGCCCTATGTATGTCACCGTACAGACTATCGTAGTTCATCCGATTAGCCTTGCATAAGCATTCGGAGTTTCCATGAACCTGTTCCATTGCGCAGTCAGATGGCCCTTTTCGCCAACAGAATCGCAATCAACATGGAACATCAACATGTACAACTGGCGTGTGGAAAGTCTAGGAAGGCGTATCGGGCACTCATCAAACATCATTCGCGGGAGGTCAGCATGAACAAGGATAAAGTCAAAGGCAGCATCAAAGAAGCGACCGGCAAGGCCAAGAAGGTCACTGGCAAGATTATCGGCAACAAGAACATGGAAGTAGAAGGAAATGTCGAGGAAACCCTAGGTAAGGTTCAGCGTGGTTTTGGCGACCTTAAGGACGATCTAGAGGGCGAGATCAGGAAAGACAATTAAACCCCCCGCCGTGACAGATACAGGCCGCCTTGTGGAACAGCCTTGCCACATAGCTGGCTCGGCTCGCAGCAGGAACCCCGACAATTGCGCTGTCGCGACTGACTGATAGGAGAGATGAAATGACTCTTGGCACAATCCTGCTGGTAATTCTGATTCTGATCTTGCTAGGCGTGATCCCGACCTGGCCACACAGCAGAGGGTGGGGTTATGGCCCCAGCGGCATCCTGGGTGTGGTGCTGATCATCGTGATCATTCTGTTGCTGATGGGCCGACTATAAGTTGTTGGCGGTCCGACTGCTAAAAAGGGACGCCAGTTGCTCTATGTACGTCACCGTACAGACTATCGTCGTTCATCTGATTAGCCTTATATAAGTATCCGGGGTTTTCGTGGGCATGTTTCAGGGCGCAGTCAAACGGTTCTTTCGCCATCGGGAATTCTTCTCCACCCCAATCAAAAAGGAATATCAATATGTACAACATACGAACTAATTTCCATGCATTGATACTCGTGGCGGCATCCGTCGTCTCAATGAGTCTGATGACCAACGCAATCGCGGCAACGGCTGAGGACTTGGATAAGGATTCCAAGCAGGCCTTGCAGACGCTCTATACATCTCAACCTGTTGCCGAAACGCTTTCGCGCAGCGCCAAGGCAGTCCTGATCTTCCCGAATATCGTCAAGGCCGGGCTGGTCTTTGGCGGCTCCTATGGCGAAGGTGAATTGATTAAGGGCTCGAAAGTCGTTGATTATTACAACTCCGTAACCGGATCCTGGGGCCTGCAGATAGGTGCCCAATCCTACGGATATGCCGTGTTTCTCATGACCGATGCGGCTGTTCGCTATATCGAAGAGACGAAGGGCTGGGAGATTGGCGTGGGTCCGACCGTTGTTGTGGTTGATGAAGGCGTCGCAAAAAATCTCTCGACATCATCGCTAAAGGATGATGCCTATGCGTTTATTTTCAGCCAGCAAGGATTGATGGCAGGTGTCAGTATTGAAGGAACGAAAATTTCCCTGATCAAACGGTAAGCTGATTAAGGAACCTCTGATTAATTTGATCAAGCGAGAGATGCAAGGCGCGGACAGGCGACTCGAAGCGAAGCGGAGAGAACGGCGCTAGCCGGCCCGAAGGGCGAGGTGCGTAGCACCGAGTAAAAAACGGAGTTTACACGGAGTAAATGAGTATTTTGAGCCTGGCCGCAACGCGGCAGATGCCGCTTCAGCGGATTAATCAGAGGTTCCTTAAGAAAAATAGTGATCAACAAGGAGAATTCGTGTGTCGCTCATAAACTTGGTTATTGTCTTGATCGTGGTAGGTGTGCTGTTATGGCTCGTCAATAACTACATACCTATGGATCGAAAGATCAAAAATATACTGAATATCGTTGTCGTCATTGTTGTCATACTATGGCTACTGCAGGTCTTCGGGGTGTTGGGATCGCTGGACAGCATACGTATCGGCCGATGACTTATTTATACTGCTGTGGGTGATACGTTTTTGGTGTTACAAAAACCCGAATGGCTTTTGTAACATGGCGGGATATTCTGGAAAATATTCTCGGGTATTCGAGTCTCGCCTTCTCCGTAAAATTGCAAATTATCCCGTGTTTAGGTGTGCAGGTTTATTAGGCCACAACAAGCATTACATGATGGCATGACATAGAGATGCTCGACTTGAGATTTCGCCACCCTCTCCCCAACCCTCTCCCGCGAGGGGAGAGGGGACTCTCCGTTTACGGCGTTAGGAAACCATTTACAAACGTTAAACCTATAAACCGCATTTGCCACGGAATCACACGGAAAAACCCGGACAAGTTCATAAGCTTCACGCCGTCACCGCCATCACCTGCAAGATGATGAATAGTCGCTCCAGGAAGGTACTGTGTTTCTGTGGCTGAAATGATTTTTTAGGATCAATAGGATTGTTTGGCACGCTATCGCAACCTGCGCCTATGGAAACCAAATCCTGTCCCGCTACCATGTTCTAAAGTCCAAGTGATGACGAAATCACTTGGGCTTTTTTCTGGATCCGACATCCATGTGCTGCGATCAGATGGAGGCGGCCTGCTACCAGTATGTGATCCGTGGGCTTCATGAACAGGGTGTTTATTCTTCTATACTCGCCATGGCACACTGCAGTGCATCAATACCCGTCGCTCCAGTAACCGATTCAAATACCCTCGCGCATGCAGTCTGTAATCAGCGCCGACGACCCTATTTAAAAGGCCCGCGAGATGGCCGAAGGTACGCCTGCAATCGTTCCCGAACAGGAAGGGAATGTTCGAGCACACGGATTACTTCCGTCCGGTCTTGAGGCTTTCCCAGTACTTCTCGTAGATCGTGATAGCTGGGCCGACATCGGTCTGGAACTCGGCATTTTTCAGATCGACATCGCTTGGATAGATGGTGCGGTTATTGCGCACCTCCGCATCGAGCAGGTCCATAGCGGCCAGATTCGGTGACGCGTAGCCGATCTCCTCACTGATTTCTTTGCTTATCTCAGGGCGCAGCACGAAGTCGATGAACTTGTGGGCGCTGTCGATGTGGCGCGCGGTCTTCGGGATCACCAGACTATCCATCCACAGGATCACACCTTCCTCGGGATAGATGTACTCAATGGCGGGATTCTCCTTCTTGGCAGCAAAGGCCTCACCGTTCCAGATCATACCGGCATCGGTCTCGCCTTCCAGATAGGGCATGCGTGGCGCTTCCGAATTGAAGGCACGGACATTGGGCATCAGCAGCTTGAGCTCCTTGTAGGCGGACTCGATGTGTGAAGGATCGGTGTCGTTGCCGGAGAAACCCAGAATGCGCAGGCCCATATAGAATACTTCGCGCATATCGTTGGTGAGCAACAGGCGGTCCTTGAACTCAGGCCTCCAGAGATCGCGCCATTTGGTGACTGTCCCGGACTTGACCTTGTCGGTGTTGACCGCTATGCCGGTACTGCCCCACAGATACGGTACGCTGTAGTCGTTGTTCGGATCGAACGGCTGATTGACCAGCTTGGGATCCAGATTATCGAAGTTGCTGAGTTTGCTGCGATCGACCTTTGCGAGCAGCCCTTCGCGACTCATTTTGTTGACGTAGTAGGTCGAGGGTATGACCAGATCGTAACTGTTCTTGGCGTCCACCAGCCGGAGCTTGGCGTACATCGCCTCGTTGCTCTCATAGGTGGAGTAGACCACCTTGATGCCGGTCTCGTCCTGGAATTGCGTGATCACCGATTCCGGCAGATATTCTGACCAGTTATAGAGATACAGCACTTGATCGTCCGCGGCGTGCGCAACAGGTGCGGACAGACAGACCAGCGACAGCAGCCAACGCAGTGCTTTCATATCGGGACTCCTTTCTTTCTGAGTAACAGGATTTGCGAACCGAGCAGGGCCACTAGTGACAGCGCCAGCAGCACGGCTGCCAGGGCGTTGACCTCGGGTTTGAGGCCCAAGCGTACCATTGAATAAATGCGCAACGGTAATACCTCGAAGGTTGGCCCGGTGACGAACATGCTCACCACGACGTCGTCCAGCGATAGCGTGAAACCCAGCAGCCAGCCGGCCATGACGGCGGGGAAGATGATCGGCAGCAACACACTGAGGATCGTGCGCAGTTCGCTGGCGCCCAGGTCGCGGGCCGCTTCCAGTATCTGCGGGTTGAAACCGCTGAGGCGTGAATACACCGTGACCACCACGAAGGGAAGGCAAAAGGTGATATGCGCCAGCAGCAGTGAGACAAAACCCAACTGGATGCCCAACAGGATGAACAATGCCAGCAGAGAGATGGCCAACACGATATCCGGCGACATCATAACCACGAACAGCATGCCGTTGAGCACGCGCTTGCCGCGGAAGCGGTAACGCTGCAACGCGATGGCCGTCAGGGTGCCGATCAGGGTCGTTGCCGACGCCGCGCTGACCGCCAGCAACAGCGAATTCACGGCGGCCCCGATCAGCGCCTCGTTTTCCCAGAGCCGCGCGTACCAATGCCAACTGAAGCCGCCCCAGCTATAGGGGTTCTTCGAGGCATTGAACGAAAACACCACCAGCACGCCGATCGGCAGATACAGCAGCAGATACACCAACCACAGATAAGTCAGTTTAAGCCAGCGCAGCATGAGTCTCGGGCCGTCGGATCAGCTTGACGCTGAGATAATAGGCATAGAGCAGAATACCCATCGCCAGCGTGAGCAACAGGCTGGCGGCCGCTCCGAACGGCCAGTCGCGGGCATCCAGGAACTGGTTCTTGATGACATTGCCAATGAGCAGGTTCTTGGCACCGCCGAGCACGTCGGCGACGTAGAACATCCCGATCGCGGGCAATAGAACCAGCAGACAGCCGGCGATGATGCCCGGCATGGTCAGCGGCAACACCACCCGGCGGAAGGTCTGCCAACCGCCGGCGCCCAGATCGGCGGATGCCTCCAGCAGATCAGCGCGCAGTTGTTCGAAGATCGCATACAAGGGCAGGATCATGAATGGCAGCAGCACATACACCAGACCCGCGATCACCGCCCCCTCGGTATACAGCATGCGCAGCGGCGCATCGATCCAGCCCAGCCAGAGCAGAGCCTGATTGATCAGACCATTGGTGGACAACAGCAATTTCATGGCATAGGTGCGCACCAGGGAATTGGTCCAGAAGGGCACGATCACGAGGAACACCAGGTAGGGTTTGAGCGTGGCGCGGAAGCGGCTGACAACATAGGCAAAGGGATAACCGATCAGCAGACACAACAGTGTGGTGACCAGCGCCATGTAGCCGGAGTGGACGAACACCGCCACATAATCGGGCGCGAACAGCCGCAGGTAATTGCCCAGTGTGAGATCCCAGCGCACGAAATGCACATCGTCCCTACTCAGAAAACTGGTGGCGATGACCAGCAGGTTCGGGACCAGGACAAACAGCAGCATCCAGCCCCAGATCAGTACCAGTACCGCAGTCTTAAAGGGTGTGCGCAGCGTCATCGGTCAGCAGGGTTTCCCAGCCCGGCACCCAGGTCACGCGGACCCGCTCGCCGAGACGATAATCGAAATCAGGCTCTTCCTCATCGAAGAATTCGCTGGCAAGCAGCTCCTTGCCGGAGTCGAGCCGAATCAGTGACTCCAGGGTCATGCCTTTGTAGTTGCGTTCGATCACCTGGCCCGGAAAACCCTCTGGGGCATCCGCAGGCAGCAGCCGCAGATCCTCCGGGCGCAGCAGCACGTGCAGGTGCTGCCCTGCGCTGAAGGTCTTACCCTGGGTGCGCAGTTCCATACGCAGACCCTCGACCTCACCGAGCACGCGTCCGGCATCGAGTATCTCGCCCACTTGCGCAGTGAACACATTGATTTCACCGACGAAGTGGGCGACGAAGAGATTCGCTGGCGTCTCGTAGACATTGCGTGGACTGCCGATCTGCTCGATATAGCCCTCGCGCATTACCACCACACGATCGGACATGGACAATGCCTCTTCCTGATCATGGGTGACGAATACGAAGGTGATACCCAGTTCGCGCTGGAGACGTTTGAGCTCGTTCTGCATCTGTTTGCGCAGCTTGTAATCCAGCGCGCTCAACGGTTCGTCGAGCAGCAATACCTGCGGACCCTTGACCACGGCGCGGGCGATGGCCACACGCTGTTGTTGTCCGCCGGAGAGCTGATCGGGTTTGCGCCCGGCGAAGTCCGTCAACTGCACCATGGCCAGCATCTGCGCTACACGCCGTTCGATCTCAGCATGCGGCTGTTTTTCCGCGCGCAAGCCGAAGGCCACATTTTCGAAGACTGTCATGTGGGGAAACAGGGCGTAACTTTGAAATACGGTATTGACGGGCCGCTGATTGGGTTGAAGCTCGGTTATATCGCCCCCCGCGAGCAGAATGCGGCCGCTGTCCGGCCGCTCGAAACCGCCGATCAGGCGCAGCAGGGTCGTCTTGCCGCAGCCGGACGGTCCGAGCAGGGTCACGAACTCACCATGATAGATGTCCAGATCCAGGGGCGGCAGCACCACATGATCGCCAAATGACTTGCCGACCCCTTTCAGTTGAATGATTTTCTGTTGATTCCGGGACATCGCAGCAACCGCCTGTTGGTGGGCTGATTGTCCGGTAAATTTTCCGCGCTGTCATGCGTGGATTGCACGACCCGGGCGCCGACCGGCATGCTCCCAGATGCGTGGCCGACTGCGGAGAACCGCCTAGCCTGCATTTCTCACCGCAACTCTACTGCGGCCGCCGGTGAGCCTGCATCTGCAGTGCGTACTCGCTGCAGCCGGCTTGACATAGTGTCGGCTATGCCGGCGCCGTCTTTCCCTGCTTGCGCCCTGCATCTACAGGCCCCTCTACGCCCTCGCGACGATCCGCGGTGAGAAATGCGGGCTAGGATCTTCAGGGATCACTCGCCAGCGGCCTTTGACATTGCTATTCTCCGCGGCAATCCTGCATTGGCAGATGCATCACCCCAGCGGAGGACTTGATTATGGCAATTAGCAGTACGGATGAATTCATGCAACCGGCACGCAAACTCGCATTCGCCTGTTGGGCCATGACGGCACCATTCCTGGCTCAGGCCGGCGACTGGACGCCCAGCGCCAATGTCGGGTTGACGACGGATTATGTCTTTCGCGGCATCTCCCAAACGGACGAGAACCCGGCACTCCAGGCCGGCGCCGAACTCAGCCACGTAAGTGGTTTCTACCTGGGTATCTGGGGCTCTAACGTCGATTTCAATGATGGTGACGAGGCCACTGTTGAGATCGATTACTATGCCGGCTTCGGCAGCGAGCTGACGGATGAGCTGAGTTGGGATGCCAGTCTGCTCTATTACAGCTATCCCGGTGCCTCCAGCGATCTGGACTACGACTACTGGGAGGGCAAGCTCGGTCTCTCCTATAGCCTTGGAGAAATGGTCATGGCGCCGACCTTCGGTGTGGAAGCGTATTATTCCCCCGAATATTTCGGTCACACGGGCGATGCGACCTACCTGACCGGCACACTGGGCCTGGCACTCACCGAGGAACTGGAACTCAACGCCGGCATCGGTTACCAGAGCTTCTCAGATAGCGGGTTAGTCGACTACACGGATTGGAAACTGGGTCTGGCTACGGAAATGGCGGGCATCGGGATGGAGCTTGCCTATACCGATACCGACTTGGAAAAGTCCGACTGCGGCGACACCGATATCTGCGAAGGCAGAATACTGTTCACAGTCTCCAAGAGTTTTGAATGACACCACCGGCAAGGATCTGCAATCCCGCCGGATGTTTAAGTTCAAGCCTAAACACAGATTGAACCGCCAAGGACGTCAAGGACGCCAAGAAAGATTTAATGAATGTAAAACGATTCCGTCATTCCGGCGCATGCCGGAATCCAGATCCTTGAATGCCATGGATTCCGGCATGCGCCGGAATGACGAATAGTTGTTTGGCTGAGTTTTTTAAACTCAAAAGGGTTTTCTTGGCGCCCTTGGCGGTTCAAAAAAATATTGTCTTTGAGGTTGATTAACGAGAAAGGTCAGGCATGCATATCCACATCCTCGGTATCTGCGGAACATTCATGGGTGGTATCGCGCAGCTCGCGCGTGCGGTGGGGCATCAGGTATCGGGTTCCGATGCCAACGTCTATCCGCCCATGAGTACGCAGTTGGAGCATGCCGGCATTCATCTGCAGGAAGGGTTCAGCGCCGCGCATCTACAACCGGCGCCCGATAAAATAGTGGCCCATGGCTTTATAGAGTCAAACCAGCTGCTAGCGAAGAATTCCGGTCTTGACGATTTGGAATTTGGCGGTGAGAGTGCTGCAAACCGAGATCCTATCACTCAAAATATTCATTGAAGACGAGAGATCAGTGTTCGTTTTAGCTCATTCAATGTCGCGCATTTGCGGAGTGCCTCTGCTTCGAGCCAAAGCTCCAATCCATCAGACGTTTTCTTGAACACTGCGGGTAAGTCCACATCCGCTTGAGAGTAACGCGCATGGAATTCGTCGCGGTGCAGAAACTCGCAGTCTGCGTTCAAGGTCTTCAAGAAATTAACCCAGTCTTCGCGCACTTTGAAGGTGTCATGAGTCAATGCGCATAGATTGCAGACGTATGTTCCGGGTGACAGAATTTTATGCGCGATATCGGTAACGGTGTTGAATAGACCGCTATCGGCGTTATAGACGAAGACGAGGCTTGTACGCATCAGAGTGCTGTTTCAACTGGTAGGCCGGCGATCTTCCACTCCGGATAACCGTCTTTCAGGCGATTTGCTTTTATGCCGTGCTGTCGCAGTCGCGCGACGGCATCGTAAGACAGCACACAATAAGGGCCGCGACAGTACGCAACGACCACTTGATCAGGACTGAACTCGCCGAGGTGTGTTTCGAGTTCATTCAAGGGAATATTGATTGCCCCCGGCAGATGGCCTGCGGCAAATTCTTCACGTGGCCGGACATCCAGGACGGTGACTTCACCGGATCGTACCCGTGCCAGTAGATCATCCGCCATGACGGGTTCGAGATTGTCTTTGGTATCCAGATACAGGCTGACCAAATGATTGACCTCGGTCAGATGTCGCTCGGCCACTGCCCGCAGGCTGTTCAGTAACAGCACGACATCGTCCCCCGACAGCCGGTAATACACCCGCTGACCATCCTTACGCGTGGTAACCAAGCCCGCCTGCCTAAGCTGCTGCAAATGCTGAGAGGTATTGGCGATGCTTTGGCCCGAGATCTGCGCCAGGGACTCTACGCTGCGCTCGCCCTGGGCAAGATATTCAATGAATTCAAGACGATTAGCGTTGCTCAACACCTTGCCGATGCGCGCGAACTGGGCAAATAACTCATGTTTAACATTACCGCTTGACACAGGTTGATCCTCAGACTAGATTATTCAATAGATCAATTGAATACAAAATTAATAAGATCATTATAGACCCAAGGGGCGGGTCTGCAACCACTGGAGGCGGTATGGAATTCGAATCCTTTATTCGATCCAACGAAGTGCCCATTCGGCTGGGGTTCTTCTTCGGCATCTTCGCCATCATGGCGCTCTGGGAGCTGGCCGCACCGCGGCGTCCGCTGACCCAATCCAAAGGTGTGCGCTGGGCCAATAACGTCGGTCTGGTGTTCTTCAACAGCTTCGTGGCGCGCCTGGTGTTTCCGACCGCGGCGGTGGGCATGGCGCTGTTCGCGCGTGAGCATGGCTGGGGTCTGCTCAACTATTTTCAGGTGCCGTACGCACTGGCCGTGGTTGCTGCCGTCATCGCCTTGGATTTTTTCATCTATCTCCAACATGTGATGGTGCATGCCGTGCCGGTGTTGTGGCGGCTGCACCGTGTGCATCACGCGGACCTCGATTACGACGTGACCACCGGTGCGCGTTTTCATCCCCTCGAAATCCTGCTGTCCATGCTGATCAAGTTCGCGGTGATCGCCGTGCTCGGCCCGCCGCTGTTGGCGGTGATCCTGTTCGAGATTATTTTGAACGCGACTTCGATGTTCAATCACAGCAATGTGCGCATGCCTGCTGGCCTTGATCGCGTGTTGCGACTGTTCGTGGTGACGCCGGACATGCACCGCGTGCATCACTCGGTCGAAGACGATGAGACCAACAGCAATTTCGGTTTCAATCTGCCCTGGTGGGATCGGCTGTTCGGAACATATCGCGATCAGCCGCGTGGCGGACATACAGCGATGACCATCGGCATCCGCACCTTCCGCGAAGGTAAATGGTGTTCCTGGATTACCGGCATGTTGGCGATGCCGTTTGTCGGCAAGATCAGCGAATACGCCATTAACCGCCGTCAGTGGGGATCCAAACCATGAACTCAAAAACCGCATTTGCCACAGAAACACACGGAAGAACACCGACAAGAGCATACGTTTCATACAGCAGCCTTCCTCACTCGTCAGGTGAAGAGCCGGGGCCTCACAACACAGTTTTATTTCAGCGCATTCCGTGTGCTTCTGTGGCTGAAATGAGGATTTTTGGATGAACGCGAAAGTGCTGCGCATGCTGTTGTTCGTCGCGCTGCTGGCCGGCGTTGTGTTGGCCGTGCTGTATCGCGACCGCTTCGATGCACAAGCGCTCGCGGTCTGGATCAAAGATGCAGGGCCGGCGGCGCCACTGTTGTTCATGCTGATCTATGCGATCGCCACGGTGTTGTTCCTGCCTGGCTCGGTACTTACGCTGGCCGGCGGCGCGTTGTTCGGTCCGGTGCTGGGTACGTTCTACAACCTCACCGGCGCGACCATCGGTGCAACATTGGCGTTTCTGGTTTCGCGTTATCTTGCCTCGGACTGGGTGGCGCAGCGCACCGGCGGGCGCTTGAAACAACTTATCAACGGTGTGGAAGGCGAGGGCTGGCGCTTTGTGGCCTTCGTACGCCTGGTGCCGCTGTTCCCGTTCAACTTGCTCAACTATGCGTTGGGACTCACGCGTATCCCGCTGCTCCAATACATCATCGCGAGCTATATCTGCATGCTGCCGGGCGCCATTGCCTACACCTATCTCGGCTATGCAGGCCGCGAAGCAGCAGCCGGCGGCGAAGGCCTGATCCAGAAAGGCTTGTTGGCGCTCGCCTTGCTCGCGGCGGTGGCTTTTTTACCGCGATTGATCGGCAAGCTGCGTAAACAGCCGATGCTCGATGTGCCCGAACTCAAGCGCCGTCTCGATGCCGGTGAAAAATTGTTGGTGCTGGACGTGCGCAATACACCGGACTACGTCGGTGAACTCGGCCATATCGCGGGCTCGACCAATATCCCTTTATCGGAACTGGCGACGCGGTTGGACGAGATCGCCGAATTCCAGGAACTGCCCATCGTGACGGTCTGCCGCACCGACCGGATGTCGGCTACGGCGGCGCAACTACTGGCCCAGAAGGGCTTTGCCAATGTGCAGGTAATCCGTCAGGGCATGAGCGACTGGAACAAGAACGGTTATCCGATCGAGCGGTAAACGGTGTACGCAGTGTATGCGTGTGGTGATGTGACGACGAGGAAATAGGCATGATGACTTACTTGATACTGTCAGGACTGGCGACCGGGTTATTGCTCGGTCTGATGGGCAGTGGCGGCGCCATCGTCACCGTACCGGCCTTGATCTATCTACTGCATGTCGAGCCAAAATCCGCCATCGCCATGAGTCTCGGCATTATCGCCATCACCGCGTCCATTGCGGCGATTCAGTCCTGGCAGCAGGGCAATGTGAATCTGCGCGTGACCCTGACCTTCGGCATCGTCGGCGCTGTGGGCACGTTCATCGGTGCCCGTTTGGGTGTGATCCTGCCAGTCGTATTTCAGCTCACGCTGTTTGCATTGGTTATGTATGCCGCCGCTTGGCGCATGCTGCATGCGCAGCCGCCGCGCCGCTCTGTGGGTGCTGCCGCTGTCGGCGACTGCGAGAACGGTGATTGCAGCAACTTCCCCTATATGCACATTGCGCGTCACGGCTTGATGGTCGGTGTCCTCGCCGGCGTGGTCGGTGTTGGTGGTGGCTTCCTGATCGTGCCGGCCTTGGTGTTGTTATCAGGTTTGTCCATGAAGCGCGCAGTGGGGACCTCACTCAGCGTCGTTGCATTCCAGTCCACGGCCGGTTTCGCCGGTTATGCCGGCGCGGTGCCGATCGACTATTCACTGTTGGCGGGATTCACCGCGGTCGCGGTCGCTGCGAGTTTCCTGGGTGCCCGGATTGGCCAGCGCATGGATCAGACACGCCTCAAACACGGCTTCGGTGTGTTTCTGGTGCTGGTTGCGACCTATATCCTGATCAAGAACCTGGTGTGAATCATGTCATCACCCGTCTATCTGGATTACAACGCCACCACGCCGGTCGATTCGCGCGTCGTCGAGGCGATGTTGCCTTATCTGCGGGAACACTTCGGTAATCCATCGTCCTCGCATATCTACGGTCAGCACGCGCATGCCGCGGTGGTGACGGCGCGCGAACAGGTGGCCGCATTAATTCGACTGAATAATAGCGAGGTGTAACATGAAGCATCGGCCGGCGTTTTGGTTGTTTTGTACATTGATCGGCACACATGCCGCACTGCCGGTTATATCAGAAGAAGTGAAGATCGAATCTTCTGGTCTGACGCTTAATGCCAATCTAGAGGCTGCGCAGGAGCAATGGCAAGATGGTCCGGTGCTATTGCTTACGCACGGGACACTGGCGCACAACGGCATGGAAATCATTAGCACACTGCAGAGTATTTTCGCGGAACAAGGATTAAGTTCTCTCGCAATGAATCTCAGTCTTGGTCTCGATGATCGGCACGGCATGTACGACTGTGCGGTTCCACATACTCATCGGCATACGGATGCCTTGGATGAGATCAGTGTGTGGCTGGATTGGCTCAAGGCGCAGGGTGTGAAGCAGGTCGTGTTGGCCGGACATTCGCGTGGCGGTGACCAGACCGCCTGGTTCGCGGCTGAGCGTCCCGACCCCGCAGTGAAGGGTGTGCTGTTGGTCGCGCCCATGACCTGGAGCGAGACTTACGCGACAAGCGATTACCAGAAGCGTTTCAAGTCTGAACTGGCACCGGTACTGAAGCGTGCCGAGGATCTGGTCGCGGCGGGCAAAAGTGCCGCCTGGATGGAAGATACGGGTTTTATCTATTGTCCGGGGGCAAAAGTTCAGGCGCAGGCGTTTGTGTCGTATCACGCACCGGAGGGACGCTTGGATACGCCAACGCTACTGCCCCGCATTAAAGTGCCCGTGTTGGTCTTTGCGGGAACGGAGGATGACGTTGTACCGGATGTGGCGGAGAGGGTCGGCCCGTTGGCCGATGGTGCGAAAATCCGTCTGCAGGTTATAGATGGGGCCGATCACTATTTCCGCGACCTCTATGCCGATGATTTGGCTGAGCATGCGAAAGCGTTCATCGAATCGCTGTAATCCATGGAGGTCATGACAATCGAAGCGGCCGAACGCTATGAGAGTTGGTACAGTACGCCACGTGGTCGCTGGATTGCGGATACCGAGTTTGCTTTGATGGTGCAGCTACTGCGCCCGTGTGCTGGCGCAACACTGCTCGATGTCGGCAGTGGCACTGGGCAGTTCAGTCGACGCTTCGCGCATGCGGGCCTTGACGTCATCAGCCTCGATCCGGCGCCAGCCATGCTTACAATTGCCCGACGCAGTGCATCGGAACTGCCGTGCGTGCTCGGCGATGCGCTCATGCTACCGTTTCGCGACCGGACCTTCGATTATGCCGCGGCCGTGACCAGTCTCTGCTTTGTCGAGCCGCCACTGACTGCGCTTGCGGAAATGTGGCGCGTCTGCCGGCGCGGCGTAATTCTTGGACTGTTGAATCGGCAGAGCCTGTTGTATCAATTCAAGCACGATCGCGGGGGTTATCGGGGCGCACGTTGGGACCGCTTGGCTGATGTTATGGGCTGGTGCGAGGCCCTTGTCCCACAGCCGCGCGTGCAAACCGCGTCCGGTGTATTCTTGCCAGAGGCGGGCCGGCTGACGCAGTGGATAGAACCGTTACTCCCCGCGGCCGCGCCTTGGGGCGGTTTTCTGGCTGTTGCACTGCATCGGCCTGATGATTATTCGAATAGCTGAGAACGCACCATGCATGCGACTTTTCCCCTGCTGAAAAACACTGATTTCCCGTCGTTGCGACGCAAAAATCTGACGACCTTGCAGATCAATCTAGGTT
>JBGSOE010000121.1:0-4755 GCA_041739295.1 Thiohalobacterales bacterium | reverse complement strand
AGTTGTCCAAGCCATACATCCCCCGCCTTCCCCCGAGCCGAATCACTCGAGGTCAGGCTAGCCACTGGCTCCCTTTCCGGGCGCCCCGCAGCAGCAAAACGCCGCCGCTTCACTGGCCTACTTTCTCACCGCCGCTTACAGATTGTCGCGCGGTCCATTGTGTATCCGCTCGGGGCCACGTCATCGACACGAACTGCGGCGATGTCACAACCGCGAAGCTTGCTGTCGATTACTGCTCGCCACTGGATGGCGGCAATGTTCGCCTCAGCACTTCAAAAATGACGGCTGTGGACCAGCCAAACGAAAGGACGCCGTTCATTGCCGTCATTGGTGCAAGCAAGTCCCATCGCTCCAACGGAGTGACGTCGCCGTAACCAAGCGTCGTGTAGTTTACAAATGCAAAATAGACGAGATCAGTGCCAGGAGGTGCAATACTGATGAGCGAATAGGCAAATGACCAAACCAGTACTTCGGCGATGTGTGCGGCCATCAACACGGATGCGGTCGCGCTCATGACGGCGATCAAGCGAAGCGATTGACGCGACGTTGCAAGTTCACCCGTGCTGCGCGCGATCCGTATGACGGCATCCATCAATATTGCATGGATCGCAATGTTGCAGACGCTGACGGCAGTGCCCAGAAGGAATTGGCGCAGCATGTGAACGCTCAGCTGTGTTTCAAGGAAGCAGGTTCCTTCACTGTAGCCGGGGTGGCAAAAGGTAAAGTGTCATAGCAAAAATTAAGTACACCATCAGCATAAGCACGCCCACAAACCACGCAGACCGCCCGCTGTTGGTCACGAGGGATGCGGTCATGGTCGCGATGAGCATCATTACCACCGCGCCCGGCCAGAATTGCAGGTCTATCGGCACCGGGGCGATGACGTAACTGAAGAGCACCAGAACGGGCGCGACAAAAAGCGCGATCTGCGATGCGCTCCCCAACGCAATACCCACGCTCAGGTCCAGCCGATCCTTGCGCGCGGCAGAAAATGCTGAGGCCATTTCCGCCGCACCGCCCACCAGCGCCACGACAATGAATCCGACGAACGCCGGAGTCATCCCGAACGTCACCGCTGCCTGCTGCACCGACTCGACGAACAGCTCGCTCACTAGCGCGACCAGTACGGTGACTCCGGCCAGCGTAGCCAGGGCCAAGCCCAGCGGCCAGGGCGCTTCGCCTGCCTCCTGATGGTCTGCGCTGCCAAAAAATTCGCGATGTGTCTTGAGTGAGAACAACAGCCCTAGTCCATAGGCGGCGATAAGAAGCACAGACAGGCTGACGCTCAACTTCTCGGAGAACGTGGACCCCGCCAGGGAATCGGATCCAGCGACCACGGAGGGAACCAACATGGCGATCGTGGCCAGAAAGAGCAGGCCCGCTTGCAGGCGGGCGCTGGCTCGGTTGTATTCCTGCACGTGGTGCTTAAGTCCGCCGAGCAGGAAGGACGCACCCAACATGAACAACACGTTGGTGACAATCGCCCCGGCAATGGATGCCTTCACCAGCGTGTATTGCCCGGCGCGCAGTGCGGCTAAAGCGATGACCAATTCGGTCAGGTTCCCCAACGTAGCATTGAGCAAACCACCCACCGTATCGCCCGTCTTGGCAGCCACGGATTCGGTGGCGTGGCTCAGCAGCGCTGCCAGTGGCACGATTGCCAAGACGGACAGCACAAAGAGAACCGTGTGCGCTTCGGGCGTGAGCATTGGAGCGATCAACGCCGCGGGCACGAAGTCCAGCAGCCAGAGCAGGGGATTGTGACGGATTTCCTTCAGCAAGAGGTTCACGGCGGATCCATTTTGGTAGTTTGGTTCGACGACCATCTTCTGTGAAGTCAGATCTCACGGTGCGGATTTAGCCATCGGAACCTCAAACAACAGAGCACGCACCAGCTCAGAGCAATTGGTTCTGCAAACGGGCGGGTCAGACCATGCTATGAAAGGCACGAAATATAACTGACGGCAAAAGCGATCGTCATATTGATAAAAATCAAAGTATACATTGCTTGGCATGCGCAGCTGAACGCCACGGGTCCCGAAGGAAAAAGCGGTGAATGGCTTGATAGGGAGAAACCCTATTAACTGCCCCGGGATTTACCCGATTCTATTCTCCTCAATTGACTGTAGACTTCCTCGGTCGTTAGGCCCCCGGCGCATTGAAATGGCCAACATGATGCTTAGGACTGGTGTGTATTGCGCGAGGTGTGGATTCACGGACATACCGTACGTTCGCGCGCTCCTTTTGATGCTGATGTTGTATTTCGCCTGGTCCGGAGCCGCCGCGGCTGAGGCAGAGAGAACGGCTGAGATCAAGAGAATTGTAATACTCCATTCGTTCGGTCGCGATTTCAAGCCCTGGACCGATTACGCCAGCTCCATCCGTACCGAGTTGGAGCAGCAGTCGCCTTGGCGCCTGGAAATTACCGATCATTCGCTGGTGGCCGCCCGCTTCAGCAATGAGAATTCAGAGGCTGCGTTTGTCGAGTACCTCCAGGCTCTCTTCGCGATGAAGTCCCCTAATCTCATCCTCAGCATCGGCGCGCCTGCGGCCAGTTTCGTGCAGAGGAACCGGCAGCGACTGTTCGACCGAATTCCCATGCTGTTCACTGCAGTGGAGCAGCGCAACGTCAGAACCAACGAGTTGACCCCGTACGACACTGTCGTCGCGGTCGCTCATGATTTTCCTGCTGCCATCGAGAATATCCTCCATCTCCTACCGGATACGAAGCACGTGGCGGTAGTAAACGGAAGTTCGCCGCTCGAGAAATTCTGGCGCGAGGAGATGCGCAAAGAACTGAAACCATTCGAAGGAAGGGTTACGTTCACCTGGTACGATAGTCTGTCGTTCGAGGCGATACTCAAACAAGCATCCGCGTTGCCGCCGCATTCAGCGATCTTCTGGCACCTGATGTCGGTCGACGCAGCGGGCATCGCACACGAAGGTGGCAGGGCACTTCGCCGTCTTCATGACACGGTCAACGCGCCAATCTTCTCCTATGTTGACTCTTTCTTCGGTCGCGATCTTGTCGGGGGGCCGATGCACTCGGTAGCCGAGGGAAGTCGACAGACGGTGTCCGTCGCCATGCGTATTCTCGGCGGCGAGAAGCCGAGCGATATAAAAACGACGGTCGTAGGATTTGCGACACCGAAGTTCGACTGGCGCCAACTACAACGCTGGGGCATCCATGAGGATCGCCTGCCTGCTGGAAGCGCAGTTGAATTTCGCGAGCTGACAGCGTGGCAGCGCTATCGTTGGCAGATAGAGGCAGCGGCGCTGGCATTCCTCGTGCTGCTGAGCATGACGATGTGGCTACTCGCGGAGCGATTCGGACGCCGTAAGGCAGAAATTCAAAATCGAAGCCTTTCTCTGGAAGTCGTTCATCTCAATCGCGTGGCTGAAGTGGGCGCGCTATCTGCGTCGTTCGCGCATGATCTTGGCCAGCCGCTGGCGTCGATCGCGCTTAATGCCCTCTTTGTAAAAGACAAGCTTAGCGCGGAGCGACCACTGGACAAGCTGAACGAAGCCGTGGGCGACATCGTGAGCGCCAACGCCCATGCCTTGGACATCCTCAAGCATATGGCTGGACTGCTCAAGTCCCGAGCCTGTGAAAGCGTGCAGCCCACCGACCTCAATGACGTGATAGTCGAAGCCTTACGAATTCTTTCCACCGAAGCTCAGCATCGAAAGATACTGCTGGAAAAGGGATGCCATCCCGGGCCGGTGTTCGTAAGCGTAGACGCGATACGTTTGCTGCAAGTTCTATTGAATTTGGCCTTGAACGCAATGGACGCAATGGCTGATACACATAGCGGAACGCGACGAATAGCGATTCGCACCGCAGTCATTGGGGGGGGCGACGTTGAGGTAATTGTTGAGGACTCGGGGCCCGGCATTCCAACCGAAAAGATCGACGCTATCTTCGATACTTTCTACACGACCAAGGAAAATGGTACCGGCATGGGATTGTCGATTTCGCGGACCATTATCGACAGCTTCGGGGGGAAGATCTGGGCGGAAAACCGCTCAAAAGGCGGCGCCGCGTTTGTTTTCACACTCCCCCTGAGTACAAGGGGTGCTGCCCAACAGCCTGCGATGGAGCCGCGGTTGGTTGAGAGGCTGGCGTCCTGACGCATACTTGAGAGAGGGAAGAAAGATCTTTGTACGCCCGCCGGTGCAGGTGGATGACGAGGCGTAGAATCAGCCTTTGGCGACTCAACTTCAGGGAAGCAGGATTCCCTGTGCACCAAAGCTGTCGAAAAAGCCCACTACGCCTCGATAAGCCTATTACGAATAGCGTATCTCACCAGGGAAGCGGTAGAGGCGAAATTGAGCTTATGCATCACATTCGATCGGTGTGTTTCCACCGTTTTTATGCTGATGTTCAGAACGCCGGCAATGGCTTTGTTGCTATGGCCTTCAGCGATGAGTTGCACGATGCCGCGTTCGCGGCTGGTTAGTACGCCATCCGAATTGGATTTCATCAGGTAGGTATCGAGAATGCGATCTGAGGCCATGACAGTGAAGAAGGTCCGCCCGACCGCCAGCGCTTCCACGGCCGCGCACAGGTTCTGCTGGACATCGGATTTGAGTAAATAGCCGCGCGCGCCCGCCTGCAAAAGGTCCTGCAAAATCGTTCCTGCTTACCCACCACTCTCAGCCATCTTTAGTAGCCGATACGGCATCGGCGGCGTGCGTGTCGCGGCCCAGGCGAGGCGCGGGATCATGGCGGCCAGATCGTAGCGGCGGTTGAAG
>JBGSOE010000091.1:0-6967 GCA_041739295.1 Thiohalobacterales bacterium | reverse complement strand
CGAGGGGATAACCTCATCTCCCACTCCGGTAGGAGAGGGCTGGGGAGAGGGTGGCGACGTTCTCAAGTTGAGCATATCTATGTCATGCCATCATGTAATGATCATTATGCTGACAGTATGGATTGAGCGAAGCAGTCTTGTGTCATAGCCAGCTGCAAAACAGATTTCTTTACCGTTAGAGCGTGTTGCAATGATGGAACGGGTGGGTATCCCCTGCATATCGGTGATACCTGGTGTTGTCAAACCACTTTATGGATTGGAGTAAAAATGATGCGCTCAATGACTGTAGCCCTTATTGCTTGTGGTTCTTTACTGGGCCAATTGGTTTCAGCGCCGGTATTTGCGGAACCACAGGAAACGCCTCAGCAACGCGCGGCAATGCTCAAGGAATGGATGAAGGCCAGCCAGGCACAGTTACGTCACTATGAATGGATAGAGACGACCACCGTCAGTGTAAATGGCGAGCAGAAATCACAGATGCAGAAGCGTTGCTATTATGGCGTGGATGGATCGCTGACGAAGATCGATCTGACGCCGGCGTCTGATCCGGATAGTGGGTTGCCGATCGGGCCGTTGCGCAGAAAGATCGCTGAGCAAAAGAGAGAAGAAATGACCGAGTATATGCACAATGCGGTCGCTTTGGTGCACAGCTATATTCCCCCTAATCCCGCCAGCATTCAGCAGGTGATCAGCGCGGGTAAGCTCAGTATGCAGGTGCTTGATCCCGGGCATAAGGTGCAGTTGAATCTTGCGGATTATTTCAAGCCACAAGATTCATTAGGCGCCCAGATTGAGTTGCCGACCAATCGCCTGTTGGGCCTCACCGTGAACAGTTACCTGGACACGACGGATGATCCTGTCGCGCTGAATGTCATGATGTCGGTGCTGCCTGACGGTACAATCTATGCCGAGCGTTCGGTGCTCAACGCCACGGCGAAGAATCTCAGCATTACTGTCGAGAACTCGGGTTATCAACGTACTGCACAATAATGTACGCATCCCAGACATGAAAAATTAGGAGGATCACACCATGCTGAGACCCAGTATTATTCTGGTTTCATCGCTGCTGGCCGTCCCGTCCGTGTGGGCGGAAGATGCAGCGCCAACAACACCTGCGAGCATGAGCGCACCTGCGGCTCCCGTGGAATCGGAAGCGCAGCAATTCGCGCGGGCGCAGCTCATGAATATGGCGAAATACTTGTCGGGAACTGAGAAATTCAGTGTCACATTGCGCGCTGGCTACGATGTGGTGCAGGACAACGGACAGAAGATCGAGTTCGGCGAAATCCGTGACATTGTAGTACAACGGCCGAACCAGGTGCGCATTGAACAGCGGGCGGGTTCCGGTGGACGCGATCTGATGCTGTTCGATGGCCAGAACATCACCATGCTGGACGGTGATAGTGGTGTTTATGCGCAGACTGACCAGCCTGGTGACATTGATGCAACGGTCATACACTTTGTACGTGACCTGAAAATGCGCCTGCCGCTGGCACCCTTGTTCATGGCGCATTTTCCGGAAGAGCTGCAGCGCCGTGTAGAGAGCATCGAGTATGTAGAAGAGACTGACATATTGGGTGAGCCCGCACATCACATCGCCGCGCGCACGGCGAATGTCGATTTCCAAGTCTGGATTGCCGCGGGAAAGCAGCCATTGCCACTGCGTGTTGTGATGACCTATCGTGAGGCCGAGGGCCAGCCGCAATTCTGGGCTTCATTCTCCAAGTGGAATCTTTCACCCAGCCTGGCCAAGGCGACGTTCACCTTTCATCCGGCCGCCGATGCGAAGCAGATTGCCTTCGCCGCACAGATCCCGGCTATGTCTAACGGCCCGCAGGTGGGCGCGATGCAGGAACAAGGAGACAAGCCATGATCACGCGTAAGCAGACGCATATAATCCCCGCAGTCACTCTTATCGCTATCGCCGCGGCGCTATTCTCGATCCAGACGGTTGACGCACGTGGTTTCGGTGGCGGCGGTGGCGGTGGTTTCTCGCGTGAAGGTGGAGCATCCCGCGGCAGTTTCTCGGGGGGTGGGTTCTCGGGTGGTGGTGAGCGTTCGGCATCCGGCTCATCCCGGCAGTCGCGCGAGGGTAGTGCATCGGGTGATAGATCGGCCAACCAGTCCGCACGCCAAAGCAGCTATTCCAACACGTCCTCGGCCAATCAGGCGCAGCGTCAAAGTGCCTCTGCGGCCAATCAGGAAAACCGTCAAAGTACCTCATCTGCGAATCAGGCGAATCGGCAGCAGGCCTCGAACGAGAATGTCGACACGCGGCAGCAGGGCGCTACCAATCGGCAGAATAACTATGAGCAGAATAATAACTACTATAACAATAATTACTATCACGATGACGATGATTGGGACAATGCCGATGTGGCGGCGGGATTTGTCGCCGGTGCTGTGGTTGGCGCCGCAGTGAAGTCTGCTTCTCAGCCCACCACGGTGTACACTACGGCGCCTGCCACGAATACCGTGGTTTATACCTCCGCACCAACTTCCGCAGCGACCCTGCCTTGCGCGCCCAACGTTGAGAGCATCAAGGGCGTTACCTATTACCGCTGTGGGACATCGTATTACATACAAGCCTACGGTGGTTCAGGTCCGATCTACATGCCGGTGCAGCCGCCAAACTAATGAGTTGAGGTAGTAATTTATTATCCGCAAATGTCGGACGCGGCCTCCGGCCTGAATCCGACCTACTTGTCTAGATTGCATACGTAGGTCGGATTCAGGCGCGAAAGCGCCGCGTCCGACAGCACATATCTGCAATGCTTACATAACCGAAGATGTCCTTATAAATTATGAACACAACTTCATCAGTGCTTATCGGCGCGACCCTTTTCTGCTGCGGGTTGTTACAGCCGGATCCCGTCTCTGCGCAGGATCTGGAACCAAGGCGCTGGACGCCCTTACCACTGGGCACCAACGTTGCCGGCGCAGGCTATGCGCACACCACGGGCGATGTGGACTTCGATCCGGTACTGCAACTCGAGGATGTCACTGTCGATGTAGATACGTGGTTTCTTTCGCATGTGAACTCATTCTCATTGGCGGGGAAATTGGCGCGCTTTGATGTACTCCTGCCCTGGCAAAAGGCGCGGTGGGAAGGACTGCATATGGGTGTGCCCGCGGAAGCTGACCGTACTGGATTTGCGGATCCGCGTTTTCGTCTCTCGGTGAATCTGCTCGGGGCGCCAGACGCTGGGGCCGAGGATCTTGGCAAGTACATGGCATCTCACCCCATCAATACCGTTGTCGGTGCAGCGCTGTCGGTGTCTGTACCCTTGGGTGAATACTATTCTGACAAGCTCCTTAACCTGGGAGAAAACCGCTATACCATCCGTCCGCAGATTGGTGTGGTGCACACGCGCGGACCATGGTCGTATGAATTGACGGGCTCGGCATTCCTTTTTACCGACGATAATGATTTTTTCAATGGCAAGACGCGCGAACAAGACCCTATCTACGCTATGCAGGCGCATGTGGTGCGTATGTTCAAACCTGGCCTGTGGGCATCACTGAGTGCGGGCTACGGAAAAGGTGGAAGCTCAACCATTGATGGTGTGAAAAAAAATGATGAGCGGGCGAATTTCCTGTCGGCTTTGTCCGTTGGCGTGCCGCTCTCGCGTACTCAAGGCATCAAGGTCGCCTATATCCGCGCTCGCAGTCGTGAAAGTGTCGGGTCCGATACTGACAGCGTCGCGGTTGGCTGGTCGGTGTTTTACTGAAAGAGAGCAAGTTTGAGGGTAATGGCACATACGTAAGCTCAAAGCCAAAAAAGATGGCCACGGAATCCACGGAAATAACAATAGAAAAAGGCCTTTTTCAGTGTGCTTCCGTGGATTCCGTGGCTAGATGTATAACGCTGCCAAGCCATAATCCGGGGCTCCCTGGGTTGCATTGAACCTTCTTGTTTCATCCCCAGTTCACGCTGCCGATCCGGTATACTCTCCCTCGCATTTCCGCATGTATCCAGCAATTCCTCAGGTATCCGTATTATGACCGCCACCGATTTTTCCACTTTGGGCCTGGACGCGGCGTTACTTGCCAATCTTGATTCCATGGGCTATCACACCATGACACCGATCCAGGCGCAGGGTCTGCCAGTGGTCTTGCAGGGTAATGACCTTATTGCCCAGGCGGAGACGGGGAGCGGTAAGACGGCGGTATTTGGTATCGGGCTGCTGGCGCGGCTTAATGCGCGCGAGTTCAATGTGCAGGCGCTGGTCCTTTGCCCGACGCGGGAACTTGCCGATCAGGTGGGTAAGGAGATACGCCGCCTGGCAACGCATATCCCCAACATTAAAGTACTCACGCTGTGTGGCGGTGCGCCGTTCGGACCTCAAATGGGTTCGTTGGAGCACGGCGCGCATATCATTGTCGGAACACCCGGGCGGGTCATGAAGCATCTGCGTAAGGCCACCTTGAGGCTGGATAGGGTGAACACGCTGGTGTTGGACGAGGCAGATCGTATGCTGGACATGGGTTTTTACGATGACATTGCCGAGATCGTCGCAGCGACGCCCAGTCACCGGCAGACGTTATTATTTTCCGCAACCTATCCTGAGATGATTGAGCATATCAGTGCCTCCATGCAAAAAAATCCGACCCGGATTATTGTCGAGGCGACGCACACTCAAAACAAAATCACCCAGGTATTTTATGAAGTAGGCGGCCGTGGTGATCGGCTTTCCGCGCTGGTGACCCTGTTGGGGCATTACCAACCAGCATCTTGCGTGATCTTTTGTAATACTAAAATCGAATGCCAGGATATCGCCGATACGCTGGATGATAAGGGTTTCAACGCCCTGGCATTGCACGGTGATCTGGAACAGCGTGATCGCGATCAGGTACTGGTGCGGTTTTCCAATAAGAGCTGTTCAATTCTGGTGGCGACGGATGTCGCGGCACGCGGCATTGATGTGAAAGACCTCGAAGCCGTGATCAATTATGAGTTGAGCTATGATCCGGAAGTCCACGTACACCGCATTGGTCGTACCGGTCGGGCTGGAAAGGAAGGCCTGGCCTTGAGTCTGTTTACACCCTCCGAAACGCATCGCGTAACCGCGGTCGAGGATTATCAAAAGAGTCCGGTCAGTGTTGCGGCCCTTAGCGAGTTGCACATCAACCAGAAACAGTATCTCAGACCGTCTATGGTCACGCTGTGCATCGATGGTGGGCGTAAAGGAAAATTACGTCCTGGAGATATTCTGGGTGCCTTGACCAATGCCTCGGGTATTCCCGGTGATCAAGTCGGTAAGATTGATATCTTCGATCATCATGCCTATGTCGCCATCCAGCATGCCGTGGCGGATAAGGCGTTACACCAATTGAACACGGGTAAAATGAAAGGTCGGTTTTTTAAGGTACGGAAAATTTCCTGAACAGCGGTTGTTCCCCAAACCCCCTCTCCCGTCCGGGAGAGGGTTGGGGAAAGGGGGGCAATCATAACGACTGAATATTTATTCCCTCATCCTAGTCTTCTCCTGAAGGGTAGAAGGGACTGGCCTTTTTCCAGCAACGGTGACGTATAGGTCCTCTATTGTCACTAGCGGCCCCACTTATTCTCGGTATATCCCGCAGGGATAGACTGCGCCCAAATGAATCATTGTTTCAATCTGTAACCCGTCTTGAACATCCACCACACAGTGATCAGGCAGGCCGTCAGAAATACCATGACCATGGTCAGACTCACGCCCACACTGACATCGGCGACTTCAAAGAAGCTCCAACGAAAGCCGCTGATCAGATACACCACGGGATTGAACAGAGAGACAGTCTGCCAGATGGGCGGCAGCATGTTGACCGAATAAAAGCTCCCACCGAGAAACACCAGGGGTGTGATTACCAGCATCGGGATCAGTTGCAACTTTTCGAAGTTGTTCGCCCACAGCCCGATAATAAAGCCGAACAGGCTGAATGAAATGCAGGTCAGAAGCAGAAAACCCACCATCCAGACCGGATGGGCAATCTCCAGCGGCACGAAGAACCCCGCGGTTGCCAAAATAATCACGCCGATGATCAGTGATTTGGTGGCCGCTGCGCCAACATAGCCGATCAGGATCTCTACGAAGGATATCGGCGCGGACAGGACTTCATATATGGTACCGGTGAATTTCGGGAAGAAGATACCGAACGAGGCATTGGCGATGCTCTGCGTCAGCAGTGCCAGTATCATCAGCCCGGGCACGATGAAGACGCCATAGGGAACACCATCGATATGTTGAATACGTGTGCCGATGGCCGATCCGAACACGACGAAATACAGCGCTGTTGAAATCACCGGTGAGGCGAAGCTCTGCAGGGAAGTTTCCCAGGCGCGCAGCATTTCATATTTATAAATAACTCTGACGGCATAGATGTTCATGGTTTTGCCTTCACCAGATTGACGAAGATGTCTTCCAGCGAGCTTTGGGTGGTTTGTATGTCTTTCAGTGGCAGACCGACATCACGGATCGCCTGCAATAGCTCGTCGATACCGGTGTGGGTTTTGTGCGGGTCATAGGTAAAAGTGAGCTGGGTGCCATCGGCCGAGAGATCCAGCGAAAAGGTTTTTAATGCCTCGGGCAGGCTGGATAGAGGCTGTTGCAGTTCGATGATCAGCTGCCGTTTGCCCAGTTTATGCATCAAGACCTGTTTGTCTTCCACCAGCAACAGTTGGCCATGGTTGATGACACCCACACGGTCAGCGATCGCTTCGGCTTCTTCAATGTAGTGGGTAGTCAGGATGATGGTGACACCGGATTCACGCAGCCGCCGTACCAGTTCCCACATATCCTTGCGCAATTCCACATCTACACCAGCCGTGGGTTCGTCCAGAAACAGCACCGTGGGTTCGTGAACCAGCGCCTTGCCGATCAGCACGCGTCTTTTCATGCCACCCGACAGCGCCATCAGTTCGCTGTTTTTTTTATCCCAGAGCGATAAGTCTTTCAGCAACCGTTCGAGGAAGGCAGGGTCCGGC
>JBGSOE010000069.1:0-6141 GCA_041739295.1 Thiohalobacterales bacterium | reverse complement strand
ATGAAGGTGCAAGATTTCCCTAGAACCTGGTACCTCGTCCCTAGCACCTGCTTTTATATGGCGCTCCCTAGGGGATTCGAACCCCTGTTACCGGCGTGAGAGGCCAGCGTCCTAGGCCACTAGACGAAGGGAGCGAGATGGGCTTGGATACCGCAAAGCCGGGTAATGCTGCCCCTGGCTCTGGGCGGTGCTATTATACGCGCGCACTGATCGAGCACAAGCAGCTCATCGCGACCTGGAGGCTAGCCTCAACAGCGCGGATCGAGTATTCAGGCAAGCTGTGAATCTTGCGACGAGCGGAGTTTACTGGGCGTAAATGAGTGCCGGAGTGGGGTCCACAACACCGCATGGGCGGCCGAGACGTATTTCGAGGTAACGAATCTCGGATTAATTAAATCAAGCGAGCAGATGCAAGGCGCAGCCGAGTGAAAAAGTGGGGGTTACACGGCATCAGCCGCTTCAATAATTTAATCAGAGGTTTCTTCGCTTCTAATAACAGCAAAAACCAGCAGGAAGATTTAGCAATCAATTCCACTCCACCCATCGTCATCCCGCGTTCCGAACACGCGATTACCCGCGCCAACATCAGTCCCAATGCGCTGAAAGTGTTGTATCGCCTCAAAGACGCCGGCTATCAAGCCTGCCTGGTGGGTGGCGGTGTGCGCGATTTGCTGCTGGGGCGCGAACCCAAAGATTTTGATATTGCCACCGATGCGCATCCCGAACAGATACGCCAGCTGTTTCGCAACTGCCGGTTGATCGGGCGGCGTTTCCGTCTGGCGCATGTGGTCTACGGCCGCGAAGTCATCGAGGTGGCGACCTTCCGTGGCCAGCAGAGTGATGGCGAGGAAGACGATACCGAACAAGCCATGACCGATGAAGGTCGTATCCTGCGCGACAACGTCTACGGCACGCTGGAGGAAGACGCGATACGGCGTGATTTCACCGTTAATGCGCTGTATTACAACATTGCGGATTTTTCGGTGCGTGATTTCACCGGCGGGATGGACGATCTCAAAGCTGGGCTGTTGCGCATGATCGGTGATCCCGAGGCGCGCTACCGCGAAGACCCGGTACGCATGCTGCGCGCGGTGCGCTTTGCCGCCAAACTGGGTTTCCGCCTGGAGGCGGCGACCGCTGCGCCGATGCCGGTATTGGCGGATCTGCTGCTGGATATTTCATCGGCACGCATCTACGAAGAAGTGCTGAAAATGTTTATGGCCGGCGAGGCTGTTGCGACCTATGAACTGTTGCGCCAGTACGGTCTGTTTGCGCCTCTGTTCCCGGAGACCGAAGCGGCATTGACGCAGGAGGTTAACGGCTATCCGCAGACCCTGATCAGTCGGGCGCTGGAAAATACCGACCGCCGGATTGATGAAGGCAAGCCGGTCACGCCGGCCTTCCTGTTCGCGGCCTTGCTGTGGCCGCCGGTGCAACAGCGCTGGCAGGCAACCGCCGAGGAACTGGGTGATCTTGCTGCGCTGCAGTCGGCGGGCGGCTGGATCGTTGGCGAGCAGGCCGGGCATACGGCCATTCCGAAACGCTTCAGTCTGCCGATGCGTGAGATCTGGTCGCTGCAACCGCGCTTTGAGCAGATCAGCGGACGTCGTCCACTGCGACTGGTGTCCCATCCGCGTTTCCGCGCTGCCTACGATTTTCTGTTGCTGCGCGGTGATGCTGGCGAGGTCGATCGGAAACTCTGTGACTGGTGGACAACCTTCCAAGCCGAATCGCCTGAGGCACGCGAAGCGATCCTGACCACGGCGAACGAGCGTAAACCGCGCAAGAAGCGGCGTCGCCGCAAGCGCAGTAGTCCTGGCGGTAGCGCGGCCGAACCGGGCGGCGATGGCGGCTGAGTCCATGGTTGTCACGGCCTGGATCGGATTGGGCAGTAATCTGGAACAACCCGAGCATCAGGTGCGCAGTGCCTTGGACGAACTCGCCGCGTTACCCGGCACTCGTCTTACGGCTGCGTCCAGCCTGTATCGCAGCGCACCCATGGGGCCGCAGGATCAGCCGACCTATATCAATGCAGTGGCACGATTGGAAACACGACTCACGACCGAGGCGTTGCTCGATGCGTTGCAGGCTATCGAGTCCGCGCATGATCGTGTGCGCAGCGGCGAACGCTGGGGGCCACGTACCCTGGATCTGGATATTTTGTTGTATGGCAGGGAGCAACTTTCCAGTCCGCGCCTGACGCTACCGCACCCTGGCATTGCCGAGCGTAACTTTGTGCTTTATCCCCTGGCGGAGATTGATCCGGATGTGGATATTCCCGGATTAGGTTTATTGCATGTATTACTTGCAGGTTGTTCTTCGGAAGGTTTGGAGCGGCTTGCGCAAGATGCTGACAGGTAGGGCGCATTAGCCGAGCGTAATGCGCCGAATGTGTTGACACTAAACATCCGGCGCATTACGACCTTCTGTCTAATACGCCCTACATGACTGACACGGCTTGATGGGAAGGCCACATAGAATTAAGTCTTAACCACGAAGGCGCGGAAGGCGCAGAAGGAAAATCATTTTTGCAATCGTTCCTTTTGTGTATCTTAGGCGCCTTCTGCGCCTTCTGCGCCTTTGTGGTTGAGATGTTTGCTTTTGAAGTAATTGAGACTGTATGACTGACTCGAATGCCGGATACTCTGTTGTCGAAGGCACCATCGGTGTGGGCAAGACCAGATGTGTTTCCCCGCAATACTGACACGGCTTGATGGGAAGGCCACATAGAATTAAGTCTTAACCACGAAGGCGCGGAAGGCGCAGAAGGAAAATCATTTTTGCAATCGTTCCTTTTGTGTATCTTAGGCGCCTTCCGCGCCTTTGTGGTTGAGATGTTTGCTTTTGAAGTAATTGAGACTGTATGACTGACACAAATCCCGGATACATTGTTGTTGAAGGCCCCATCGGCGTGGGCAAGACCAGCTTGGCGCGGCGTCTGGCTGATAGCTTTGGTAGTGAGTTGCTGTTGGAGGGCGCGGCCGAGAACCCGTTCCTGGAACGTTTCTACCGCAACCCGCGCGAAGGTGCGTTATCCACGCAGTTGTTTTTTTTGCTGCAACGCACGCGACAGATTCAGGATATGCGACAGGGCGACATGTTCCGCCCAGTGCGGGTGGCGGATTTTCTGATCGAAAAGGATCAACTCTTCGCGCGCCTGACCCTCGATGAGCAGGAATACAAACTCTATGAGCAGGTTTATGCGCATCTGACTCTGGATGCCCCGGTGCCGGATCTGGTTATCTATCTGCAGGCGCCGGTCGAGGTACTGACCGGGCGAATTGCCAAGCGCGGTGTTCACTACGAGAAGCATATCGATGCAGGTTATCTGGACCGGCTGTCGCAGGGCTACGCCCGATTTTTCCACGATTATGACGCCGCACCGCTGCTCATCGTGAACGCTGCCCATATCGATCTGGTCAACAGCGATGCCGACTATCAGGAACTGTTACTGCAGATTGGACGCACCAAAACCGGCCGGCATTATTTCAATCCCATGCCAGTTTCGCTGTAGACTGGGAGGCATCCGGTTTTGTCCCGTCCCACATCAGGGAAATAATGTATGAGCAGTCACACCTCCCAGTCGCCGGTTACCCGCGCCACGCTTGAACGGATGAAACAGGCGGGCGAGAAGATCGCCTGTTTGACGGCCTATGATGCGAGCTTCGCGCACTTGGTCGATGCGGCGGGAGTGGAAGTCATCATCGTCGGTGACTCGCTGGGTATGGTGGTGCAGGGCAAGGAATCCACATTACCGGTCACGCTGGATGAGATGATTTACCATGCCGCGGCGGTGGCGCGTGGGTCGCGGCATGCACTGCGCGTCGTCGACATGCCGTTCATGACCTATATGACAGTACGTGATGCGCTGCTGAATGCCACGCGCCTGATGCGCGAAGGCGCACAGATGGTCAAACTGGAAGGTGGCGCGCGCATTGTCGAGATCGTCCACGATCTTACGGCGCAGGGTATTCCAGTGTGCGGGCATCTCGGTTTATTGCCGCAGTCCGTTCATCAACTGGGTGGTTACCGCGTGCAAGGCCGCGAGCGCGAGGCCGCACACGCCATGCTGGAAGACGCGCGTGGTCTGGAGTCAGCGGGTGCCGCGCTGCTGGTGTTGGAATGCGTGCCGGTGGATCTGGCGCGCGAAATCACTCGCGCCGTGAGCATGCCGGTGATCGGCATTGGCGCCGGCCCCGACACCGATGGGCAAGTATTGGTGTTGCAGGACGTGCTCGGCATCACGCCGGGTAAGCGGCCAAAATTCTCCCGCGATTTCATGGCCGGCCAAACCAGTATTCAAGATGCCGTGAAGGCCTATACGCAAGCTGTGAAGGACGGCAGCTTTCCTGCACCGGAGCATTGTTTCTGATTTTTAGGTAAATGCATCTGCGTAGGGTGCTGGTGAGCGTAGCGAACCGCACCATTGATTTTTTTAATTCCGAGGCGGTGCGGTTCGCTACGCTCACCAGCACCCTACGACAGTATTTGAATTATTTTGACAATATCCATGATCCAGACCGACAACATCGAAACTCTCCGCACAACCATCGCGCGCTGGCGTGCCGAAGGCGCACGCATCGGCTTCGTCCCGACCATGGGTAATCTGCATGCGGGGCATCTGCGGCTGATCGATGTCGCGCATGAGCATGCCGACCGTGTGGTTGCGAGTATTTTCGTCAATCCCTTGCAGTTCGGTCCCAACGAGGATTTCACCACCTATCCACGTACGCTGGAAGCGGATCTTGCGGCATTGAAATCCGTGCATACGGATCTGACCTTCACCCCCAGTGTGGAAACAATGTATCCGCGTCCCCTGACGGACCTGACGCGAGTGATTGTTCCCGAGCTAGGCAAACAACTGGAAGGCGCACACCGCCCCGGACATTTCGATGGCGTGACCACCGTGGTGGCGCGACTGTTCAATCTGGTGCAGCCGGATCTGGCCGTGTTTGGAGAGAAGGATTACCAGCAGCTGTGCATTATTCGGCGCATGGTTGCGGATCTGGGCTGGCCGATCGATATCCTCGGTGTGTCGACGGTGCGTGAGGCCGACGGTCTGGCGATGAGCTCCCGCAACGGTTATCTCAGCGCTGACGAGCGCGTCCGTGCGCCGGGGTTGGCGCAGGCGCTTCAAGAAGTCGCCGGGCATCTGCGGGCTGGCGAGCGGGATTTTGCCGGATTGGGTCTTGCGGCCATGCAGGTGCTGAATGAAGACGGCTTCCGTACAGAATATGTGAGTATCCGCCGGCTGGACCTGTCGCCACCGAGTCCGGAAGACTGCGAGTGGATCATTCTGGCCGCTGCCTGGCTGGGTCCACGTACCCGATTGATTGATAACCTGTCAGTTTCACTGGTTTAAACTACCCTGGCCAGGGCAAATTTGTTCTCAGCTGAACGACGTAGGTCGGGTTAGCGGCCTCATCGTGTAACCCGACGCCGGTGCTTGAAAATGTCGGGTTACGCTAACGCTAACCCGACCTACGCTCCTTGCTTGGCAGGCACGGTAATTCAACGAATTAGCGATAGAACAAATTTGCCCTGCTGCCCGGGCCGCCGGATTGCACCACCCCGGCCGATAGGGGATAATTCAATCCCCAACCGCTGTTTCCCCCCCAAATGCCATGCAACTGACTTTACTCAAAGCCAAGCTTCACCACGCCAGCGTGACCCACTCCGAGTTGGAGTACGAAGGGTCCTGCGCGATCGATGGTGTGTTATTGGATACGGCGGGTATCCGCGAGTATGAGCAGATCCACATCTACAACAAGACCAATGGTGAGCGTTTCACGACCTACGCCATTCGTGCCCAAGACGGCTCGGGTACTATTTCCGTGAACGGTGCTGCGGCTCATCGGGCCAACCCGGGCGACCGCGTGATTATTTGCAGCTATGCCATCCTCAGTCAGCAGGAGGCGTTGAATTTCAAGCCGACGCTGGTGTATCTGGATGAGCACAACCACATCACCCGCACCAGCCACGAAATTCCAGTCCAGGTCGCTTAGTTTTTTGGATTTGTTCAGGGAGCCGCTGATTAAGTCGCTGAAGCGGCATCTGCCGCATTGCAGCCGGGCTCAAAATACTCATTTACGCCTTGTAAACTCCGTTTGTTACTCGGTGCTACGCACCTCGCCCTGCGGG
>JBGSOE010000045.1:0-6911 GCA_041739295.1 Thiohalobacterales bacterium | reverse complement strand
TGAGCGAGCAAATCAGAGAACAGATTTCAGCCTTTCTCGACGGTGAATTGCCGATTGCTGAGCAGCCTTTGCTGCTGGAGCGCATGGCGCGTGATCCAGCGCTGCGGGCACACTGGGACCGCTATCAATTGATCGGAGACAGTCTGCGTAAATCACTGCCGCCGCACATCGATCTCGGTCTGGCCGATCGGGTAATGCATGAACTGGACGCGGCGCCTGTGCATCATGGCGCCGCGAAATCCATGTTACGGCGTGCGCTAAAACCGCTGGCCGGACTTGCAGTAGCTGCCTCGGTTGCAGTGTTTGCGGTGTTAACCGTACAGCAGACACGCACGCCGGAGTCGGGTGCCGTGCAGATCGCCGCCAATCCAGAGGTTATGCCTGGTCCAGAGTCCTATACGCGGGTGGAAGGAACGAACTGGAATACCGAACACGGTACCCAGCAACCGCAAATCAGCAATCAATTGAATGAATATTTGGTCAATCACAGCGGATATGCCGCAAGCGGTGGTATGCCGGGAATGCTGCCCTATGTCCGTGTCGTGGGTTATGACCAGGAATAACGGTATGCGTGGTTTGTTAGTGCTGACGACGTTGCTGATGGTCAGCACCGCAAGCGCCGTCGAAGATGCACGCGATTGGCTGAAACTCATGTCGGAGGCCTCCCAAGGTCTGAATTACCGCGGCACTTTTGTCTATTTACATAATGGCCGTTTGGAGGCGATACAGATTCTGCATCGCGCTACGGACGGTGATGAACAGGAACGCATGATCGCGCTGACCGGCGAAGCGCGCGAGGTGATCCGAGATAATGAGCGGGTGACCTGTATTCTGCCCAAGAGCAAATCGGTGATGGTCGATAAGAGCATCCCCCGTAAGCCTTTTCCCGCCGCGCTACCGCATGACCTCGATGCCCTGACCAATACCTATGAGTTTCTCGTTGTCGGCGAGGATCGTGTCTCCGGGTTGCCCACGCGGGTCGTGGTGATTAAGCCGCGCGATGCTTATCGCTACGGTTACCGGCTGTGGCTGGATAAGGCGACCAGCCTGTTGCTCAAGTCAGATTTGATCGATGCCGAGGGTCGGCCGGTCGAGCAGATGATGTTCACCGATATGCAGATATTGGATGCACTACCGGCCGAAGATTTGGCACCAGCTTTGCAGGGCAAGGACTACACTGTGGTCGATCATGCCGACAATAATGCCGTTCCCGAGGTCACAGATAACGCCAATAGTGACTGGATAGTCAGTGAGTTGCCCGCAGGATTCATGATGACGCACCACAACCGCCACCCGATGCACGCGGTCGCCGGCGAGGTGGAGCATCTGGTATTCAGTGACGGTTTGGCGACGGTTTCGGTCTATATCGAGCCGCATCAGGCGGATAAAAAGGCATCCACGGGCTTGTCCAGCATGGGCGCAGTCCATGCCTTGTCTGTACGCCGTGGCGAATATCAGCTAACAGTGGTCGGCGAGGTGCCAGGGCTGACCGTGGAGCGCATTGAGCAATCTGTGCAGCACCGGCCTTGAGTGAATTTGTTAGGATGCAGTCCTTATGATTGAGGAATCCGCGCAGGTGGTTGCCGCCGAGGGCGAGTTTGTCTGGGTTGAGACCCAGCGACAATCGACCTGTGGCGGTTGCGCGGCCAATAAAGGCTGCGGCACGGCGACGCTTGCCAAGGTGCTAGGACAGAAGCGCACTCGGGTTCGCGCATTGAATCGCAATGGTGCCCAAGTGGGTGATCAAGTCATCGTAGGCGTCGAAGAGGCTGCGCTGTTGCGCGGATCACTAGCGGTGTATGCCGTACCCTTGCTGACACTCCTGGCAGGCAGCATTATCGGCAGCTTATTAGGACAACAGTGGTCGCTGGAAGGTGAGGCGCTGTCACTGGGTTTGGGGGGTGTCGGTCTGCTGGGCGGGTTCGTCTGGGTCAAAGGATTTACTCGGCGTATACGTAACGACAGCCGCTATCAGCCGGTGGTGTTGCGGCGGTTACCGGGATGATTTCGCGTATTTAGGTTGGTGCCTACTCGTTATCACGAGATCGCACCGATGCTTAAATAGAGTTTTGTTGGGATACTGAGATTGGCCACATTGGAGATGTCATGAAACGCATGTTTGACCGTCCGCAGGGCGGATTCTGGATGGCCCTGACGCTTGGTTTGATACTGGCCACGCAAGTACAGGCACGGTCGTTACCGGATTTCAGTGAGTTGGTAGAGAACAACGGCCCGGTGGTGGTTAACATCAGTACGACACAGAAGGTGAAACGCCAAGTGGGTGGTTTGCCACCCGGTATGCAGATGCCGGATATTCCCGAAGATAGCCCCTTGAATGATCTGTTCAAACATTTCTTCGGCGAGGGTGGTGAAGGCGGCGGTGATGGTATGCCGGAAGAATTCGATGCCAAGTCACTCGGTTCCGGGTTCATTATCAGCGCCGATGGCTACATCCTGACCAACAATCATGTCGTAAAAGATGCCGAAGAGATCGTCGTGCGTCTGTTTGATCGCCGTGAATTGGTGGCTTCAGTCGTTGGCACGGACGAGCGCAGCGACGTTGCCCTGCTCAAGGTCGACGCCCTTGACCTGCCGGTAGCTCATCTCGGCAAGGCGGAAGATCTCAAGGTCGGTGAATGGGTACTGGCCATCGGCTCACCGTTCGGCTTTGACCGCACCGCTACCTCCGGCATTGTCAGCGCCAAGGGCCGTGCCCTGCCGAGCGAGAACTATGTGCCCTTCATTCAGACCGATGTCGCTATCAATCCAGGTAACTCGGGTGGTCCGCTGTTCAATATGGATGGTGAAGTGGTAGGCGTCAACTCGCAGATCTACAGTCGAACCGGTGGCTACATGGGCCTGTCGTTCGCAATTCCGATCGAAGTGGCCATGGATGTTGCAGACCAGATCAAAACCAAGGGTCACGTTACCCGCGGTTGGTTGGGTGTGCTGATTCAGGATGTAACCCGCGAATTGGCGGAATCTTTCGGTATGAAGAAGCCGATGGGCGCGTTGGTGTCCAAGGTGTTGCCGGACAGCCCAGGATTCAAAGGCGGCATTCAGGTCGGCGATGTGATCATGGAGTTCAACGGTCACGAAGTCATCAATTCAGCCAATCTACCGCCCATCGTCGGCGGCACGCCGGTCGGCAAGCCGATCGATGTCAGAGTGCTCCGTAACGGCAAGTCACAGACGTTGACGTTGACCCTGGGCGAACTCCAGGATGAAGACAAGCAAGCGGTAGCCGGCGCGGGTCCCAAATCCACTACCAACAGCCGGTTGGGTCTTGGCATCAGCGATGTTCCGAAAGATCTGCGCGAGCAGTTGGAGCTGACTGAAGGTGGCGTGATGGTCAGCGAGCTCGATACCGGCGCTGCTTCCAAGGCGGGTATCCGCAAGGGCGACGTGATTGTCATGTTCAACGGCGTCCGGGTGAAGAACGCTAAGCAGTTCGGCGAGCTGGTCGACAAAGCACCGGCCGGTTCTGCAGTCCCGGTACTGGTGCAGCGCAGTGGCGGTCCAACCTTTCTGGCGATTAAGATTCCGGAGTGAACAGGGATCGATGAGACGTGAGTAGGGGGTTGGCAGGATTGAGTACGCCTGATCCTGCCAACCTCCCCTCTGACGTAGGCTGTGGTGAGCGCAGCGAACCGCACCAGAACAGCAATAAAATAGGTGTCAGAGACGAATGGCGCTTACTTAAGCCTATCCATATCCGATGTAGGGCGGGTTAGGCGCGTTGTTTGCGCCGTAACCCGCCAAGCGTGCCGTTAGGCACACCATTACAACGGCGTTGGGTTGCTTCGCAACGCCTGTCGGGTTACGCAAACTGCGCTAACCCGACCTACATTGGACTTAAGTAAGTGCCATTCGGGCCAGAGACGAATGGCGCTTACTCAGCCTCTCAGATGGCCTGGCAGTGTTATACATCCAGCCACGGAATCCACGAGCCCACTGAAAAAGGCCTTTTTCTATGGTTATTTCCGTGCCTTTCCGTGGATTCCGTGGCCATCTCTTTTGGTTTTGGGCTTAAGGTAAGCGCCATTCGCCTCTGACACCTATTTTTCCGAATCTCGAATCCCGCGCATGTCCCTGATCCTCTATACCCGTATCGGTTGCCACCTGTGCGAAGACTTTGAGCAGGAGCTGCTGCGCCAGCAGCAACTGCTGGCTTTTGACGTACAGATTCGCGACGTCGATGCCAACCCGGACTGGGTAAAGCGTTACAACGACAAGGTGCCAGTGCTGCTGGGTCGGAATCAGGATCAGGAAATCTGCCGCTATTTCTTTGATCCACAAGCGTTACAGGCTTATCTGGCCGCTGGCGGCGTGTAATATCCAGGCCCACCTCCCCCGTGTATAATCCGCGACTTTGGTGCTTATACCCCTGCGCCCACCGGTTTTTCCCGCACATCCCCGTCCGGCATGCGGCGACGACTGTCGCGCAGGTATTCGGATTCATATGCAGGTAGCTATGCAGCTTTTCAAAGTTCGTATTGGTATGGATGTACAGGTTCAGAGGACTGTGCTGTGACTGAGATGAGTCACATCCGCAATTTTTCCATCATTGCCCATATCGATCATGGCAAGTCGACCATGGCCGACCGGTTCATTCAGACCTGTGGCGGTTTGACGGAGCGCGAGATGGAGGCCCAGGTGCTCGACTCCATGGACCTGGAGCGTGAGCGCGGCATCACCATCAAGGCGCAAAGTGTGTCGTTGGATTATCAGGCGCGTGATGGTCAGGTCTACCGATTCAATTTCATCGACACGCCCGGTCACGTCGACTTCTCCTACGAAGTCTCGCGTTCGCTCGCTGCCTGCGAGGGTGCACTGTTGATCGTCGATGCGGCCCAAGGCGTCGAGGCGCAGAGTGTGGCCAACTGCTACACCGCGATTGAGCAAGGCTTGGAAGTGGTGCCGGTGTTGAATAAGGTCGACCTGCCGTCCGCCGATCCTGAAAAAGTCATCACGGAAATTGAAGAGATCATCGGCATCGAAGCCGAGGATGCGGTGCGTGCCAGCGCCAAAACCGGCCTCGGCGTGATCGATGTGCTGGAGGCACTGGTCGCGCGCGTGCCACCGCCGCAAGGCGACCGCTCGGCACCGTTGCAGGCGCTGATCATCGACTCCTGGTTCGACAACTATGTGGGCGTCATCTCGCTGGTGCGCGTCATGCAGGGCACGCTTAAACCCGGTCAGAAGATGCAGGTGATGTCCTCGGGACGCGCATACCAGGTTGATAATGTCGGCATCTTCACACCCAAGCGACTGGAAACCAAATTGTTGCAGGCCGGCGATGTCGGTTATGTGATCGCCGGCATCAAGGAAATCGACGGTGCGCCGGTCGGTGATACGTTGACGCTGGCAGACAAGCCGGCATCCGCGCCACTACCGGGATTTCAGAAGGTGCAGCCGCGCGTTTTTGCCGGGCTGTTTCCAGTAATCTCGGATCAATACGAAGATCTGCGCGAGGCGCTGCAGAAACTGCGTCTGAACGATGCCTCGCTGCATTTCGAGCCGGAGACCTCCTCGGCACTGGGATTCGGATTCCGCTGCGGTTTCCTCGGCATGCTGCACATGGAGATTGTGCAGGAACGTCTGGAACGCGAATACGACATGGACCTCATCACCACGGCACCGACCGTGGTGTATCAGGTGTTGGATACCAAGGGTGAAGTCCTCGATATCGACAACCCGTCGAGTCTGCCGCCCGTCAACTACATCGACGAGATTCGCGAACCGATCATCCTCGCCAATATCCTGGTCCCGCAGGATCACCTCGGTGCGGTAATTACACTCTGTATCGAAAAGCGCGGTGTGCAGAAGAATCTGCAATTCCTGGGTAATCAGGTGTCGGTGAGTTTTGAAATGCCGCTCGCCGAGGTGGTATTGGATTTCTTCGATCGACTGAAGTCAGTCAGCCGCGGCTATGCCTCATTCGAGTACCATTTCCTGCGGTTCCAGGCGGCACCGTTGGTGAAGCTGGATATCATGATCAACGGCGAACGGGTCGATGCGCTGGCCATTATCGTACACCGAGACCAGTCCGAATACCGCGGTCGCGAAGTTGCCGAGAAAATGAAAGAATTGATCCCGCGGCAGATGTACGACGTCGCGATTCAGGCCACGATCGGTGCACACATCATTGCCCGTACCACGGTCAAGGCGTTGCGCAAGAACGTGACCGCCAAATGTTACGGCGGCGACGTCTCGCGTAAACGCAAACTGCTGGAGAAGCAGAAAGAAGGTAAGAAGCGCATGAAGCAGTTCGGTCGGGTCGAGATCCCGCAATCGGCATTCTTGGCTGTGCTGCAGGTCGGGAAGAAATAGCTCCGATAATGTAGGTCGGATTCAGGCCCGCAGGGCCGCGTCCGACGTAACGGGGGTTGTCGGACGCGGTGACGCGGACCTGCGGTCCACGCCACCTGAATCCGGCCTACGTTTTTTGAATTAACAAGGAAGCAATATGAATTTCGATTTTCCTCTGATACTGGTGCTGGCCAGCGCCATCACGGGCATCATCTGGTTGTTGGATGCGCTGTTCCTCCGGAAAGGTCGTGGCCAGGAAGCCAAGGAACCGGTGGTGGTCGAGTATGCCAAGGCCTTTTTTCCGGTCATCTTCATCGTGCTGCTGTTGCGGTCGTTCGTAGCCGAGCCATTCCGTATTCCGTCAGGCTCGATGATGCCGACGCTGCTGGTAGGTGACTTCATTCTGGTCAATAAATTCACCTACGGCCTGCGCCTGCCGGTGCTCAATAAGAAGGTTCTTGAGCTTGGTGAACCCCAGCGCGGTGATGTGGTGGTGTTCCGCTATCCAGAGGATCCGACGGTGGATTACATAAAACGTGTCGTAGGGCTGCCCGGCGACCATATCGTCTACCGTCAAAAAATGCTATATATCAACGATG
>JBGSOE010000024.1:0-7493 GCA_041739295.1 Thiohalobacterales bacterium | reverse complement strand
GTATGGCATATCGACGTGCGGACCAATATAACGAAGCGACCGCGTGCCTTACCGAGGCGCTGGCGGAATCCCGCGCTATGAATGACGAACGCCACGCCGCCGACACCCTCTATCACCTGGGGACGGTCGCCTGGAGTACCGGGCAGAACGATCAGGCGATCGAATTCCACCAGCAGGCGGTCGGAATCTGCGAGCGCGCGGGTTTCACCGATCTCGTTGCGGTGCAGGCTTATCACGGCCGTGGCGAGGCGTACTTTGCGAACGCGGAGCCTGCGGCGGCGATTGCGTGTTACACCCGGTCTCTCGAACTTGCGCGTGGCATCGGCGACAAGAGTTACGAATCCGAGAACCTGATGATGATCGGCCATGCCTGCGTCGGGACCAAAGGACTCGGAGACTACTCGCGTGCAACGGCGAATTTCGAGGCGGCGCTCGAGATTGCGCGTGCTGCCGATTTGCAGTGGCACTTTGGACCCACGTTGCTCGGGCTCGATCATATCCGGGCCTGCACTGGCCGCTACGGCGAGGCGTGGACAGGTATGCAAAGCACACTACACTGGCTCGAGAGTCTCAATCAGGTGCGTTATCAACTCATCGCCCTCGATTTCATTGGCCATCTCTTGCTCGATCTGGGTCTTAACGAGTTGGCGGTCGAACATCTGGAACGCGGATTCACACTCGGGCTAGACACCGGCATTCTGTTCTGGCGTGCCGCGATCAACACACACCTCGCCGTCGCGCGGTCACGACTTGGACAGAAGGACGTTGCGGGGGCACTGCAGGACACGCTTGAACAAACGCGTCGCAACGCTGAACGTTATCTGATGGTTCGGTGTATCGATGGGCTTGCGGAGATTGCGCTCACAGCAGGTGACGCTCATAACTGCCGTGTCTACGGGGACGAATTGCTCACGATCGCCGTATCGAACGGCCTGCGCGAACTCGAGGCGGTCGCGCGACGTTGGCGTGGTGAGGCACTGCTTATGGAGGAAAACTATGTGGAGGCGCAGGCAGAGTTGTGCCGTGCTGCGTCACAGGCTGAGGCTATCGGACGTGTGCGCCTACAGATGGATGTGGAGTCTGCACTGGCGCGTTCAGGTGAGCTACAGGGTCAGCATGATGTCGCACAGCATCACGCTGCCAAGTCGAAAGCGATTGCAGAGTTAATCGAGAATAGCTTAGGGTCCTCGGGGCTTTCAGCGCAGCTGTGCGTATGCTGACAGTCGTGTCTGGTATGATGTATCAGTCGTATCGATGAATGCTTGAGATTGGAAGCTTGTGAATAACGACTTGCCGTCATTCCGGCGCATGCCGGAATGACGAATTGATCAGAAGCTCCTTTGAAGAATTCGAGAATTTCGTGCAAGCAAAGAACCATAGGTTCGGTTGTATAGTTTCCCTAGTCCCTAGTCCCTAGTCCTGCGGAAGCTTCGCCCGCAATGCATCCCGGTCGTACCACCAGTTACCATCAACCATCACATCCAACATCTTGCCCAGGCGCGGCAGGAGTTCGCTGGGTTCGTTGAGTTGCAGTATCCCGATCCAGGTGTTGATCATCTCCTGACCTTCGATACCGCGGTGCCGTTTGGCGACGCGAGCCAGGATCTGCGCGGTGAGGAAAGTCAGGCTGTCGTGGTCTTTGCCTTCCGTGCGCAGATCGGCGATGTAGTGCGCGGACATCGCAGCGACCGCGCCACCGTCGGATTGGTCTGGTGTTTCATCGACGATGTGGTGCAGCAGCGTAACGCTGGTCTGGGCCTTGATGGGGTAGGTCACTGCCAGCCAGACACCATTGCCCAGGGCAATAATATTGTCGTCCAGGTCTGTGCGATACAGGATGTCGCAGGCCTCGGCAGCTTCTTGCCAGGCTTCTTGTTCAACGCAGTGACCGAATGTTGCGCGGGCACTGTCCCAGGCTTCCTGGGTACGTTTCAATCCCAACAGGGCTTCGGCGACATCCAGTTCCACTCGAATGCGCTCCACGGCAGGGGTGTCCGCCGGCAGGGCGGCGAGGTGTTGTTGGTGCTCTGCCAGCAGACGCTTGATTTCAGCCTGGGACTGCTGATCGTTCATGGCAAAGATGGGGTTGCCGTCGATAATCTTGGTGATGTCGTTCATGCGTTGCCCTGGGAGATACCGGAATCGAGGACGGCGGTGCCGTCGCGAGCCTGCTTTTTACCGGAGCATCGCCGCTATGACAACCCGATTGGGCGCAGGGGTTGCGGTCAAGCTGCGGGGTAACTGGCCGAAAACCTTGGAAGAATGCTTGGATTAGCAGATGTCTCATCTGCCCCAGTCATTTGGAGGCGTTATGGCAATGGCTGCTGCAGAGACCCAGGCGATCCCGGCACCGGATGACGATCTGGTGTTGTTGCAGCGCATTATCGGTGACGCCAAGACGGGGCGTTTGCGTCTGCCCAGCCTACCCGACCTCGCTATTAAGGTACGCGCGGCGGTTAATGACCCGCGCCGCTCCATTGCTGATATCGCCCGGTTGGTGCAGTTCGATCCGGCGCTAGCGGCACGCCTGATCCAGATCGCCAACAGTCCGTTGTATCGCGGCGCCAGGAAATTCGATAACTGCCATAGCGCCATCTCACGTATCGGTGTCGAGCCATCCCGCAATCTGATTGTGAGCTTCACCCTGCGGAATCTGTTCAAGGCTCGCACGCCGTTGTTGGGTGACCGCTTACAGCAAACCTGGCAGCACAGTTGTCGAGTAGCCGCCATCAGTAGCGTGTTGGCGCGCCTAACTCCTGGCCTCGATGCCGACCGGGCGCTGCTGGCCGGTTTGGTGCATGACATCGGTGTATTGCCCTTGCTGCAGTATATCGAAACCCTCCAGCTGGAAACCGACCCCGAGCGCCTGGATAAGCTCATCGGCCGGTTGCGGGCCGCGCTCGGTACCTTCGTGCTGAAGACGTGGCAGTTCGAGGCGGATATCGCTGGGATTCCTGCGCAGGCCGAGGACTGGACACGCGATAGCGGTGTCAGGGTCGACTATGGGGATATCGTGCAGGTTGCCCATGTTCACAGTCAGTTCGGCCGAGGCGGCTATACCGGTCCGCCTCTACCCGATCTCAAGGCCTATCAAAAACTGACCATCAGCAAGCTTGGCCCCGGTTGTAGCCTGGAGCTGTTGGAGCAGTCGCAACATGAAATCGCCGAAGTGATGCATATATTGCAGGGCTGAGTGGTGGCTAAGGCGGATTCCGCGTGTTCTTTATGCATATTGACGCTATCTCAGGTGCCGTTATCTTTGGCTGAGAGGCTGCTCCTCAGACAGGGTATAGCCATGATCAAACGGCCGGCGGATGTACTCTGCGATAAATACTTCCTAGACTGTCAATGGGGATTTGCCTGAAATATCGGTGACATGGTGAGTTCGATAGAAAAACAGCAAGATATCCAGAAACAACTCCAGGCACTGCGCGACAGTTATGCCGCACAGTTGCCGGAGCGTATCGTTGATATCGAGCGGGACTGGCGGGACTTGCCGAACGCCGCGGCGCCAGAGACGGCCGCGTATGAACTCTATCGCAAGCTGCACAGCATGGCCGGTTCCGCCGGTACTTTCGGAATGCCCACGCTGGGTGAGGAGGCGCACCGCGTCGAGCTGCGCCTGAAGGCCAAGCTGGAGACGCCGCAGGATTGGCCAGATGCCGCGCGGGCCGAGATCGAGGCGGGCATCGCCACACTACGACGTCTGGCCGCGGAACATCTGCCTGCCGGTAAACAGGAGCTACCCGCGACTACGGAAGCCTTCCCGGCGGATAACCAGCAGGCCGGTAAACTGGTCTACCTTATGGAAGAGGATGCCAGTCGCTTTGAACGCATACACAACAAACTCATGCATTTCGGTTATCGCATTGAGACTTTCTATGATCGTGGTGAACTGATTGCTGCGTTGCAGCAGAAACGGCCCATGGCACTCATCATGGATTTCGATACGCGCGAGGTGCAGACAGCTTGCACCAACTGGCTGATCGATTATCAGCGCAAGCAGGTCGGAGAGTTACCAGTCATTTTTATTGCCAAAGACACCAGTTTCGACGTACGGCTGCAGGCGGTACGCGCAGGCGGTTATGCCTATCTGGATCAGCCAGTGGATATCACTCTGCTACTGGATCGATTGAATGCCGTCGGTGCGGAGCGTGAGTATGAGCCTTATCGGGTCATTGTTGTGGATGATGACCTTCAGTTGGCTCAGCATTACGCATTGGTATTGTCGCAGGCGGGTATTGAGGCACGCGTGGTGAGTGAACCTGCGAGTCTACTCGACACCATGGTGGAATTCCGGCCTGATGTCGTGCTCATGGATCTGTACATGCCCGAGTGCAATGGTATGGAACTGGCGCAACTGATCCGTCAGGATGTTGCGAGTGTCAGCATGCCAATTGTGTTTCTGTCCGCGGAACAAGACATAGAAAAGCAATTCAGCGCCTTGATGACGGGTGGCGATGATTTCATCACCAAACCGGTTCATGATCGGCGCTTGGTTGCGGTGGTAGAGAGCCGGGCGCAACGTGCCCGCGCCGTGGAAAACGCCATGTCGCGCGACAGTCTGACCGGCCTGCTCAAGCACACCAAAATCAAAGAGGCGTTTGAACTGGAGTTGGTGCGTGCGAATCGGCGTGGCACGGGACTTAGTTACGCCATGGTTGATATCGACTTTTTTAAACAGGTCAATGACAACTATGGTCATGCCATGGGTGATCGGGTAATCAAAAGTCTGGCGCACCTGCTGTTACAGCGCCTACGCCAAACCGATCTGGTGGGACGTTATGGTGGTGAGGAATTCGCCGTGGTGTTGCCGGATACGGATGCGGCGGGTGCCGAGGCGGTTATGGAAGAAGTCCGCACGGCCTTTAGTGAGCTCGAGTTTGATGCCGATGGCGGTACGTTTTCGGTAACCTTGAGTGTGGGTCTGGTGAGTTGCGGTCAGTGTGGTGATGTTAAAACGATTGCGGAGCAGGCCGATCAGGCTTTGTATGAAGCCAAGCGTGCCGGTCGTAATCGTATGATTTGTGTCAATCTATAAGCCTATGAAACGCATTTGCCACGGAATCACACGGAAAAACACGGACAAGGTTAAAAGCTTCACGCCGGCAACGCCATCACCCGCAAGGTGGTGAATAGTCGCTCCAGGAATGCACTGTGTTTCAGTGTTTTCCGTGTGTTTCCGTGGCTGAAATGATTTTTTTAGGATAAGAGATTGATGCTGCCTATTGGGCTGTGTATCAATCCATCTCCGGCAAGGGTTCGGGTTTGCCCACGCCATGTCCCTGTGCGAAGTCGACCCCCAGCCTGTACAACTGGTCGCGGATAGCTTTGTTCTCGACAAACTCGGCAATGGTGCGAATGCCCAGTACATGTCCGATTTGATTGATTGATTCCACAATCGCATGGTCCATCTCATCGGTCAGCATATCCTTGACGAAATTGCCATCGATTTTCAAGTAATCGACCGGCAGGTTTTTCAGGTAGGCGAATGAACTCAGCCCACTGCCAAAATCATCCAATGCGAATTTACAACCGAGCGCACGTAATTCGTGGATGAATTCGATGGCGTGTGCCAGATTGGTGATGGCGGCAGTCTCTGTGATTTCGAAACACACGCGCTGCGGTGGAACCAGATGTTGCTCAAGTTGGGTGTGGATAAAGCTAAACATCTTGTCGTCATTGAGCGAGGTTCCGGATAGATTGATGGCACAGGAGTAGGGCTCATCCTCAAGCTCCCGGTCACACATCTTTTTGCAATAGACCAGGGCGTTGGTAATAACCCAGCGGTCCAATGTTGGCATTAAATTAAAGCGTTCCGCGGCCGGGATGAAGTGTCCGGGTGGAACGAGGTTGCCTTCCTGATCAAGCATACGCAGCAGGAGTTCGTGGTGGTTACTGTTGCCGCCGCTCTGCAGTGCGATGATGGGTTGCCGGTAGAGAATAAAACGGTTTTCTTCCAGCGCGCGGTTAATGCGCGACACCCATTGCATCTCGCTGTGGCGGCGCGCCTGCTCAATATCGCTCTCTTGATAAACGTGTACACGATCACGCCCCAGGTCTTTGGCGACATAACAGGCGACATCGGCGGCGCTCATAATCACCGAGGAACTCTGGTGGGGGCCAGTAATAGGTACCAGGCCAATGCTCACGCTGACGTCGAAGCTATTGCCTTCCCATATGTAGTGGAAGTTGTGCAAGGAGAAGGTAATGCGTTCGGCCTCGACGAGCCCCTGTTGCAGATCCGTGTTTGGCAACAGAATGCCGAATTCGTCGCCACCCAGGCGTGCCAGCATCGCCTTCTCAGGTAACAAGCGGAGTAGTCGATTGCCGAGTTGCTTGAGCATTTCATCACCGGCGACATGACCACAGGTATCGTTGATGACCTTGAACTGATCCAGATCGAGATACAGCATCACGTGTTGATTGCCGGCGTTGTCGGCGTGCTGCACCAGCTCTGCAAGCTGAGTCTCAAACGCAGTGCGGTTGTTTAAGTCGGTGAGGGTGTCATGGGTGGTTTGCCAACTGATCTGACGGGCCAAATGCTGTTCGCGGCTGACATCATGAAACACCAGCACCACGCCGGTGATACTGCCGTCCGGATCGCGGATTGGTGCGGCTGATTCTTCGATCTGAAATTCCTGGCCATTGTGATTGACCAGCAACGACTGTGCACCCAGTGCAACGTTGGAGCCAGTGCGTAGACAGATGTCCGCCGGATTTTTAATCGGCTGGCGAGTAGCCTCGTTGACCACTGTGAACACCTGCATCAGCGGCTTGTTTTGCGCGGAAGCATTGGTCCAGCCGGTGAGTTGTTCGGCAACTGGATTCAAATAATTGATACGGCCTTTTTCATCGGTGGTGATGACGCCATCACCAATGGAATGCAGGGTCACCAGCGCGCGTTCACGTTCGCGGAACAGGTCCTGTTCCGCTCGTCTGCGGCGGCGGCGATCCTCGGCCTCGCGCAGCTCGCGTTCAATGGCCGGGACCAGCCGGGCCAGATTGCCCTTCATCACATAGTCACTGGCGCCGGCCTTCATGGCCGCCACGGCGATCTCTTCACCAATTTCACCTGAAACCAGAATCGCCGGAAGGTCGGGGTCGTGATGGCGGAGTATGGCCAGGGCGTTAAGGCCGTTGAAACCAGGCATTGAAAAATCTGCAATGGCGATCTGCCAGGGCGGATCGGCCTGCAAGGCGCGACGCAGATCCGCAGCATTATCGACGCGCTGGGTTATTGGATCGTAGCCGCCACGTTGTATGGCATGCCGCACTAATTCCGCATCGTCCTCGGAATCATCAATCAGCAGTATGCGTATTGGGGTCGCCATGATTTGCCTATCCTCGTCCTTAAGGAATCTCAGATAACTTCAATCACGCTTATAAACAATGACAAATCAACCTAAAAAAATCATTTCAGCCACGGAAACACACGGAAGACACTGAAACACAGTGCCTTCCTGGAACGACTATTCACCACCTCGCGGGTG
>JBGSOE010000485.1:0-2588 GCA_041739295.1 Thiohalobacterales bacterium | reverse complement strand
GAGAACCTGGGCCTGGACGGCTCGCCTACCAAAGTGTGGAAGGTGGACTATGTCGTGCTCGGAACAAACGAAAGCCGACTGATCCCGGCTACCCAGGAAGGCGTTTCTGCCCTGGTCAGCGAGTTGATTCAGGGTCACATTTTGTGAGAGGGATTGAGGGATGAACCAGGATAAGGAAGTCTGGATCTTCATCGAACAAGAAGGCGGCGCAATCGCCGCTGTCAGTCTGGAATTGCTTTCCAAAGGCCGGGAGTTAGCTGAGAGGCTGGACAGCCGAGTTTGTGCCCTGCTGTTCGGTCACGACATTGCTCACTTGCCTGAGGAAGTCATCGCTTACGGCGCAGACGTAGTGCTGCTGGCTGATCATCCTGAGTTGGCTTTGTACCGCTCTCTGCCCTACGCAAAAGCCGCCATCGATCTGGTGCAGGCCCGCCGGCCCTATATTCTACTGCTGGGCGCGACACCGACCGGGCGTGATCTGGCGCCCCGTATTGCCAGCGCGCTGCGCGCCGGACTGACGGCCGACTGCACCGACCTCCAGATCGGTGAGTATAAAAAGCGAGATCGGGTGTACCACGATCTGCTCTATCAGAATCGGCCTGCATTTGGCGGCAATGTGATCGCCACCATTGTCAACCCCGACATGCACCCGCAGCTAGCCACCGTGCGTGAAGGCGTGATGCGCATGACCGAACCGGATCGCACGCGCAAGGGCCAGATCGAGAAGATCGAACCGCAATTCAGCGTACGCGACCTGGTGTTGCAGGTGGTGAAGCGGGAAATGCAGCCGCTCTGCTGCGATCTGAAGAACGCCTCCATCGTCGTCGCCGGCGGCGCGGGCGTGGGCAGCAGGGAAAACTTCCAGCTTATCTACGAACTTGCGGAGACACTGGGCGGGCAGGTGGGCGCAACGCGTGCCGCGGTAGACGCCGGTTTCATTCCCCCGGAAAACCAAGTGGGGCAGACCGGGATTACGGTCCGACCCCGGCTCTATATCGCCTGCGGTATATCAGGCACGATCCAACACCGCGCCGGGATGGATCAATCCAGCAAGATCATCGCGATCAACACCGATCCTGATGCTCCGATCTTTCAGATCGCACATTATAAGATCGTAGGCGACTTGAACGAGGTCATTCCCTGGATGATCCGCGCTCATCGCGAGAATGCCAAATAGGGGAACCGAGCATGGCAGAAAACTTCTTCACCGATAACCTGGATTTGCAGTTCCGCCTGGATCAACTGGACATTAGCCAGGTTGTTGAGATCATGGAAGATGGGTACCGCAACAGCGCTCAGTTTCCGGTTGCGCCGCGTAACTATGCAGACGCCCGAGATAACTATCGCCTGCTGTTGAACGTGTTAGGGGAGATTTGCGCCACCCGCGTGGCGCCTCGGGCGGCCGCGGCGGACGAGGAAGGCGCCCATCTCTACGATGGCCGGGTGACTTACGCTACTGCGACGCAGGAAGCGTTGGATCTGTTTCGACAGGCCGGGTTCACGGGCACGGTGCTGCCCTGGGAGTACGGCGGGCTGAATCTGCCCGGAACCATTTACCGGATGATGATCGAAATCGTCGGCCGTGCCGAGGCCGGGTTGATGGCCGTTTTCGGGCTGCAGGAGATCGCCGCGACCATTGAGGCGTTCGGCAGCGAGGAAATGAAGGCCCGGCTCTTGCCTCGTTTCGCGCGCGGCGAGGTGACCGCCGCGATGGTGTTGACCGAGCCGGATGCCGGTTCTGACCTGGGATCGGTGCAGACCCGTGCCACTTTGCGAGCGGAACCGCAGGGCGCAACCGCCACAGGGACAGAGGGAGAGTGGTGGCTTCTGAACGGTGTCAAACGGTTCATCACGAATGGCGGCGCCCAGGTCTTGCTGGTGCTGGCTCGCTCCGAACCGGACAGCAAAGATGCCCGCGGCCTCTCGTTGTTCCTGGTCGAGGCGGATGAGACGGTCCATATCCGCCGTCTGGAACACAAGCTCGGCATCCATTCATCACCCACTTGCGAGATCCAGTTTGCGAACACGCCGGCTCTTCTGATCGGCAAGCGGCGGTTGGGGTTGATCCGCTACGCAATGAGCATGATGAACGGGGCCAGGCTGGGGGTGTCGGCCCAGGCGTTGGGCATCGCCGAAGCAGCGTACCATGACGCCTATCGCTATGCTGAAAAGCGCGTCCAGTTCGGCAAATCGATTCACGTTATCCCGGCGGTGTATCGTATGCTGTTCTCGATGCGGGGAGAGATCGAGGCGACGCGTGCCCTGGTGTGTGAAACCGGGTATTGGGTGGATCTGAACCAGGCCTACGAGAATCGGATGCGCAAGGGCGAGACCCCGGCTCCTGCCGACCGCCAACGCCAGAAGCAGGCCGATCGGTTGGCATCGGTGCTGACCCCACTGACGAAGTACTACGCCACCGAAATGGGCAACCGGGTCTGCTACCAGGCCATGCAGATTCACGGCGGCGCGGGCTACATGCGCGAGTTCAATGTGGAGCGTCACTACCGCGACATCCGCGTCACCAGCATCTACGAAGGCACCAGCCAACTTCAGGTTGTCGCCAGCTTGGGAGGATTGCTGAGCCATAC
>JBGSOE010000054.1:0-1674 GCA_041739295.1 Thiohalobacterales bacterium | reverse complement strand
GAAGAACTTCCTGCCGATGCAGGACGGTGACGTGCAGGCCACCTACGCGGATGTGGACGACCTCATCCGCGACACCGGCTTCAAGCCGGCGACGACGCTGGAATACGGGATCGGCAAGTGGGTGGAGTGGTATCGAGGGTATACCGGGAAATGAGTTCTGCCAGCCACCGGCCCAATAAACCTTTATTCCGTCACGTGACGGCTATTTAACCTTATGCGGCAGTGAGTACGCTGCCTTTTCAGTTAAAAGGGCCACAGATGTGAGATGGGCTGTTGAAATTCAAAAGACAGGTTTGGAGAGAAGAAATCTCTCTGATCTACTAAATGGCTTGGGATTCAAACTTGTTGAGGGAATAGAGTTTCCGGCTTTAGCCGTCGCCGGAAATCGATGCTTGCGCTACCGCATCAGATGCATTCGAAAAGGCCAAGGCTGTGAGAGCAGTGTTTAAGGAGCCAACACAAATAGATCCGGAATTCACGCTAGGTTCAGTTATAGATTACTCAAGCAGTCCACCGAAGCGGCATGCGTTTCTTGAAGTTGATTCGAGCGTTATGACAATGTCAGCGGGGAACGTCACCATTACTGTCTCTCCACCCAAGGGGCTGTCCTTGGCAGAATTGAAACGCTGGACAGCGGAGTACGAAGAGAATCAGTATCAGGCAAAATTGGAACGCCAACGATCGATGATTGAGCCTGCTTTCTTTAGCGCCAGAGCAGCAAAAGTCATAGAGCTACTCGCTATTGATAAGCCATCTGCTGAAATCATCTACAAAATATACGAGTTCGCTGAAGGGCACCCGGAAAATAGACTTGATTTCCATCAGCAGTTCGGAATACCACGGGAACAATTCAATCGTTTCAAGGACGCTGTGCACAATCCATCTGTCACTGGTGATTGGGCGCGGCACGCCTACCACGACACGCCAAAAACCCTGAACCCAATGACAAAGAGTGAGGCAGAGATGTTTGTTCGAGACATTGCCAACAAGTGGCTAAAAACGCTCCGGCTGAAGCAATCACAAAATGGTGCATCAAGTGGCTGACAGACCGCATCATTTAAGCATTTATGGGGTCAGCTTCACATGGGTCACTTCGCACTTCGGGGTCACACTTCGGGGTCAGATACCGTCTTGAATTGCAACCCGTTCATAGCGAAATTCGCATCAAACGGTTTTCCCGATTTCACTACCCCGTAGATCAGATGCGCGAGCTTGCGCATCGCTGCACCCACCACTGCCTTCGGTGCCAGGCCGTTCGCTTTCATCCTTGCACCAAATACCTTGAGGGTCGGGTTATGGCGTAGCGCCACCAGTCCCGGCATGTACAAGGCCTTACGCAAATCCGCATGGCCGGTTCGAGAGATCATTGTGCGCCCTTTGACCGAGCTGCCCGACTGCCGCTGCCGCGGACATATTCCGATGAAGGCGGCCAACGCTTTAGCGCTGGCAAAGCGGCGAACGTCACCCGCATAAGCCAGCACCTTCGCCACTGTGGCCTCTCCAATGCCGGGAATGCTGGCAATCAGGTCGGCGTCCTGTTTCAGTTCCGGGTGGCCGTCGATGTGGTTGTTGATTTCGCGTTGCAATTCGGCAATCCGCTCGTCGAGCCAGGTGATGTGGCGTTCTACGTTTGCCAGAACGGTGGTCTCGCCGCTGGCGTGATGGGCTTCCATA
>JBGSOE010000450.1:0-5005 GCA_041739295.1 Thiohalobacterales bacterium | reverse complement strand
TGGATCTGTACCGCACTGAAAAGATCAATCCACTGGGCGGTTGTCTGCCCATCGTGGTCCAGATCCCGGTGTTCATTTCTCTGTACTGGGTTCTGCTGGAAAGTGTCGAGATGCGCCAGGCGCCGTTTATTCTGTGGCTGACCGACTTGTCTGCAAAAGATCCTTACTTTGTGCTGCCGTTGATCATGGGCGTGACCATGTTTATCCAGCAGAAGCTTAACCCGGCGCCGATGGACCCTATGCAGGCCAAGGTGATGATGCTGCTGCCGTTCGTGTTCACGGTGTTCTTCGCGTTCTTCCCGTCGGGCTTGGTACTCTACTGGGTGACCAACAATACCTTATCGATCGCTCAGCAATGGATGATTACCCGGCGCGTCGAAAAGGGCGCCTAGTGCGCGCATGCCGAATCACAGATCGGTTGTGGTGTTTACCCAGTACCTTTTAACCTAAAAAATCATTTCAGCCACGGAAACACACGGAAGGCACGGAAACACAGTGCCTTCCTAAAGCGACTATTCACCACCTTGCGGGTGATGGATGTGTCTGCGTGAGGCTTATGATCTTGTCCGTGTTTTCCCGTGGCATGCGGTTTATAGGCTTAACGGGTAAGTACCACGGACCGACTGGACGCCAATCCCCACTCTCAACTAATGTGCGCGTATGAACGCGATCGATACCATTGCCGCTATCGCCACACCACCGGGTCGTGGCGGTGTGGGCATTCTGCGCATCTCCGGACCCGCCGTTCCGCAAATCGCGCAGACTTGGTTCGGCCACTTACCCAGGCCGCGACACGCACATCTGCAGATCTTTACCGATGCAAACGGCGTGCAGATCGACGCTGGCCTGATTCTGTACTTCCCCGCGCCGCACTCTTTTACGGGTGAACATGTCGTCGAACTCCAGGGGCATGGCGGTCCGGTGGTGTTGGATCTGCTGCTGGCGCGCGCCTTGGAACTTGGCGCACGTGCTGCACGTCCCGGTGAATTTTCAGAACGCGCCTTTCTCAATGACAAACTCGATCTTACCCAGGCAGAAGCCATTGCCGATCTCATCGACGCGGGTACCGCGCAAGCGGCGCGCGCCGCAATGCGTTCCCTGCAAGGCAACTTTTCGCAGCAAGTGCATGCGTTGGTGACAGCTGTAATTCAACTACGTATGTATGTTGAAGCTGCCATCGACTTCCCGGAAGAAGAGGTCGATTTTCTACAGGATGTTCAGATCCACCAGCAGCTGCAGCAACTCGAACAGCATTTCAATGTACTGAGAAACCAAGCGCAGCAGGGGCGACTACTGCGTGAAGGCATGACCGTGGTCATCGCCGGACGTCCGAATGCCGGCAAATCCAGTCTGTTAAATGCGCTCGCCGGACACGATGCGGCCATCGTGACACCGATCGAAGGCACCACGCGCGATGTATTACGCGAACATATTCAGATCGATGGCATGCCCTTGCACATCATCGACACGGCAGGTTTACGGGATAGTGACGATCCGGTGGAACAAGAAGGCATGCGCCGCGCCTGGCACGCTATCGAAACGGCGGACCGGCTGTTACTCGTGATCGACGATCAATCTGGTTTCACATCGGAAGACCAGCGCATCCTGGACCGTCTGCCGCAGCAGCTTGCACATAGCATTATTCACAACAAGATAGATCTGAGCGGTCACCCTGTCAGTACGCAACACCAAGCGAGCGACAGTCATCTCTATTTATCGGCAAAGGCCGGCACTGGATTGGATGTGCTACGCGACCATCTGAAACACGCCATGGGTTATACCGGCGATAATCCACAAGGTTTCACGGCGCGTCGCCGTCACTTAGATGCCTTGGCGCGCGCTTGGGAACATGTGGTGCAAGGTCGGCTGCAATTGGAACAACGCGCGGGTGAATTGCTGGCTGATGAACTACGCCAGTCGCAGCAGGCGTTAAACGAAATCACCGGAGAATTTTCCAGTGATGATCTGCTGGGGAAAATATTTTCCAGCTTCTGCATCGGCAAGTAGCTCGGCCGTAACCCAGGCTATATCTAACGTGAGTCATTAACGCTCGCTGCGGAGCGCGGCGATGACGAAGGCAACTCCCAGTGTGCCGAAGATCCAGGTTAGCAACGGTGCGTCACCAATCATCGCTGGCGCATAGCCATCTAGACCATACACAAGGGCCGCTGCAACGATAGAGCCGGCGCCTATGATGGCAGCGACAGTGCGTCGATTAGCGGCGCGCAGTTCATGGCGCATCTGGCGCAATTCCTCCGAATGCCATTCGATACGCAGCTTGCCATTGACCGCTTGCTCCAGCGTATTATGCAGTAGTTGCGGAATTTCAGGCAACGTTTCGGTCCACACCGGCAGGCTGGTGCGCAGATTGCGCATGAATGCACGCGGGCCGACCTGCTCGCTCATCCAGCGTTCCAGGAAGGGTTTGGCGGTCTGCCATAGATCCAGATCCGGATAGAGCTGTCGGCCGAGACCTTCGATATTGAGAAGAGTCTTCTGCAGCAACACCAGCTGTGGCTGCACTTCCATATTGAAACGCCGCGCGGTCTGAAACAGGCGCAGCAATAGATGGCCGAACGAGATGTCTTTCAGCGGGCGCTCAAAAATCGGTTCGCACACGGTACGGATGGCCGATTCGAATTCATCGACACGGGTATTGGCCGGCACCCATTCCGATTCCACATGCAGTTCCGCAACACGCCTATAGTCGCGGCGGAAGAAGGCCAGGAAATTTTCCGCAAGATAGCGCTGATCTGATGGGCTCAGGGTACCCATAATGCCGAAATCAACCGCCAGATAGCGCGCATCCGTACCGACGAAAATATTGCCGGGATGCATATCGGCGTGGAAGAAATTATGGCGGAACACCTGCGTGAAGAAGATCTCCACGCCGCGTTCGGCAAGCATCTTGAGATCGATGCCTTGACTGCGCAATGCACTGATGTCGCTGATAGGCGCGCCGTGGATGCGCTCCATGACCATTACTTCGCGACGACAGTGCGGCCAGTACACCTCGGGCACATACAGCATGTTCGAGTCGGTGAAATTGCGGCGCAGCTGCGAGGCATTGGCGGCTTCACGCAACAGGTCAAGTTCATCCAGGATGGTGGTTTCGAATTCGCGGATCACCTCGACCGGACGTAGCCGGCGGCCTTCTTTCCAATAGCGTTCGGCCAGTCCAGCGATGTAATACAGCAATGATACGTCACTGCGGATGGCACGGAGGATATTGGGACGGACTACCTTGACCACGACCTCGCTACCGTCCGGTAGGCGTGCCACGTGCACTTGCGCAATCGAGGCCGAGGCCAGCGGTGTCTCGTCGAATTCGGCAAAGATCTGCATGATCGGCTGGCCATAGGCCTTCTCGATCATGGCGCGCGCCTGGGCGCCCGGAAAGGGTTGTACTCTATCCTGCAGGCGTGCCAACTCTTCAGCGATATCGTCCGGCAACAGATCGCGGCGGGTGGACAGGATTTGACCAAACTTTACAAAGATCGGTCCCAGCTGTTCCAGTGCGCAGCGAATGCGTACACCGCGTGGCGCATGTTCGCGGCGTATCCAGTTCCAAGGCGCGAGGAAATACAGAAACCGCAGCGGACGAAACAGATGCGTGGCGAACACAATTTCGTCCAGCCCATTGCGGAGCAGAACGATGTTGATATGCATTACCCGCCACAGCTGAGCCGGTCGGATCATACGCTCAGTCCTTGCTCGCCAAGGTTGCCTCGAGGCGGTGGACGCGGGCCTCAAGCCGATCCGCGTCACTGCGCAGATCATCAACGGCGTGGAGGAAGTCATCAATGGCGTGACGATTCACCAACAGGTCGGCCTCTTCATGCAGATATTCGCTGACATTCATTTCCACGGTGCGGCCAGTATGCCGTAGCTGCGCTCCGGCGCTACGCAATAGGCGTCCGGTCTGATGTGCTATATCGTCACCGGCAACGCGAGACAGCAGTTCTTCCCAATCCAGATCGAGTGCGCGCAGGATATCCTGAAAGGCTTGGCCGGTAGCCGTATCACCTCTCAGCTCCACGCCACCGGCGAACAATTCGTCAGCAGGTTTGGCGCTCAAGGAAAGACGTAGCAATGACAACGGTGCGCCACGCAGCACAGTGGTGTCTGCCTCGCCCTCGTAATGACTCAAAACCTGCACGCCCTGCGCATGCGGGAAAAAGAATAGGCGTATGCCCAGCCCTAGTAGCTCAACGGCGATGACCTTGCCTTCCAGCGCGCCCAATCGTTCACGCACCTCCGGGTCCTGCGCCAAGGCGCTATTACAGGCCGTTTCCACGACACCGGCAAACCAAGTGGACGGTGTTATCGACATTCGGCGCTCAGTTCAGCAAGGGTTCGGGTGGACTCATCGTCAATGACGACCAGCGTGCGCGCAAGTTTGTCATGCCAACCCTGGCGGCGCGCATCCCAGAATATCCAGAAGAAACCCAGGCCCGCCGGTGCGGCGGACAGCATATAGCCGAGTACCCGCACCAGCATCTGCCAGGCTTTCGGGCGACCGCCCGTGTGCGCGTCGACGATGTGGCAGCCGAGCAGTAATTTGCCCGGCGTGCCCTGAAATAGTAACCAGAATAATGCGACGAGTACGCCGCTACTAAGCAGATAACCGATGCTGTGAAAGAATGCGATGTCGGTAGGGATATCGGAACGCAGAGCCCAACTAAGTACGCTAAGTAGCAACAGTGCCAGCAGCGCGTCCAACAACACTGCGGCCAGGCGGCGCGGGAAACCGGCATAAGGCGAATAGGCGCGCGCTTTCAATATTTGAAACCGCGGTGTAGCGCGACGATACCGCCACTGAGATTGTGATAACCGCAATCTTCGAAACCGGCCTGCTGCATCATGTCACGCAGGGATTCCTGATCCGGATGCATGCGAATGGATTCCGCGAGGTACTTATAGCTTTCCGCATCGTTGGCGATGAGTTTGCCCATCAGCGGCAGCAGCTTGAAGGAATACAGATCATAGATCGGTGCGAGCCCTG
>JBGSOE010000280.1:0-17242 GCA_041739295.1 Thiohalobacterales bacterium | reverse complement strand
CTGAATCCGACCTACGTTAACCCGCATAATAAACGTAGGTCGGATTCAGGCCGAAGGCCGCGTCCGACAGGGAAGATTAATGTAGGGTGGGTTAGCGTTGTTTGCGTAACCCACCAAGCGTTGCGCAGCAACACACAACATTTATTGGGTCTACGCGGATTAATCAGAGGTTTCTTAGCTACTGGGACACTTGTTCCGTTCGTCCCATGAACGTTCAATACGCTTCGCGTTCTTGTCCGGCTTCTGTTGGGATGACAGCACAATCTATCCGCAGTTACTTTCTTTCCGTGCAATGAGTGTCGCCTCACTTCGTGGACTTGTCGTCGTTCTCAATGGATTGAATGACGGATTCCAGATTCTTCAGCTCTTTGGCATGCTCGGTGCTGGTGTTCGCGGGCACGTCCTGGACCTGTAGGGATTGCGCACGCAGTTTTTCAATGACTTCCGCTGTGATGTCCGCGGATGGATCGAACCAAAGAACATTATCGCCAATCACCAGCACGCTGGTGGCGCCGCGTCTTTTGGCGATTTCAGCGGCTACATTGCGAACTTCGTTATTGAAATCGCTCAGCAGAGATTGCCGGTATTGGGCGGCATGCTGCTGCGCCTGAAGTTGATACTGCTTCGCCTGCTGCGTTGCTGTGGCCACCAGTTCCTGGTACTGCTTGGTTGTCTCGTCGCCGGGTTTGGCGCCCAGTTTCTGCTTTTCCTGCTCCAGCTGAGTGGTCAGCTCAGTCGTTTGACGATTAAGCTGGGTGTTCAGCTGGTCAATCTGGACGTTGAGTTTCTTCTGCATGAGTTCATCGCGTCCAAGTGATTTGGCTACCGGTAGAGGATCTACGACCAGTGTCCGCGGGTTTGACGAGCCGCCGAATTCGAGATTGCAGCCACTCAGGAGCAGGGCGGTCGGCAATAGGTATGCAGCAAGGGTTTTCATGCTATTAAACCTCGATCTTTCACGCCGATATGGCTCGGCGAGGGATTATACCCAAATGTCATGCATTGTCCCGATGTCATATTTCTGCAATATGTGCTTCGCATAATGCGCACTCGTTTTGCCCTCACTGGGTAATTTTGTTGCTGCCTGCAACATTAATTTAATGGATAAGTATCTGTGCACAATCCCCGTGCAGTAATCACCCTCTGGCTTCTGATCACTGCACAGGCGGGCTATTGTGCGGACGAACCTGCGGCGCAACAGGAAACAGAAACCCAGCCTGCACAGGACGATGCAGCCAAGTCCCAGGAACACAAGTTCAATATCTGGGAGATGCAAATCGAGGGTAACACCCTACTCGACAATAACTTGATAGAACGCACGGTGTATCCCTTCCTCGGGCCGGACAAGTCCATTCAGGATGTAGAGGCTGCCCGGCAATCGCTGGAAACTTTCTACCGTGACTCAGGTTATCCAACCGTGGTGATCGATATACCCGAGCAGGATATATCCGCGGGTATCGTTCGACTGAAAGTGGTGCAAGGCACCGTATCGCGCGTGCGTGTCAGCGGGTCACGTTACTTTTCTCTTGGACGCATCCGCGACGGTGCGCCAGCCCTTGCGCAAGGGGAAGTACCTTACTTGCCCGCGCTTCAAGATCAGCTCAAAGATATCAATCAGGCCTCGCCTGATCGGACTGTAACGCCGATCTTCCGCCCAGGTGCCACCCCAGGAACGGTCGAAGTGGAATTACGCGTCAAGGATGAGTTGCCGCTGCATGCGGATATAGAATTGAATAATCGTAATTCCATAGACACTTCGGAGCTGCGCGCCTCGGCTACGCTGCGCTACGCAAATCTCTGGCAGCGCGAGCACAGCGCCTCGTTGATGTATCAGACCGCGCCGCAGGCACCGGACGAGGTGCGGGTATTCGCCGGGACCTACGTCATGCCGTTGGGTGACGGCGATGTACTGGCCGCCTATGTGGTGGACAGCAATAGCAATGTGGCGTCGGCCGGCGATCTGACTGTGATCGGCAACGGCACCATTGTGGGCGCGCGCTGGGTGAAAGCCCTGTCCGAGCAGCAGGGCTACTACCATAGCGCGACCTTCGGTATGGACTACAAGAATTTCGGCGAGGGCGTCGTGCCGATCGGCGGTCAAGGGTTCAACACGCCGATAGACTATACCAATTTTCTTGCACAGTACCGCGGAACGCTGATCTCCAAAGACTCCAAACTATCCTTGGGTGTGAGTACTAACTTCGGTCTGCGAGGTCTGGGTAATTCCGTCTCGGAATTCGAAAACAAACGCTATCTGGCCAAGCCGAACTATTTCTATCTGGGCGCCTTCGGTGATTACACGCGTGAACTTGTTCAAGGCATGCAACTGTATCTCGCCTTTGACAGTCAGCTGGCGGATTCACCGCTGGTGAGCAACGAAGAGTTCAGCGCCGGCGGTGCCGACAGTGTGCGTGGCTATTTCGAATCCCAGGCCTTGGGCGACGACGGTATCACCGCTAACGTCGAGCTGCGCAGCCCGTCCTATGCCGGCAAGCTGCCACACATCAGCGAACTACGCTTCCTGACTTTTGCAGATGCTGCAAAGCTGCGCGTGCGTCAACCGTTGAACTCTCAGATATCCAGTTACGAACTCTACAGTGCAGGTCTCGGGATGCGCGTCAATGGCGATCAGGGCTTGGCGGCGAGTCTCGATCTGGCCTGGCCGCTCAAGGATGCCAACGGTATCGAGAAGGGCGACCCGCGCGCCCATTTCAGCCTGCATTATGGTTTCTGAGAGACGAGCGATTATTTAGCGAAGTGCAGTACCCATTCAAACGCAGATGTAAGGTGGTTTAGACGCGCCGTTAGTGTCGTAACCCACCGCAGGCGTCGCCGGCATTCATAAATAAAGGTTGTGTGTTGCAGCGCAACGCTTGGTGGATTACGCGAATAACGCTGACTCATCACCCTACATTATTCTTCCCTGTCGGACGCGGCCTTCGGCCTGAATCCGACCTACGTTCATTATGTAGGTTAACGTAGGTCGGATTCAGCGGCGCAAGCCGCGCGTCCGACAATTTCAGCAGAACCTATCTCAAAATCGTAAATCGCGTCTCCAGGCAAGACGCGGCCCCAGCGAGAAGGGGAGTTTACACGGAGTAAATGGGTATTTTGAGCTTCGCAGCAATGCGGCAGATGCCGCCTCAGCGAATTAATCAGAGGTTCCCTAACTCATTTAACGACGACAGAGGACATCGACGTCTCTGTTGACGAAAAAAAGAATAATCCCTTTTCCCTCCCGGGAGAAGGCCAGGATGAGGGAATTTAGTATTCAACCTATAAACCGTATTTGCCACAGAATCACACGGAAAAACACGGACAAGATCACAAGCTTCATGCCGGCATCGCCATCACCCGCAAGTGGGTGAATAGTCGCTCCAGGACTGTACTGTGTTTCAGTGTCTTCCGTGTGTTTCCGTGGCTGAAAATGATTTTTTAGTTTCAAGCAGTTTTCTATTTGATCCCCTCTCCCTAACCCTCTCCCGGGAGGGAGAGGGAGTTTGTTATGCAGCAGGGAGTGGGGGTTTGTTAGGCAGCAGTGAAGTTTCATCTCAAAACAATCACGGTGATTACGCTTGTCATACAAAAACGTAATCACGTTGTCACGAAGCATGAGTAAAGTCACTCACCGCGATGAGACTGTTTGTGCGTATTGCTTCACGCAGAATTCATGCGCATGTCACAGGACGTTCACAACCAGACGTAAAAATACCCACGCGAAAACTGGAATCTGGCAGGGAATAGGGAATCGGATTTGGCACAGAGTCTAGCGTTGCGCATAACGAATTCTTGAGGGGCATCCGGGCACAGCCATAAGCAGAAAAGATGCAGGGGCTTTGAGAGTCTGAACACACATGTGTATTCAATCACGAACCAACTTACATTTTTGAGGAGACTTAGCATGAAGTTCAACATGAAAGCAGTAGCGGCTACTGTACTGTTCGCGGTTGCGGGCAGCTCGCAGGCAGCGATTGTGAATGGTTTCGCCGGCGCCGGTGATGGCGAATTGTTCCTCTCCATCTTCCGCGATACCACCAGCCCGGAATCGATGATCATCGATACCAACATCAGCCTGTTCGCCCTGAGAGATGGCACAGTGACCGGTTGGACCTCCAGTGCCGCACAGACGTCGGCCATCCTGAGTTTCCTGGGCACAGCTCCTTCGAGTTCCTTCCGCTTCAACGCCGGTGGTGTGACCGATGTCACCGATCCTTTTGATACATCCTTGTATGTTAACGGCGGTTTCTTCGCCAGTACCAATAACACGCTGACCCCGGCTACTGATGTGCTTGATGGTTCCGGTTTGGAATCGGTTCGCGCCAACATCAGCACCATCGAGACCCAGATCAATAACGCCTATGCCACTACCGAAACTGTTTCGGGCATCCTTCCTGGGGCACCTGGCTACCACAACGCACCTTCGTGGGGCAATAACATTGGCGGTACCTTCCGGAACACCGAAGGAAATGTGGGCTCCTCCCTGAGTCTGTGGAATGGTTATAACGGTTCGACCGATTTCCTTGGCTACGAACTGGCCTATGACCTGATCGGCCAGCTAAACATCGATGCCGTCACGGGTGTGGCTTCGCTGACGACCGCGCCGGTCTCCGCTGTGCCGGTTCCCGCTGCTGCCTGGTTGCTGGGCTCGGGTCTGGTGGGTCTGGTGGGTGTTGCCCGTCGTAAAACCGCCTAAGGCTTGTTAGCGCAATTCCGTGACGGCATAAATCGCCGTCGCGGACAACCTCCACTCCGTTCTCAACGGGGTGGAAGGTTAACTTTTTTCTAAAATTTGAGGAGTCTACACAATGCGTAAGTTATCTCTGATCTCCGCCGGTGTCGCCATGGCCATCGCCGGTTCCGCCAACGCCAGCCTGGACAGTCTGGTCAATGCCTCTATCTTCATGTCCGGCGCCAGCGCCCCATCCAACATGCTGCGCGAAAATGTCGTCCGCAATGTTTGTGACCACGCCAGCCCCATTAACGTCTACGTCGATGCCATCAAGGGCACTGGCGGTGTTGCCGCTGCGCTGCCATTGCTGGAGCACACCACTCATTGGGTCGTGCAGTGTAAGGCAGCTGCTGCTGCTGGCGCCAACCTGTCCGGCAAAAACGTCGGTATCTACAAGTCCGACGCCGGCGGTTCCGGCAACGGTACGACACCGGTGGCCGATGGCATCGCACTCCCATTTCTGGATGCCAGTCCCACCACCTGCACCGATACCGGCATTAACAAGCTCATCCAGAATGGCGGTGGCGCGACTTACAACCTCTACACTTGCGGCAACGTCACGCAGAATCAGATCCCGGATGGTGGTGCCTCCGATATCGAGCCGGGCAAGTTTGTTGGTCAGCTGGCCCCCGCTTCGGGTGACTTCGTCGATCAGGGCAACCTGACGGTGCGTTCCGGTCCGGGCCTGATCTTTGGACCGGTTATCACCAAGGCCTTCCGCAACGAACTGCAGGCCGACCAGGGCCTCGTCGTGGGTTCTGAAACCGAGGCCAACATGCCGAGCCTGCCGCGTACCTACATCCGCAGCCTGTTCCAGGGCAAGCAGCAGTTGTGGACTGCCAAGACCATCTATGGCAACAGCCTGACTATTCCGGCCACCTTTGCGGGTGCCGACGGAATCCTCGGCAATGCTGACGATGTGACCCCGGCCGGTGCCAATGCCACCCTGAAGAACTACGTGCACCTGTGCCGTCGTGTTCAGGGTTCCGGTACCCATGCTGAGTTCATGGTCCACTATAGCCGTGCCAACTGCATGAGTGGTTTCTATTCCATGCCAGGTCAGCCAGGTCTGACCGGCGGCAAGCCGGGTGTCTTCGAGAACAGCAGTTCGGGCAACCTAGGTCTGTGCCTGGATCACCTGGACAAGGGTGACGGCTACGCCAGTACCGTTCCGGCCATGGGTGTGGGCCGCGCCTCTTACGGTATCGGTTATCAGGGTGCCGAGAAAAACCAGAGCAATGCTGAAAACTGGCGCTTCATCAAGGTCGACGGTTATGCCCCGACCCGCAAGAACGTGTATGACGGCAACTACGATCAGGTTTACTTCCTGAGCTTCCAGAACCGTAACGACAACTCCTATGTCAATGGTCCGCTGCGCACGAATGCTTCCAAGGACGTGGCTGCGATCAACGAGTTCTACAACAGCAACCTGGAGATCGACGCTGCCGTCGCTGCCGACATCAACCAGGGCTTCGAGTTCACCTGGGGTGGTGCCGGCTTCGTGATCCCGAGCACTTTGGCTCCGGCCACGTTCTCAGCCACCAACCCGCTGGTGCCGTGGGCGCGTGAAACGGCTCTTGGTACTCCGGACAGCTGCCAACCGCTGACCCGCAAGTAAGGAGTGTCGTTCCGGCTTGAGGAGTCAAGCCGCATAACATCGCAGGGATTGGTCGGGCAGATCCTCTTCGGAGGACCTGCCCGACTGCTTTATTTGTGGCGCGGTATTTTTTCAGAGCTTGCCGGAAATGTTTCGCCTGCGGAGCATTTCCGGGAATCGATGGCTCCAGGCCGTGCATAAAAAAATTCGTTACAACAACTGAAAGACAGGCAGAGGTTGAAAGATGGCGATGCATCGGAGTGTGAAGCGGAGTAATCAAGGGGCTGCATTGGAGCGTCGCCCCGCAGTCAGGATCAAACCGCTCGTGGCCTGCATGCATATGCTGCTGGCGGGTGGTCTGCTGACGGCACCGCTGGTGCATGCCGATCCTCTTCCACAGGTGCGGCCCGGCGGCCGCTGGACCGGCGCACTCGATCCGCGCATCACCAACGGCGGCCTGGATATGGTCATTGATCAGACCACCAAGGCGGCCACACTGGAATGGCAAAAATTCGATATCGACGCCAACTATAGCGTGCGCTTCAATCAACCATCCGCGGATTCTGTCGCCCTTAACCGCATCTTCGACAATGCTCCGAGTCAGATCAACGGCCGCCTGACGGCTAACGGACAGATCTATCTCGTCAACCGCAACGGCATCGTGTTCGGTGACCATGCCCAGGTCGATGTGAATACCCTGATCGCCTCGACGCTCAATATCGATGACAGTGTTTTCGAGGATGGCATCCTCGGTGCGATTCAGAACGGTCAGGCCGCCTTCGTCGCGGATGCCGACATGCCGGCGAATGCGACTATCGAGCTGAAGCAAGGTGCACAGCTCAGCGCCATACAGGGCGATGCCGGGCGCATCCTCATCCTCGCGCCCAATATCATCAACCGCGGCAACATCCATACACCGGACGGGCAGGCCGTGCTCGCCGCATCGACTGACAGTGTCTATCTCGCCCAGTCCGGCGATCCGAATCTGCGCGGTGTGCTGGTCGAGGTGAAGACCGGCGGCAATATCGACAACCTCGGTTCGATCATCGCCGAGCGCGGTAATGTCTCGCTGTTGGGTATGTCAGTGAATCAGGGTGGTCTGGTGCGCGCGACGTCGACGGTCTCGCTGAACGGTTCGATCCGTCTGGTCGCTGGACAATCACCTTCGGGCCTGCCGTCCATCGGTAACGCGCAAGTTTCAAAGGGCTTCTTCTACGATGAAAGCGGCGGCACGCTGACGTTGGGAAGCGGGAGCGTCACGGAAGTCGTACCCGAGGGTGCCACCACCGCAACGGATGGTCAGGCCCAGTCCAAATCCTATGTGGACATGGCCGCGCGCAACGTCACACTCGAAAGCGGCGCGCGCGTGACCGTGACCGGCGGCGATGTGAACATCCTCGCCAAGGCCGATCCGAAGAACGCCTTCTATGGCGAGAACGATTTGCCGGCGTCCGATGTCGGCGTGCGCATTGAATCCGGCGCAGTCATCGATGTGTCCGGTGATACGTCCACGCTGGTTTCGGTGTCACGCAACGTGGTTGCCGTGGAGGCGCGTGGCAACGAACTTGCTGATTCACCGCTGCAACGCGACGGTGTTATACGCAACCAGAAGCTCTATATCGATGTGCGTACCGGCACACCCTTCCTTAACAGCGCCGGTGCGCAGGGTCTGATTGAGCGCGGCGTCGGCGAACGCCTCGCGGAAGGCGGTAACATCACGCTGCAATCCACCGGCGATGTGGTGGTTGAAAACGGTGCGACACTGGATATCCGCGGTGGTCGTGTCACCTACATGGGCGACAGCATCTTCACCAGCAAACTGGTGACCGAGGATGGTCGGGTGTTCGATATCTCCGCGGCCGATCCCAACCGCACCTACATCGGTGTGCTGGGCCAGGATCTGGTCATCGATCATGCGAAATGGGGTGTGAGTCAGATATTCAACGGCACCGGCGGACAGTATGAAGCGGGTTATGTCGAAGGCAAGGATGCCGGCGAGCTGTTGATCCAGACCCGGCGCCTCGCGTTCAACGGCGCGTTGCTCGCCGGCAGTGTCGCCGGCGATCTGCAACGTCTCGCACCACTCGCATTGGCGGCCGATACGCTGCGCCCCTACGATCAGCGTCCCCAAGGTGGCAGCTTCAACATCGATCTGAGTTCCACGGCCGCGGATACAGCGGTCATATTCGGCGCGGACGCTACGCGACTGGAAGATCCGGAGCGTGGGCAGTCACTGCCCGATGGTCGCTCCACTGTACTCAGCGCGGACATGCTCAATCACAGTGGCGTCAGTAACATCGCCGTCGACACGACAGGCCATATCACTGTTGCCGCAGCGCTGATTCTCCCTGACAACGGCGCGCTCAGCTTGAAGGCGGGCAGGATCGACGTCGAGAAAGATATCCACATCGCCGGCGGCGATGTGGGCATGTCAGTCGCAAAAGGTACCGGCCTGGGTTCCTCTGGCAACGGCATCGTCGTGCCGTCCGCTGACGTCGGCTTGCAGGTTGCCGAAGGTGTGCGGATCGATGTCAGTGGCCGCTGGACCAACGATTCACCAAGCCAGAATCCCGGATTGCCAACGTCATCCATCGTGAATCAGGGTGGCAGCATAGATTTGTCATCAGGCGGAGATCTGGTGTTAGGCCAGGGCAGCCTGCTGGATGTGAGCGCTGGGGCACAGCTTCAGGCCGACGGTAAGCTCATCGCAGGCGCAGGCGGCTCGATCGCGCTCGCATCCACGGATAACCTGGCCTCCACGCCGTCCGCATTGTCGATCGGTGCGCAACTGCGTGGCTATGCCTTCGAGAACGGCGGCTCACTCAGGCTGGCCGCTAACGAATTTTTGATCGCCGATCAGACGCACCTCAATGCATTGTTGCTGGAAACACGTGTCGACGGCAGCTCGCGCTATCAACTCAGCGGAACCGGTACGGTCCGTTCCTTACAGGATATGGAGACAGGCGAACAGAGTCTGGTGGTGGATCCTCTGCTGTTCCAGAGCGGTGGCTTTGACCATTTTGCGTTGACGGCGACCCGCGGCGGTCTTGATGTTGCCGCGGGCACGCACATCGAGCTGGATATACAGAATCGATTGATCGATGCCGGCACACTGGCGCGTTTTATTGCGACGAATGCGGGGTTGTTGCGCGGGTCCTTGGAACGGGGCAATGGTAGTGTCTTTGAAAATGTACCCACAGGTACCGCGCTCGATGCCTTCACGCGCATCGGCACACTGCCCGATTATTTGCGTGGCGCGGTGGATCTTACGCTCGCATCGGAAAATCGCTTCAACTATTCCATCAATCAGAACTATCCGATCCTGAATATCGGTACCGACACCGAAGTGTTGGGCAGGCCGGGTGCCAATGTCGCACTCGCATCCGATACTGACCTGTTGCTGGATGGCAGCATCCGCACCCCGGCCGGTAGTATTTCGTTGACCCTGGATTCGAGTTTCGAGGGTTACACGCCACAGCAGATGATCTACCTCGGCGCACATGCGGAACTGTCCGCGCCGGGTGCGGTGATATCCGAACCGAATGATCTGGGGCAGCGCATGGGACAGGTTCTGGATGCCGGGACGGTCGATATCCGCGCCAACCTGGGTTCCATCGTTACCGCCGCGGGGTCGCGTATTGCGGTGGATGGCGTGGCCTCGACACTGGATTTACAAACGGTCGGGATGGGTATCGTTGCGCGGCAGGTTGCAGGTCGTGCGGGACATATAAGTCTTACTGCGGCGGAATCCATGTTGTTGCAGGGCGATCTGAGCGGCCGTGCGGCACTCCCCGCAGCGGCGGGTGGTGAACTCTCCGTTGCCCTTGATCCTACTTCCCGAACCTCTGAAGAGGAAGAAATCGCCGGAGATGGCATCCCGTTCAACCTGCGTTTCCCGAACGATCCACGCATCATCAATCTGGCGGGCTATACGGATGTATTGCCGGCACCCGGCACGGCACTGTCACCGAGCGTCGCCGGTCAAGCCTTCTTGCCGGTGGAAAAAATCAACCAAGGCGGATTCGATACACTGGAGCTCACAGCCCAGGCTCCAGGTTCGCTGAACAAGGCGGACGGGTTGCAATCCAACGGCATCATCCGCTTCGTCGGTGATACCGACCTGGCATTGCGCACGCGCATCGTTCTGGATGCGCCGACGCTGAGTACAACATCGGCCGATGTCAATCTGAGTGCGGCCTATGTCGCTATCGGTTCGACCGACACGCGCTTCCGGCTTGACGGCGCACCGACTGCCAGTGGCGATGCGGTGAATCTGGAACCCAATAGTGGTGACGGCACGCTGCGTGTCAATGCCGATCTGATTGATCTGGTCGGTGACACGGTGCTGCAGGGTTTCGGCAACAGCGTCACCGGCGCGCGACCGGCGGTTGACCTGGTCAGTCGCGGCGATATCCGTCTGCGCGGTGTGCGGCCAGTCAATACCATTGACTGGAACGGTTCGCTGCGCAGCGCCGGCGATCTGCGCCTGCAGGCGCAGCAGATCTATCCGACCACACTGAGTCACTTTGAACTGGCTGTCGAATCCAGCGGCGGGGCGATCGATATCCTCGGTCAGAGCGGCACACCCGGTGCGCCACTGTCGGTGGGCGGCAGCGTCATTTTCAGTGCCGACAACATCACTGTGCGCAATGGCGCCGTGGTGCGTGCGCCGATCGGCGAGATCCAACTGACGGGCACGTCAAAGAATGCCTCTGGTGCGGCAGTTGGCGCACATAACATCGTCCTCGAGGGTGGCAGTCTATTGTCCGCGTCCGCAGCGGGATTGAGTATCCCGTTCGGTTTCACGCAGTTCCAGAAGGACTTGGTTCTACCCGTGCCGGGCGAAGACAAGACTCTGCAGTTCGTCGTCGATCCAAGTGCACCGATCGAAAAGGCACTGCCCGAAAAACGTATCCTGCTGACTGGCGATGTCATCGACATTCAACCCGGTGCCAAGTTCGATCTGTCCGGCGGTGGCGATGTGCGTGCTACGGAATTCATTCCCGGCCCCGGCGGATCCAAGGATATTTTGCTTGCTGACCTGGATATCGGTGATGGTGTGATAGCGAATGGTTCTTTCGCCATTGTTCCAAACCTGGGCGGCGCGTTCGCGCCTTTCGATCCTATCGAGAGCCCGGCTGCGCAGAATATTCAGGGTATACGCATCGGCGATACCTTGATCCTGGAAGAGGGCACCAATGGATTGCCGGCCGGTGAGTATGCCGTTCTGCCAGCACGCTATGCCCTGTTCGGTGGATATCTGGTGACGCCGGTCAGTGGTACCCAGGACATGTTGGCCGGTCAGAACAGCGCGCGGTTGGACGGGACGAAGATACTTGCCGGACGCATGGGTGTGGCGGGTACGGATATCACTGATAGTCGCACCCAGGGTTTTGCCGTCGAGGATGGCGCACGCGTGCGTCTGCGCGCTGAATATGCCGAGACGTCACTGGATGCGCTGTTCACCGATACCGCGGTGCGCACAGCACGTGATGCGGGCAATCTGACCATCAATGCCGGTGAGGCGTTGCGCCTGGCCGGCAGTCTGGTACCGACCGCCACCGGCGGTCGCGGCTCGGCGGTGGACATTATCGCCAATGAACTTTCCATTCTGAATCATGCCAACGGCGGCAGCGGCGTCGAACTGCTCGCAAGCGATCTCGCCGGTCTGAACGCCGACAGTCTGCTGATCGGTGCAACACGCAGTCTCACGGCGGACGCTGTGCGGCTCAATCCTGGAGCAACACGCATCGATGTTGCGAGTGGTGTGAATCTCGACGTGCGGGAACTGATCCTGGTTGCCGACCAACTGAACCTGGGTGACGGCACCACGGCGACGCGGTTGTCCGCGAGCGGAACAGCAAATGGTAAGGCCGACCACTTGATCGTCGCGGGTAATGCTGCCCTGGCCATGGTTTCGACGGCGAAAGGCGCGACGCTGTCACGCGAAGATGGTACCAGCAGTGCCAGTCTCAATGTGGCCGAAGGTGTGACGCTTACATCAAATGGTTCGATGGTGCTGGACGCCAACGGCGATGTGAATCTGAACGGCACCTTGGTTGCCGACGGTGGCACGCTGGCATTGGGTGGCGCGAGTGTCAGCCTGGGTGAGACGGATGGCCGCGGTCTGACCGGCCTGGTCTTGTCCAATGCGGATCTGGCACGCCTGGCCGGCAGCGATCTCAGCCTGCGTTCCAGCAATACCGTTGATATTTACGGTGCGTTGGATAACACCACGGCAACAACCTATCAGTTCGATCGGCTTGCCATCGATGCCAAAGGTATCGTGGGTCATGACAACACGGGTGCAGTCGCGCGGCTTACGGCGACCGAAATTGAATTGCGCAACCGCTCTGCTGAAACAGCGGTGAGCGTAGCGGGAACCGATGCAGTATTGGAACTGCGTGCGCAAACCATCACCTTGGACAAGGGTGATTTCAACATCGGTGGTTATACGCAAACGCGCTTGCAGGCGGATGCTGCGATTCTTGCGCGCGATAGTGGCGCACTGGATGTTGCGGGTGATCTGAATCTGGATGCACCGGTATTGACCGCCACGGGCGGTGCCGAACGCGCGATCACGGCCAGCGATGCCCTGACCGTTGAGAGAACTCTCATCCAGACAGCGCTTCCCGGGTCTGTGGGCTTAGGTGCACGTATTGAACTCGAGGGCGATAGCATTGACTTCGCGGGCAATGCCGTGCTGCCGTCGGGTGAGTTTGTGATGACCTCGACGGGTGATATCAGCCTTGGCACGGGTGCCAACATCGACGTGGCCGGACGTGATGAAATCTTCGCATCGGCCGTCGTAGGTACGATGGGCGGTTCGATCCAAACGCGTTCGCTATCGGGCTCAATCACCGTCCATGAGGGTGTGACGCTGGATGTGTCCGGCGCCGCGAGCGGTGGAGATGCCGGACGTATTGAATTCATCGCGCCGCAAGGTACGTTAGCGATTGCGCCTGCAGCGGTATTGCGCGCCGCGGACAGCGGTGAAAACAAGGGTGAATTTGTTGTTGATGTCGCGTCGTTGGCAAGCGTCGACGCGACTGTCGGCAACCTGCTGTCGCCGCTCAACCAGCAACTGGAAGCGGGCGGTTTCCGTGGTCGTCGCGATCTGCGCCTGCGCAATGGCGATCTGCAGCTGGAGCTCGGTCAGGTCATGCATGCCCATGACGTCAAGTTGACCGCCGACACCGGCCATCTGGTTATCGATGGCAACATTGATGCCTCGGGTAGTGACGGTGGTTCGATCGTGCTGGCGGCTGGCGATATGCTGGATGTCAACGGCACACTCGATGCGCACGCGACGGCGGCCGATGGTAACGGTGGCCGTATCGAACTGGCGGCGCTGGATGCCGACGGCGACGCTGCGGCACACAACGATGTTGTCAATCTGAATGCCGGCTCAGTGCTCGATCTGCGCGGTGGCACGAACGGTAATGGCGGTTCTGTGCTGGTCCGCGGGCTGGTCTACGACGCAAACACTGATGGCAGCACAGACACGGTTGCCGTCGGCGCTCTGGATGCAACGGTGATCGGCGCGGCACGCGCAGACGTCGAGGCCGTGCATGCGGTCACGGAAGTGGACGGTGTTATTACCGACACCGAACGCGATACCTGGAGAAACACGCTCGATCAGTTCATGGACAACGTCGTGGCGAGCCTGCCGGCAAGCTGGCGCCTGCTGCCAGGTCTTGAGGTCAGTAGTGCGGGTGATCTGACATTGCCGACGGTCTGGGATCTGTATGCCAATCTCGACGACACGGATCTGATCAACGATTGGCGTGTCGGTGCCGGCAATGACATTCCCGGCATTCTTACGCTACGCGCCGCGGGGCATGTCAATTTGAACGACTCGCTGACGGACGGTTTCAAGCGCGATGAGTTCACCTTTGCCGGTACCCCCATTGCCTATGATCGCCTGGGTGTCGGTGAATCCTGGCGCTATCGAATCGTCGCCGGTGCAGACCGGACTTCGGCGGATGTGCTCGCAACGTCAAGGACGACGCAGGGTAATATCGTCGTGGCATCGGGTAGACAATTACGCACCGGAACGGGCGACATCGAACTCGCCGCCAGCGGCGACGTGGATATTAGTCAGTCTGCAGCCATCTATACAGCGGGCCTCAATGCAGGGCTTGGCCCGTTGGCGAGTCTCGATGTCAATCTCGACAGTTTGTTCAATATTGTGTTCTTCCCGGAGTTCGAAATTCGGCCGGCAACGGGCGAGGAATTCCTGTTGGCCTATCTCAACAAAGGCCAGTTCCCGCTGCAGGGTGGCGATATCCGTATCAACGCCGGTGGCAATCTGATCGGCCAGGCGGCACAGACCAATGTGACCGATTGGCAGCCGCGGCTGGGCGGGGATTTCAACATTAACCAGGGCCTTCATTTCGAAAACCTGCCGACCCATTGGGCAATCGCCTTCGAAAATTTCAAGGACGGTATCGGTACGCTCGGCGGCGGTGATGTGACAGCACGGATCGGCGGCGACGTTCGCGATGTCGCTATCGCCTTGCCGACCACCGGCAAGCCGGAGACGGCAGAAGTACTCACCAATGATGGCAGCGCGCTGATCTTCGCGGCGAATCAGCCCACCCCGCACGTGTATGGCGGCGGTGATCTCGATCTCGAGGTTGCTGGGAATCTGCAGGGCGGTGTATTGCAGATCGATCGCGGTACTGCCCGGGTCAGTGTAAACGGAGACTTCGGTACGATATCCAGCGCACAACAACCCTATTTCGCCATCGCGGATACCCAGTTAGAGCTCATCGCACGCGGTAACGTCAACCTGGGAGGTATCGTCAATGCCACGGCCCTCGGGCAGACTGCCAATATGGCGACTGCCGGCGCGGTGAATTCCACGCTTGCCGGCGTCTATGACCCGCTGTTCTTTACATACACGGACGGCGCACAGGCCAACGTGACCTCGTTGACCGGTGCGGTTTCATTTCGCGATATCACAGCGCTGCGGGGTGGTGGTTTCGGTCTCTACGCGCCGACCTTGCGGGTACGCAGTCTCCAGAATGAGATCAGTATCGAAGGTGAGCTGCAGACATTCCCATCACCGCTGGGACAACTTGAGCTATTGGCTGACGGGGATATCCGTCAGGCAAGTGTTCTCAATAGCCAGGATCGTCTGATCCAGTCCGATGCCGACGCGGCAATGCTCCCATCAATGCGCGATCCGATTATCGTGACTGCGGATGAGGATGGCACCGACGTGATCAGGCTGCAGTTCCTGACACCGCCCGGCACATCCACCGATACCCGGAACGGTCGGCGTTTCCACGCCGCAAACCCTGTCCATCAAGATGATCCGCTGGCCAATCTGATTGTGTCGCGCGATGGCTCCATTATTGGCAAGAGCAATCCTCTGGCGCTTTGGGAATTGCTGTTGGCAAAACGGACCCTGGTCAGTGCAGGCCAGGACATCCGCAACATGTCGTTCAGCATTCAACATGTCCGGGAAAGCGATCTATCGCTAATCGATGCTCAGGGCGACATCGTGCAGACCTTATCGCGTAATACGACCAACGGTTCTTTCACCGCATCGACGAAGAAGTTCGAAATCGCCGGTCCCGGACGCCTCGATCTTCTCGCCGGCGGCGACATTGATCTCGGCACCAGCCAAGGCGTGATCTCAATCGGCGATACCGCCAACCCGGCCTTGAGTGATACGGGAGCGGACGTGGTGCTGATGTCCGGTCTCGGACAGGGCATGGACTACGATGCCTTCATACAGACTTATCTGGAAGACTCGGCGCAGTATCTGAACGATCTGAATGCTTTCCTGACCGCGCGCAGTATCGACGCCGTCGGTGATCCGGTCGGAATGTTCCGCAGCCTCTCGCGACTGGAACAGCGTGAGCTGGTGCTGAACATTTTCTTCAACGAGCTGAAACAATCGGGCAGTGCGGCGGAAACTTCGGGCAGCAAGGATTATTCGCGTGGCTTTGCGGCCATCGCAAGCCTGTTCCCGTCAGCACCAACCGGAGTGGGCAACATCTCAACGCCGGTCAGTGTGATCAAGACGGTCGACGGCGGCACTATCGATATGCTCGCACCCTATGGCGCGATCAATGCCGGTGCCACCTTCCGCGCTATCGAGAAGAAATCGGATGAGCTCGGTGTGATCACCGGCCGTGGCGGTGACATCAACGTCTTCCTGGACGGCGATCTGCAGGTGAACCGCGAACGTGTGTTCGCGCTGCAGGGCGATCTGCTCGCCTGGTCGAGTAACGGCAGCATCGATGCCGGCAAGGGCGCCAAGACCGTGGTGTCGGTGCCCGATCCGATTGTGACCGTCGATGCCAATGGCAATACCATCGTGACCTTCCCGCCGGCGGTCGACGGCAGTGGTCTGTCCGCCTCCGGCAACGCCTATCTGTTCGCGCCACGCGGGAGCATCAACGCCGGTGATGCCGGTATCCGCGTGCAAGGCGATCTGATCATTGGTGCCGTTGAGGTGCTGGGCGCGGATAACATTGATGTCGGGGGTTCCTCAGTCGGCGTGCCGTTGGCCGCTTCCGGCGTCGATGTCGGTGCGGTCGATGCCGGGTCGCTGTCCACCAGCGCGACCAGTCTGGCCGAGGATTCGACCAGCAGTCTCGGTGGTGATGGCGAAGAGGGTGCGGGCGAGACGCTCGGTATGCTCAGCATCGAGTTACTCGGCTTCGGTGAGACGGACGCATCGAGTGCCGACGATGATGAGCGCAAGCGTGCTCAATGAACCGCGCATGGGAATTACGATGGGAATCCACAACTAGAAATCAATAACAAATAGGCACTCTACCAGGCCATCCATACCCTCCTTCGAGGGGGATGGACAGTGAGATGCCGATAAACCTAAGGAACCTCTGATTTATTACTAAACCGTCATTCCGGCGCAGGCCGGAATCCATGTGATTCAA
>JBGSOE010000276.1:0-4203 GCA_041739295.1 Thiohalobacterales bacterium | reverse complement strand
GCCGGAATGACGGGAAGTTGTTATCGATTTTCATGTTTCCACTGCCAGCTAACACCTTGTTTCTCAATCACTGCACCAACTTACGGTATAACAACAAAAAGTTAATGGGACAGCAGTGAATGCCTTTATAAAGAGAAAATCTTTGCGTTCTTTGCGCGCTTAGGTGTGAAAAATATATTCAACTTCATTCCGGCAAACGCATACCTGTCTTCTTCAGGATACGCGTACTGAACAAGACATCATGGCCGCGCACGGCGTCGCCAAGAAGATTGGCAATGCGCTGTACTTGCATCATCACTGCTTCACGGTCTTTGCCATGCACCATTGCGAACAGGTTGTATGGCCAGCGCGGCAAATGCCGTGGCCGGTGGTAGCAATGACTGACGTATTCCAGCGCACCGATAAGTTGCCCGAGCCGACGCACATCGCTGTCCGGCACATCCCACACTGACATGCCATTACCTTTGAAACCAAGTTTGTAATGGTTGGGCACAGCACCGATGCGGCGGATAACGCCCGTTGTCTGCATCCGCCTGAGACGGGTCATGACATCACCAGGTGCCAAACCTAAATCTTCCGCGATTTTCCGATAGGGATGCGGCACTCGCGGCAGGCCCGCCTGGGTCGCGATAATGATGCGACGATCTATAGTGTCGATCGTCGCGGCTGCACTGATATTACTGGTGGGAAGTGATTTCTCACCCTCACCCTCTCCCTGAGAGAAAGGGGGCAATTGTGCGGATGACGTTGGTGAACTATTCGTCACTTGCCTCACACCTTGAATTTCAAGCCCACGAAGAATTCTTCCTTCTTGGGCATGTTGTAGACAGGATAGCCGGTGACGCGCTCGATTTCGCGAATGACCATTGCGATTCGGTCCGGTGTTTCGGTCGCGAGCACAAACCACATATTCAATTCATGGTCGCGTTCGTAATTGTGCGCCACCTCGGGAAAGGCATTGACCTGCTCGATGACGCGCGCGAAGTCGTCTGGCGCGATGCACATAGCGGCGAGTGTGAGTCCACCGCCCAATACTTCGGCGTGATACATCGGTCCGAAACGCGACAGCACGCCCTGTTCGAGCAGCGCATCGATGCGGCTCAGTAGTGTGAGTTCATCGGTCGCGAGCTCCTCCGCGACGTCTGCATAAGGAGACTCGCTGATGGGGAAACCGTCCTGCAGGCGGTTGATGATGCGTCGGTCGAGCGCGTCTAATGCTACTGGCGCGATCGGATGAGCCGTCACAGCGTTCATGGCGCTACCGGTTCTTCACGCGCAGCGGAATTCTGATAACGCGCACCACGCTGTTTGAAGCGCCGGCCACTGAACAGCAAGGTATGCGGGATATCTTCCAGGCCACAGCACTGCACCAGTTGGCGCACCATGCCGCGTACCGTTTCACGATCTTGTCCGTGGATCATGCAGAACAGGTTGTAGGGCCATTCCACGCCCTGGCGCGGACGTCGATAACAGAGGGTGACGAATTCAAAACTGCTCAGGCAGCGACCGAGTTCGCTCACCTCCGCATCCGGCACATCCCACACCACCATGGCGTTAGCGCCGTAGCCCAGCTCACGATGGCGTACCACCAGGCCCATGCGCTTGACCACGCCGCTGGCCTGTAACCTCGTCAGGTGTTCGATGACGGCGGACTCCGTCATGCCCAGCTGCTCAGCGAGCTGTGCATAGGGCCGCGCGACGAGCGGCAGTCCACCTTGGATGGCACCGATCAGCTCAAGCTCCGCGGCACTCAGTGGAACACGTGCCTCAAGCCTGCCAAACCGCTGCTGTGTCGTTTTCATGTCCATAGCAGATCGAATCCCAGATCGATGTGGTAATCCTCCTGCATCGGTAAGGGCATGACCTTGATATTGGTCAAGTCTTCGATTTTCGTCAGGACGTCGGCCAACTCCGCATCACTGGCGGCGGTCGCGACAAACCAGAGATTGAAGCGGTGTTCGCGTTCGTAGTTGTGATTTACAGCCGCAAAGCTGTTCACAATGGCGGCAACGGCCTCCAGTTGTTCCGGCGGTACCGCCATGGCGGCCAGGGTGGAGACACCGACCGCATGGGTACGGAACACTGGCCCGACCCGGCTGATGACGCCGAGCTGTTGCAGATGCCCCAGCGCCAACAGCACCTCTGATTCACTACTGGCGAGCGCTTGCGCCATATCCGCATAGGGTGTCGGCGACAACGGCAGACCTTGCTGGTAGTTATCCAGCAATCGGCGTTCGAGATCGGTCAGGTCGGCGCGGTGGTCCATGGTGGTATTCGACCTTAATGAATTTTACACACGAAGGGCGCAAAGGGCCCAAAGAAACCTCAATCACTACAAAACAGCGAGTTCCCTCTCCCCGTGCGGGAGAGGGCCAGGGAGAGGGGGCTGTCGGGAAGAAAATCACCCTCTCCCTGGCCCTCCCCCATCAAGGGGGAGGGGACTCTTCTTTAAATCATTTGTTAATGATTTACTTTGCGTCCTTTGCGCCCTTCGTGTGCAAACATAAATTCACAGCCCAATCCGATGCGCGCGATTGGTGAAGAAGATGCCGCTGGGCTTTTCCGCCGGCAGCGTTGCAATACGCTTATAAGTAGCAGTGTCATAGATATCCACGCGGTCTTCATCACGCACCGAGATCCACACTGCTTCACCGCGCGGCGCGAACTCCATATGCAGGACAGCCTTACCGGGCGTGAGTGTCTGTACAACCGTTAGCGTTTCGACATCGATCACCTGCACGGTGTCGTTGAGCGGGTGCGCGAAATTTACCCAGGCATGACGACCATCGGGACTGCCAATGACAAATACCGGCTGACCGTGCACGGGAATGCGGCCGACTTCGTGCCAGCTGTTGCGTTCAATCACCAGCACTTCGTGCAGCCCCACCGCGGGGACGAAGATGTGCTCACCAGCCAGTGCCCAGCCTTGCAGGTGCGGCATTTTGAACACCGGCAACTTTTCCTCGCCACGGCCATACTCCGGCAGCACGCGGCGCACGCCGGCCTCGGGATGCCACAGATCAAGCTGCGCCAAACCATCTTCGCCGAACAGACCGGCAAGATAATAACGACCATCGCCGTAAACGACACCGTCGTAAGGCTCGCGCCCGATATCCTCGAATTTGGTCAGCACGGGTGTATTACCCGTACTGAAATCCGCAATCCAGATCGCACCAGACTCGAACAGACTGAACACAAAACGTTGTCCTGGTGCGTCCGCCAGGCCGACTACTTTCACGCCAGTTGGTATGTCGGCGATCTGTTCGAGCGTGTCGGCCTTGAACACCTTGACGCCGCCCGGCTCGTAGTTCGAAACGGCGATCAGCGTTCCATCCTGTGAAATCGCACCGCCAATACTGTTGCCCGACTGGATGATGCGTTTGTCGATGCGCAGAGTGAGCAGATCAACCTTGGTCAGCCCGCCGTCACGCCCAAACACATAGGCGTATCGCTCATCGCGCGAATAGACTACCGAGGCATGTGATAAATCACCCAGACCCGGCACACGCGCAAGCGATGTCATATGCGTGGTATCGACAATCTGCACACTGCCGGTTGCGCGCTCGATCACCACACCGAGATCACCGGTGCCGCGCAGCGGTGTGGTGGAGCAGGCGGTAAGTGATACGGCCAAGAACAAGGCCATGAACCGCAAAGGCGCCAAGAAAACCCTTATTGAACAGCCATGACGCCAAGAAGGGTTGCGAACCGCAAAGGCGCTAAGGCGCAAAGATTTTTCATTTAAAAAGATTTTCTCTGCGCCTTTGCGCCTTTGCGGTTCAATAAGGCTTTGCATGTCGCCTACGCGGCTCCATAACGTAAACATAACTATTCCATACCTAGTCGTAGTTGTTCGACCAACCATTGTGCATCGGCCTCGCTGAGTTCACTGCGCCAGGGCGGCATGGCCGTTCCGGCGCGGCCATCGAGAATAGTCGCGACTAACAGCGCATCCGGTTTGTCTTTGAGATTGTTCGGTAGCAAGGCCGGACCCAATCCGCCCTTCAGGGTCATGCCGTGACAGGAACCACAGTCCTGCTGCAACAGATATTTCAATTGTGCTTGGCGCGCAGGCTCGACAGCGGGCGCGGTTGTGGATACGGCCAACACCGCGACTGCGATAAACGGCAACACAAGAGGGTGAAAACTCATTTTCTACATTGCCTATTGATCATTACCCATTGGGATGACACAAACTCCCCT
>JBGSOE010000216.1:0-1798 GCA_041739295.1 Thiohalobacterales bacterium | reverse complement strand
GGAATTGGTACTCACTCCGTGCTCAGCGTTTTCAAAAACGACGTGTGTTTTGACCGTACTGCCGAGGTGAGCATAGATCGGGATACTGGAATGTTCAGGGACGTTGGCTGTATCGCCCGTTGAACCAAAAATCATGGTTGGAACGGTGACCGAGGCTACACCGCTGTAATCTGTCCCCCAGATGTCGCCATCCGAATCCAGCGCGATGACGGCATCCACCCGCGCATCGTACGACTGCGGCCACGCACCCTCCGGCGCTGTCTCCAATCCGTACAGTGCGGCGATTTCATCCTGATGCGGTGCGAACTCCGAGCAATCCCATACCCAAGCTTCGCCACTGGCTTGGCTCAGGAAGGTCGGGCAGCCGCTCAAATTCATCTGTGCACCGCCGCCTACCAATGCCGTCCAGCCACCCGATGAAACACCCATGACCGCCAACTTCTCAACGTCGATTAGCCCCTCCAGATCGCCCCCCGCCGCCGTCAACTGATCGGCGTACTGGATCGTCAGCAGGGTTTCAGTGGGACGCGAATACGCACCACCCCAGATACTGTCCAGCGTTTCGCCGTTATGCTCCATTGCGATGACGATAAAGCCATATGACGCCAAATGCTCCATCAAGTAGCTGGACTGCTGACGATACCCGGTCAGTCCCGGCGAATTGATCACCAACGGATACGGACCGTGTTCCATGTCAGGCACCGCATTCGCCAGTGCGTGCCCAGCGATCGGAGTTTCGAAGTCATCGGGCACAGCAACCGACAGCTTCCATTCAGCCGAGGTGAAGTAAGTAATGTTCTCTGCCACTCCATCCGGGTTGAGGGCGGGATACCAGACCGAAACCCAGAAATGATCCTCGCCTTCCGCGATCGAATAATCACGCACGCCGACCACATAGGGGCCATGCAGCGCATACGGCGGCGCATCGGGGCGCAGGCCAACCTGCGCTGGGCCGCCATCCTCTTGGGCGACGGCGGGCATGGTGAGCAGCAGCGCGAATACTGCCATGAGTAAGGCAAAACGGACGACTTTATTCATGATGTTTCCCTCTATTTAAGGTAAGTTGGTTGAACTGCTGCCTCTCCTAACACATCCTCAATTAACGACGGCGCAGTACCCCACCGAAACCATAGTGGAAGCATTTGAGTGTTGAGACGGCCCAGGTCTGAACAGCGCACCGCCGTCAGCTAAATCTTAGTCCGATTCCGTTATTTATCATGTATGGATAAAATATGTCATTGTAAATCATCTTAATTTTAGTGTAATTTTGTATTGGTGCTGGCCGATTTTTACGCTCAACAACAAAAATGAGGGCACACTATTGTGCCCTCATTAGCTTAATTCAACCCCTGTGTGGTGAAGCGAACCTGCTTGGCGGGTTCTACAGCACGGGTGCGCCCGGCGCGCGGGCAATGAACTGCCCCGATCCGATGCTGCCATGCCAGGTATCGCCATCGACCAGCTTTTTGCCACGCTGGAAGACCTGCGTTGGCTTGCCCTGCACCGTCATGCCTTCATAGACATTGTAATCGGTGTGCATGTGGTGGGTGCTGGCGCTGATGGTGTGCGAGGCATTGGGATCCCACACGACGATATCGGCGTCTGCGCCAACCGTGATCGCGCCCTTACGCGGGTACATGCCAAAGATGCGCGCCGGGTTGGTGCAGTTCAGCTCGACAAAGCGCGAAGGGGTCAGCTTGCCACCGTTGACGCCGAGATGCCACATGATCATCATGCGATCTTCGAGGCCGGGCATCCCGTTCGGGATCCTGGCGAAGTTGCCCTTGCCGAGTTCCTT
>JBGSOE010000207.1:0-12260 GCA_041739295.1 Thiohalobacterales bacterium | reverse complement strand
AGCGCCGTTCTCTGCGCTTCGCTGCGAGTCGCCTGTCCGCGCCTTGCATCTGCTCGCTTGATCAAATTAATCAGAGGTTCCTTAAGTGCCATTCGTCTCTGACCCCATTTTCACGAATCCCGAATCCCCGCTCCTCCGTGTATCATGTGCCCCCAGCTCCGGTGCCGTTGCCCTGGGCTGTTGATCTCGATTTATCTGAACAACTGGACACAAGATGCAAGATTCCGAACTGAATTTCGAAGGTATCGAGCGCCTGCCGCTGCGGACCTTTACCGAAAAGGCGTATCTGGATTATTCCATGTACGTCATCCTCGACCGCGCGTTGCCGCACATCGGCGATGGACTCAAGCCGGTGCAGCGACGTATCGTCTACGCCATGTCCGAACTGGGCCTGGCAGCGACCGCCAAATACAAAAAATCCGCGCGTACCGTCGGTGACGTGCTCGGTAAATTCCATCCGCACGGTGATTCGGCCTGCTATGAGGCCATGGTGCTGATGGCGCAGCCGTTCTCTTACCGCTATCCCTTGATCGATGGCCAGGGTAACTGGGGTTCACCGGACGATCCCAAATCCTTTGCCGCCATGCGCTACACGGAATCGCGGTTGTCACCTTATGCCGAACTGCTGTTGCAGGAGCTTGGGCAGGGTACGGTTGACTGGGCGCCCAACTTTGACGGCACCCTCGACGAGCCGACACTCCTGCCGGCGCGTTTACCGAATGTCTTGCTCAATGGTTCGACCGGTATTGCCGTGGGTATGGCCACCGATATCCCCCCGCATAACCTGCGTGAAGTGGCTGCTGCGACCATCCGCTTACTGGAAGATCCAAAGACAACCTTGGATCAGCTGTGCGAGCACATCCTGGCGCCGGACTTTCCGACCGACGCGGAGATTATTACGCCGCGCGCCGAGATTCGGCAGATGTACGCGACCGGCAATGGTTCGGTACGCATGCGTGCGCGCTATGAAGTGGAGCAGGGCGATATTGTGGTCACGGCGTTGCCTCACCAGGTTTCGGGCGGCAAGGTACTGGAACAGATCGCGGCGCAGATGAATAACAAAAAGTTGCCGATGGTTGAGGATCTGCGTGACGAATCCAATCACGAGAATCCCACCCGTCTGGTGATCGTGCCGCGCTCCAACCGTGTCGACATCGAGGCGCTGATGTCGCATTTGTTCGCCAGCACCGATCTGGAACGCAGCTATCGCATCAATCTCAATATCATCGGTATCAACGGCCGTCCGCAGGTCAAGGATTTGCGTAGTATTCTTGCTGAGTGGCTGGAATTCCGCACCACGACTGTGCGGCGCCGCCTGGAATACCGGTTGGAAAAGATTGTCCGCCGCCTGCATTTGCTGGATGGCCTGCTGATCGCTTTCCTCAACCTGGATGAAGTGATTCACATTATCCGCACCGAGGATGAGCCCAGGGTGAAGCTGATGCAGCGCTTCACGCTCAGCGAAGAACAGACGGATTACATCCTGGATACCCGGCTGCGCCAGTTGGCGCGGTTGGAAGAGATGAAGATTCGCGGCGAGCAGAAGGCGCTGGAAGAAGAGCGCAATGATCTGGAAAAGACGCTTGGATCGAATCGGCGTATGAAACAGCTTATCCGCAAAGAGATCAGCGAGGATGCTGAGAAATACGGTGATGCGCGCCGTTCCCAACTTGTCGCACGTGACGCGGCTCAGGCCATGGACGAAACCGCCTTGGTGCCGAGTGAGCCGGTGACCGTGGTGCTCTCCGAAAAAGGTTGGATACGCTCCGGCAAGGGCCACGAGGTCGATGCCGGTGCACTGGCCTACAAGTCTGGCGATGCTTATCTCGCCAGCGTCATGGGGCGCAGCAATCAAACGCTGGTGGTGCTGGATTCCACGGGTCGCAGCTATTCGCTGCCGGCACATTCGTTGCCTTCAGCACGTGGTCATGGTGAACCACTCACTGGTCGCCTGAGCCCGCCCGATGGCGCACTATTCGTCGGTCTGATGCTCGGCAATCCGGACGATCTATATATTATCGCCAGTGACGCCGGTTATGGCTTTGTTGCTAAGCTCGAAGAGCTTTACGCAAAAAACAAGAATGGCAAGGCTCTGCTCAACCTGCCGGCCGGTGCCAAGGTGTTACCGCCACAACGCGTGACCGATGCAAAAAAAGACCTACTCGCCGCAGTCAGTAATGCCGGTCGTCTGCTGGTGTGCCCGTTAAGCGAACTGGCACAGATGGCGCGTGGCAAAGGTGACAAGTTCCTATCCATCCCGGGCAAGAAAGTCGCCGCGCGTGAGGAATATGTCGTCGGTATCGCGGCATTGACCGCCGGCGCGACATTGCAGGTTCAATGCGGTAAGCGCTATCTGAAACTTAAAGGTCCAGAGCTAGACGAATACCGCAGTGCACGCGGCGAACGTGGCAGCAAATTGCCGCGGGGATTCCAGGGGGCGACGGGGCTTGCAGTGGAATAGTTGTAGGAACAATGTCGGACGCGGCCTTCGACCTGAATCCGACCTACGTTTGGTACGCGTAGACACGTAGGTCGGATTCAGCTGCGTAAGCAGCGCGTCCGACAAGTCAGTTTAGGTTGACGGTATTAGCTTAAAGGATACTGACCCCAAATGTTCGGATTTAAGGCGTAGGCTTGGGTGTCATCACAGGCGCGACGATGGGTGCCGGCGTTGGTGCCGTCGGTGTAGGTGTCGCTTCTGCAGGCTGCACGTCAGTCGTCGTACCCTGCAGCTCTTCGAGCTTTTTCAGCACGCGGTCGGCGCGATCCAGATTGACGCGTGCCTGAGTGGCGTTGGGATCGAGTTCCAGAATTTTTTGCCAGAGGTCACGTGCCTGCACGATCTGGTGGTCGCGATAAAGTACATTGGCCTTTTCATGCGTCTCGACGATATAGGCAGCGATTGCGTCATTGATGGACTGATTCAGTTCTTCCAGTTGCGGTGTATTGCCTTCGAGCTCACGTAGCTCGACGAGGCTCGCTTTAGCTTGACGCAAGTCGCCGCGGGTCATAGCGCTTTGCAATGCCATGCGTGCCTTGCCGGCCTTTTGCAATGTGGTATCCACGGGTGGTTTTTTTATCGGAGGCTTCACGACCGGTGGTTTCTCTACCACTGTTGATGGTGGATTCTTCAGTAGTTCAAGCTGTTTGCGTTCTTCGCTGATGAAGTCTTCGGTTTTGATCAGGGCTACGGCATTAAGGGTTTCTTCGGCCAGAGGCAGACGTTGTTCTACCAGTGCTTGGATGGCGCAGTCACGTAGTTGCACGCCGAGCTGATCGAGTTCTTCGCGTTCACGACGGATCTGCCAGTCCTGTAAAAATTCCTGGGCTTCCAGTGGCGCGCGCGCCTGGAGGAGCACGGATTTCTCCACCAGGAAGCGTGCCCGTGTGGCGCCGATTCGGCAGTCATTCACACGGATGCGCTGCATGCGCTCAGCTTCAACATCCTGGCGTGCGTTCTGTAGGCGCGTGCTTTCTGAGACCTGTTCGAGTGCAGTGTCCAGGATCTGCCGGGCCTGATACCAAGCGCCTTCTTTACGTTTCGCCTCGGCGGCTTCAAGTGCCGTGTCTTCGTAGGTGGTGCGGGCCTGCGCGAGTTTTTCTTGGGCAGTGGTGTCGCCTGCAGCGCGTGCGCTGGCGGTCTTGGCAGTGGTGTAGTCTTGCAATGCGTCCTGCAGGTGAGTGTCTTTGTCGCCGAAATTCATGTCGGACAGCAGACTGCAGCCGGACAGCAGGCCACTGATCAGAAGCAGTAATAGCAGCGGGATACGTGGCGGCATCATCAGGCGGTGCGACGGTGCCCTTGCCACCAGAGTTGTTGTACCTGGCGATCAAAACCGTCTTTGTAGGCGGGTTGCACGTCCTCGATCACATAGGTTGTGACTGGATGCTGTATGCCGCGCAGGCGAATCGAGCGGTGCTTACGTGCTACAAAACGTTCGTTGATTTCGGGCAGGTTGTAGATCTGTTCGGTAATCACAATCTGGCCACCATCGGCCGCGGAGCTAAGGCGTGAGGCCAAGTTCACGGCATCGCCGACCACGGTGTATTCCATGCGATCCTTGGAACCCATGTTGCCGGCGAGCATCTCGCCGCTGTTGAGTCCGAGTCGGAAACGCACGGGTGCCTGCCCTTGACGTTCGCGTAATTCATTTTCCATAGCGATCAGGCGCATGACGGTTAGCGCACAGGTGATGCCGTGGAAGCAGTGTTCCGGGTCTGCCTGCGGTACGCCGAACACCAGCATGGCGCAGTCGCCGATGTATTTGTCGACCATGCCCTGATGCATTTCACAAGCACGCACGATATGTGCGAAATAACTGTTGAGAAGTTTGGCGACTTCTTCCGGATTCATGCCCTCGGCCATGCCGGTGAAACCGACGATGTCCGCGAACAGTACGGAGGCATGCACGCGTTGTCCGCCCAATTGAACAGAGCCGCTGCCGGTGATGATCTCGCGTGCCACGCTCGGTGACAGATAGCGTGACAGGGTTGATTCCATTTGATTGGAACGTTCCAGGCCTTCCGCGTAGCGGTTGAATGAAGACATCAGGTTGCCGATTTCATCATTGCGGCGTTCGCTGAACCGGAAATGATGTTGGCCGGATTCGAGTGCGCGGCTGGCATCCATCAGATCATGGATCGGTTTGGAAAGACGACGACTCAGGAATATGGTCAGTATGCCGCCGATCACAACGACAAGCATGCTGGCGAACAGAATGCTGTTCGTTGCACTACGGGTGGATTGATCCAGCGCCGAGCGACTCATGGTCACCACGACATGTCCGGCGACAACATCTTTGAAACGAACGGCGCTGGTGTACGCGACCAGATTGCGCGCCGGGGCGTGGCGTCCGGGAGGTGTGCGCCATTCCAGACCACGTAAGTTGCGCGCGTCGATACCGGAATGCTCGCCGGCGAAGGGTGCATTGGGCTGGAAGGGTGTACGGCCAGCCTCGGCCAGAATATCGCCTGTTGCGGATAGCAGGGCGGTGCCCAATACGTTGCCCTCAGCAGTGAGGTTGGTCACCAATACGCCAAGTGCGAGACGGTCGTCGGCCAGTAACGGTTCCAGGGCGGAATGGGCAATCTGTGTCGCCAGGGTGTTGCCAAGTTCGTCGATCTGCTCGCGTAGAAATTGGTTCTGATGTTGCACGATGACGGTTGCCAGCAAGCCGATGCAAGCCACCATCAAGATCGAAATCGCTAAGGTAATTTTGTAAACAATAGGGATATGCGAAGGCGTGAACCGTTTCAGTGAATCGCGCATGCGCTGCCACCGGCCAGGTTCAGGCAATAGCGAGCCCTGTTCCGGCGCAGTTTCAGTGGCGGAATCCTGTTCCAGACGGGTCAGCGTGTTCATGTCGTGTGTGCTATTCATAGCACCGTCCTCGGGTTATGCATGGCAAGTCACTACAGTGCCCCTGCATATATGCATTTTTCATACCCCATGGGCTTGAAAACCATAGATGTGACCCCCAGTATTCGCGGCAAGTTCCGTTGCCCTGAAAGGGGTCTTGTACCGATGCACATTCTGGGTGCGCCGGGCGTGATCATCAAGCGGTTAGATTAGGTGGGTAATCATATGAAACGTATTTTCCTGTTCCTGGTCACTAATCTGGCGATTGTGGCGGTTCTGAGTATCACGTTACGCCTGCTGGGCGTGGACCGGATCCTGGACGAGCAGGGCGTGAACCTGAACCTGAATGCGCTACTGGTGTTTTCCGCGGTCATCGGTTTTGGTGGTTCATTGATCTCGTTGATGATGTCCAAATGGTCCGCCAAGCGCATGGTCGGTGCGCGGGTGATCGGATCTCCGAGCAATCCCACCGAGCAATGGCTGGTGGCAACCGTGCGCCGGCAGGCCGAGCAGGCCGGCATAGGCATGCCGGAGGTGGCCATTTTCGACTCTGCCGATGTGAATGCCTTTGCCACCGGCGCCTCGCGCGACAAGGCCCTGGTGGCGGTCAGCACCGGGCTGCTGAACCACATGCAGCGCGTGGAAGTTGAGGCCGTCCTGGGGCATGAGATCAGCCATGTGGCCAACGGCGATATGGTCACCCTGGCTCTGATTCAGGGGGTTGTGAATACCTTCGTCATTTTTCTGTCACGTGTGATCGGCCATGTCGTCGACCGGGTGGTGTTTAAGACCGAGCGTGGCCATGGCCCGGCCTTCATTATCACGTCCATCGTCGCCCAGCTGGTGCTGGGTATCTTCGCCAGCATCATCGTCATGTGGTTTTCACGCCAGCGTGAATTTCGTGCCGATGCCGGTGGTGCGCAGCTGTCCGGTCGGCAGAATATGATCGCCGCCCTGGAACGCCTGCAGCAGACGGTGGCCCAGCCGCATTTGCCCGACCAGATGGCCGCCTTTGGCATCTCCGGTGGCATTGGCTCCGGCCTCAAGCGACTGTTTATGACGCATCCACCGTTGGCGGAACGTATTGCGGCGTTGCGTAGCACGGGCTGAGTTTCTTTCCAACACAAAGGCGTGGGAAGGTGCGGGAAGGAAATAGCAACAAATGTTGAAAGTAGGATCCCCTCCCCCTTGATGGGGGAGGGCCAGGGGAGAGGGTGATCCAATTCCAGGCAGCCCCCTCTCCCTGGCCTTCTCCCGCAAGGGGAGAGGGAACTCACGGTTACACAGTGATTAGATTTTTCTCCGCGTGTCTACGCCACCTTCGTGGATAACGTACATTCCAGGGTTTATCGACAGGCTGATTTGATGTTGTTCCCCAGAAACATTCGGTGCATTACGGCCTGCGGCCTCATGCGCCATACCGGGTTCAGCTGAGTGTTGACGGGCGTTTACGGCGGACAGCCGCAGCGTGAGCGGTTAGAATAGCCCGCATTCGTATCCCAGCCACGAGTTGAACCATGCCTACGATGATCCGTCCTTTCGCCGGTCTGCGCCCGGTTGCCGGTCGCGCCGCCGAGGTTGCCGCGCCACCCTACGATGTCCTCAACAGTGCCGAGGCGCGTGTGCGAGCCAAGGGCAAGCCTTGGAGTTTCCTGCACATCTCCAAACCGGAGATTGATCTCGCTGAGGACATCTCGCCCTACGACCCAGCGGTCTATGCCAAAGCCGCTGAGAATCTGGCCAAGATGCGTAGCGAAGGCGTGCTGGTTCAGGACGATCAGCCCTGCTACTACGTCTACCAGTTGCAGATGGGCGAGCATGTACAAACGGGATTGGTCGCTGCCGCATCCGTGGCCGATTACGACACCAACCGCATCCGCAAACACGAATTCACGCGCCCAGACAAGGAAGATGATCGCGTGCGCCAGATCGACGCATTGAACGCCCAGACGGGGCCGGTGCTGCTGGCATATCGTGCCGATGCGGACATTGATAACCTGTTGGCGAAGGCCGCGCAGGCCACGCCAGATGTGAAAATTGTCGCCGATGATGGTATTGCTCACCGACTCTGGGTGATTCGTGATAGCGTCATCCTTGACGACATTACCCGCCGTTTCGATGCCATGCCGGCGCTGTATATCGCCGATGGACATCACCGTTCCGCGTCGGCGTCACGCATCGCTGCATCACGTCGTGCCGCTAATCCCAGCCATACGGGTGATGAGGCCTACAATTATTTTCTGACGGTGATGTTCCCGCATACCCAGATGCGCATCTTCGATTACAATCGTGTGGTGAAAGACCTCAATGGCCACAGCGTTGAGGATTTTCTTGCCGCCATCGGTGCAGCCTTCAGCGTTGAGCCAAGTGCCAAGCAGGCGCGTCCGGCACAGCGCGGTGAAGTCGGTATGTATCTCGATAAAAAATGGTATCGCCTGCGCATCAAACCCGAGCATGTGCCGGCTGATCCGGTTGCGCGTCTGGATGTGAGTCTGCTGCAGAATAATCTGTTGCAACCGCTGTTGAATATTCAGGACCCGCGCCGCGATGTGCGCATCGATTTCGTGGGCGGCATCCGTGGCCTCGATGGACTGGAAAAGCGCGTTGACAGCGGTGAGATGCGCGTCGCCTTTGCGTTGTTTGCAACGCCGATGCAGGACCTGATGGCTGTTGCCGATGCCGGCGAGGTAATGCCGCCGAAATCCACCTGGTTCGAGCCGAAGCTGGCCGATGGTTTGGTGTCACACTTGCTGGATTAGTGACAACATAATCGTAGAGTGTGGTGAGCGTAGCGAACCACGCCACGCAGCTTTCGATATTCCGGCAAAGATCGGAATGACAAAGCCTATCTAAGCTATGATTAACAGATAGGGTGTAGTTGACCATAGTTAAGTGCGGGGGAGTAAGGATGCGCGAACGTAGGCATGCAGAGAAGATTATTGCCTTTGTATTAGCGGGTGGTCAGGGATCGCGTCTGTTCCCACTAACATCTGAACGATCCAAACCGGCGGTGCCGTTCGGCGCCCGCTACCGCATTATCGATTTTGTTCTCAGTAATCTCATCAACTCAGGTGTCCGCGCTGTTTATCTGCTGGTGCAGTACAAAGCCCAGTCACTTATTGAACATGTGCGTAAGGCCTGGCAGATTTCCCCGCTATTGCCAGATCAGTTCGTGACGGTGGTGCCGCCGCAAATGGATGGGCATAGTCAGGTGTTCCGCGGCACGTCTGACGCCGTGCACCAGAGCCTTCGTCTGATCAAACTCTATCGCCCGGATCTGGTGGCGGTGTTCGGCGCAGATCACATCTACCGCATGGATGTCAGTCAGATGATCCAGTTCCACCGCGAACACAATGCCGCTGTGACTATCTCCGCGCTGCCGGTGCCACTTGCTCAGGCCTCTAATTTCGGTGTGATTGCCGCGGATAGCGATGGCCGTATCCAGGAATTTCAGGAAAAACCCGCGCAACCGCGCCCCATGCCCAATGATCCTACGCGTGCCTATGCATCGATGGGCAACTACATTTTTGATGCCAGAGTGCTGGTGCAGGCACTCATTGAGGCGCACGAGGCTGGCGAGACCGATTTCGGCGCGCATGTGCTGCCGCGACTGCTGCGCACGCACAAGTTGTTTGCCTACGACTTCACTACCAACGATGTGCCTGGGATCAGGCCCTATGAGGAGCGCGGCTACTGGCGCGATGTGGGATCGATTGATGCCTATTTCGACTGCCATAAGGATGTCATGGGCGAAGATCCGCGCTTTGATGCCTTCAATCCGCAGTGGCCGATCTATTCCAGCAACTATCAGGGGCCGGTGGCGCGCATTCTGGGCGGGGATATCGATAATAGTTTGTTCGGTGCGGCCAGCATGGTGTGTCGTGGCTCGCGCGTGCATAACAGCATCATCCGCCGTGAGGCGGTGGTGGAGAAGGGCGCAGAACTGGAAGACTGTATCATCATGGACTATGCGCGCATCGGTGCCGGGTCCAAGCTGCGGCGCGTGATCGTCGATCGCCACAATCATATAGAGCCCGGTACGGTGATCGGTTATGACGCCGACGCAGATCGCAAGTGCTATCACGTCACGCCCGGTGGCGTGGTGGTTATTCCACGGGGTGATGTGTGTTACTACGCGCGCAACACGCGCGGTCAGGGTCCGGGGTATATGGAGTAACGCGGAGGTGTTAGGTGTTGTGGTTTAGATTTAGAAACCTCTAAAAAAAACCGTCATTCCGGCGTAGGCCGGAATCCATGTAGTTCAAGGCACTAGAGTATTCGTTCCGCTCACCCTTCGTATCCTCTGATCGGCATTCAACGCGCTCTGCGCTTTTGTCCGGCCTGCGCCGGAATGACAGCTAGTAACTGATTAAAGGTTCCTTACTTCAATTCCGCGGTTCTTTCGCTTTTTCACCGGGCCGGTAATCCTCATAGACATAAACCGGGATGCCCAAATCACCGAGCCGGTTTTCGATCAGCGGGCGTACATCAGTCCACTCCAGGCCGCCGACACCGGTTGACAGTCGTGGCAGAGCAAGCGACGTAAAGCCTTCCTTCTTCGCCAGTTTTTCCAGTGCATGCAGGGCATGATTGACGTTGGGTAGCGTCGCCTTGCCAGGGTGGTGCGCATGCCCCTCCCAATTATCTTGAGTTAACAGGTTGACGATAAACATGCCTCGCTCACTGCGCCAGAGCCAGATATCTCCACCTTTAGCATTGTGTTGATGGCACCAGCGGTGAAATTCTTTGTGCATGGTCGGGTAGCGTTTGTGTAACGCGAGCGCGAGCCCCTGATCCATTGGGTCATTGGGTGCAACGCCCTGTGCTATGACTTGGGCGGTGCTGAACATTAGGTCGCCGGCAAGCATATGGATCATAGGTTCCTCACTCAGGCATGACTGATGTGGCCATGGCGTACGCCGCGCAACAGTTCACGGAAGTTGGCCCCGTCGGTGTGCACCAATAATTCGTGATCGCCGGCCTCGAAATACACATCCGCCAGACTCAGCAACTCGTCATCGACCACGGTTTCCAAGCCATATGCGGGCCCGAGTGGCGGAACTGCGCCGCGCGCGCAGTCGCTGAATAGGCTCGCCATGTCACGCTCGTCGCTCAGGATGAGTGCGCGGTCGAGACTATCGCGCAGTGCTTTCAATTTTATCCAGTGGTTGGCAGGAACCACGGCCATCAGGTATCCGAGCGCATCACGCAGGATAACGGCCTTGGCGACATGATCGGCAGGGACCCGCGCTTCGTCGGCGCTGGCGCGGCTGGTGGGAGCGCTCGGGTGTTTGATCAGTTCGTAAGTGGTATTGTGGGAACTGAGATAATCACTGATTGTGGCCGGCATGGTCATGATGGCATACCTCGCGTAATTGATCCCCACGACATGACAGTCTTGGTGGTTCATGCGATGTCGCGGCGCGAGTTCAGCGAGCTATCACTGAACCCGCTATTGAGATGTGTACTTCAGCCGACGATGTGGTGTCGACCTTCGACATGAACCGTACTTGCCTGGATTCCCTGATCCCCGTGTTCCTCGGCAAAATGCACGGGCATGCCTATGTCGAGGGAATCGAAATCCACATCAATGACGGCGTTACGATGAAAATAGACATCGCGGCCATCACTGGCCTCGATGCGGCCGTAATCGAGCATGGGATAAAGTTCCCGAATCCGACCGTGGGGCGACGCTTCATGCTCCTTAACCTTGCCGCGGCGTTTCTGCACGCGTTGTTCGAGCTGCCGTTCGGCGGCGAGAAAGGCGTCGCGTAGCGCGACATGGGCATCCTCGTGGGCGTGATTGTCGTGCTGATCACGGGTCACGGCGATTTCACCGCCGGGTAGAGTGATGTCGAGGTGTACGGTATATAAGCTGCCCTGATGCTGGTGTCTATGGGGTGCCTCAATGACGACGCGGCAACTCATGATTTCCTGGGTATAACGATCTAGCCGTTTGGCCAGTTGATGTATGTGGGCCTCAAGGGCCGGTGAATGTTCTATATGACGGAAAGTGATCTGCAATGGCAGGTGCATAACGTCCTCCAAGAATTGCAGTGCTATATTGATAGGAAAAATAAACCCTTCCTTCTGAATATAGTTTATATCTTCCGTGGTGGGAGGGAATCTCTTCCGCGAGTGATATCGATTTTAGGTTGCCGTATGTCAAACGGAATGCTGGAAAAGCGCGTAGCGCATTAAATACCCAAAGGGCGCCCGCAAGGTAGGTAAGGCGAATAATCCAGTGCATTGAATAATCTGGTGTCCGGCCTTAACCGGTATGTCGGGACATGCGTTATTCAGAGTGCTTAGGGATCCTCTGATTAATTCGCTGAAGCGGCATCTGTCGCGTTGCTGCCAGGCTCAAAATACGGGGCCGGGAAGCGGCAGACCCCGTGTAAACTCCGTTTTTTACTCGGTGCTGCGCACCTCGCCCTTCGGGCCGGCTAGCGCCGTTATCTGCGCTTCGCTTCGAGTCGCCTGTCCGCACCTTGCATCTGCTCGCTTGATCAAATTAATCAGAGGTTCCTTAGTTCATATCCAGCGCGAACTTGCGTAGCAGCTCGAAGGGCACGATTTCCAATGCCTTTTTATGCGTGCGGGTAAGGAATACCTTGGGTGCGCGGCCATGCTCATGCGCATCCAGCCAGCGCGCCGCACACAAACACCAGCGATCCCCCGGTTTTACACCCGGGAAACCAAACTCCGGTGCGGGTGTAGACAGATCATTGCCACGGAATCGCGAGAATTCCAGAAACTCCTGATTGGCTTCGATGCAGACCGTGTGCGAGCCGATGTCCTGTGCGCAGGTGTTGCAATGACCATCGCGGAAGAAACCTGTCACGGGGCGTTCGCCGCAGGGTGAGAGTGGCTCACCGAGGACATTGATAGATTCATTCAT
>JBGSOE010000192.1:0-7038 GCA_041739295.1 Thiohalobacterales bacterium | reverse complement strand
GCCAACGACCGTGAGAGGTGGGAGGCGGCGACAAAGGACTTCTATCGAATCTTCATTGAAGAAGCGGCGCCTCTTGTTCTGCGAATGTTGAGCAAGTTCGCAGAATTACTCATCAACTCCTATGACTTGGAACGAGCAAAGAAGACGATCGACTCAGATGAACGCGCAAAGTACGTTGAAGAGGCATTTGGGAAGTTTGACCGCTTCTCAAACTGTCTTAACCATATCTTTCAGCAGTTCGCAGTCAATCAGTTGATGACTCGCAATGGGTTCATCCCTAGACAAGATGAGAGCATTGAGCGGGAACTGTACAAGCCGACTCTCGATGCACTGTCAGACCCGAAGTGGAAGCCTGCGAATGAAATCCTCACTCTTATGTTCGAAGATTTTAGAGAAGGAAGATTTTCTGAAGCAATCACAAAAGCGCACAGCGCAGTTCATTGCTTTCTACAGATTCTCGTCGGAGAACCCGGAAGCAACGCGAAGGGTGAAGTTGGCAGGCTAATGAAAGAAGGCAAAAGTGCCGGTCTGATCCCGACGAATCGATTCACCGAACCATTTCTATTGAACATCCAGAGTTTTATTACTTCCGAAAGAGCAACAAAGAGCACTGCGAAACCATCGCTTAGCGAGGCATCGAGTTCGGACGCCTTGCTGATGATGAATATGACACTGTTGTTTCTGCAACATTGCCTTCAGGAAGGTAAATGAAAGCGCCACATAACATGAAGTTGAAGCTGACCAAGCAACCCGTCACGCCGTTTGCTGACGCAAACGACGCGCCAGAACGTCTTAGCAGCTTAGCTTGGTGTTGCGACTGCTTCTGATACAGAGCAGGCTTTGCATAATCGCGAAATCGATCTGTGCTACAGGTCTGAGAACGGTCGATAGCCGCTGCAATGTATTTCTGTCATCAATGTCTGCTATTGCGAGTATACCCGACGTTTATCTTTTGATTTGGACAGCCTAGCTGAGGTCCATTGAAACACACCCCGCCCTCCCCGCATCTGTCCGTTAAGCCGGCTATTAAGGTCTAATGCTGAACATGTGCACCCGCAACTCGTGTCATTGGGCCGATGACACGACTTACCACCCTCTGCCCTATCCTCGGACTACCTATCCAAACTTTCTTTTTTACACATCACGCCTCGAGTTCACTCTCAAAACGACGGCAATCGTTGCCGACACCTCTTCGGCGCCTCTTTTTACAGTCCCAGCTGGTCATCCCCCAACCCAGACAAAGCATCTTCTCCAGCGTCTTCTTGTTAATGCTATGAAATCACCTACACACTATCTTGTGCACTTATCAGTAACAACCTTATCCGACATCGAAGTGCCGTGACCAGGATCGAACAATAACAAATACATCACTAATACAAGCCTCACGCCGGTCAACACTGTTACCTTCTTATGACCTAAATACTCATCTGGAATACGCCGAAGATCGACTCGTATTTGTACTGCACCGCGACTCGCTCTATCTGGGCTGATCGGATCAAGGGACTTGCCTTCAATACGGACACCCAGCGCTTTCTCCCAGTATGCTTTCTGATCCCCTTCCGGTCTGGCATTCTTACCACAGGACGGATGATGCTGGACAATAACGCCTGCTTTCAACCCTAGTTCTGTAAGAAACCAGAGCCATTTCTTTGCTCCCGGGACAGTGTGAATACGGACGGTCAACGGAGATTCATTCTCCCAACTTTCGACAAAAATATTCACTGCCTCTAACAGTCGTTTCCGAACTGTTCGCACTTGATGCCCGGAGGTGCCACCTCGATGCATGAGTCGATACAGGGTCTCAGCCGTTCGCCTGGCCATGTCCAGTTGTCCTGGACCTTTCGGTCGATCATATTTCAGCGCGAGATCCGAATCGGTATGGTCATGGACGCGCCACTGCCGTCGCATGATACCTGGTGGTAATCGCTTCGCACGTTCCACTCGACGCAGGATGTTGGTTGGAGAAACACCGTAGTAACGCGAGATACTGTCGATGCCGCCCGGTTTATCTGCCAACGCGTCAAGCACCTGAGCGATTCTCAACAAGCGATCCAGAAATGTCTTCGGAGGACTCAGCGAGGGTAGCTCAAGCACACTGACCCGTGATTGCCTGGATTTTTGCCTCTTCCCGTGGGCACCCTCTGCCAGTAGCCGCTCTACACACTGATCCAGCTCGACCGCTGCACTGTCGTCCGACTGAGTTGCGGCTGTAGTGACGCTGGATCGCAGACGTCTAATATGACTGTCACTGTATCCGGTGAGTACGGCCAATGCCCTTGTGCCAAGCCGTGGTGACATACGCCGCAGCGTCCGGCCCATCAGCAGGTCGAGTAGATGAATGTAATGCGTGAGGGTGATATCCACTGTTGAGTGGCCCAATAACCTGCTGATCTGCATCAATGAGCGACGGTTAGTGAGGCTTCCACCTAAGATGGCTTTGCGTTCCTTTTTTGCAATTGACAAACGTGACTTTTCATGTTCAGTGTATAAAAACCATTCGGGCAACGAATCCGTGCTGGTTTCTTGTTCTGCGTACCAGAACTTCATCAATTGCCAGTTCGCAAAACTGTGTCGTAAATGATGAAACCGAAAACCGGGATCGTGAGTTGCCCGTTGCAGCGCTTCCGTAACCAGTTCCATTAGGGGGTCGGTATCGGTGAGTGCCCGATCCAATGATGCTAAATAAAACAGGTCGTCACTTGAACTGGAATTTTTTCGATACAGGTCACGCCACTCGAGAAGTCGCCGGAGTTCCTCCGGCGGCATCATCGTTGACAGCGGGATCACTCGCTGGGCGCTATGAGTCTTGAGTTTTCGCCGCGCATTAGGTCGGACCAACAGGTCTACATGATGGCTGCCTTCGATGTCCGTTATTTTGAGACCGACAGCCTCGGATCGGCGTAGCCCGGCAAAGAATCCAAGCCCGGCGATCCGGCACAGCGCATGGGCCACTTCATCGCCATGCCGTTCCTTGGCGGTATGGTGCAACCACTGCAGTGCGCGGAAGAAGGTGTCGATGCCGATCAGATTGGCGTCAACGCTACACTTTGACTGTCCGTACACAGAGAAGAGTGCGCTCTCTTCCACGTCAGGGACGCCATGCCGCTCAACAAGAAAAGCATGAAATGATTTCAGTGATCGCGCCACCCGGCGTCGAACGGCCAGAGAAGCCGTATCTTCCAGCGCCGTTTGATACAGTTCTACGTACGCATCCGCATACTCGAGCGTTGCGGGATCATTGTTGCCTAATTGCCCGACCAGGCGGCCGCCGATGCTGTTGAGCATCGCGTACACCGTACGAATACGCAGCGGACGTCGGCCTCTTCCCTTTCTCAGGAGCCGCTCGTATATCCATTCAGCGAGCCGGCCGATACTGGGTAACAAACTGGCCTCATGCCCTTGCTGCCATAACCGGATACGTTCACGAGCGCCCTCCTCACTTTTACGCACTTGAGTAGCCAGGGCTCGGAGTTGTGTCGGCCATGCCTCTATATCCTCAGAGTCCTCATCGTGCTCAACACTATTCAGATTTGCAGATAGAGTGTTTCGCCGACCGGAATGAATCATTCCACTTGCAACCGTCTTCGGTGGATTGATCAGCCGCTGCCATGCAGCTTCGGGTAGCGAAGTACTGTCATGATGTCCGAGTGCATACTGAACAAGGAAAGGTGGTAGATGCAGATGCATCCGCGTCCTGGATGCAGCCCTCAGGCTACTGAAACTCCTCTGCAGGAGCGTATTAAAACCTGCGCACTTGGCATAGGCACCGATAAGACGCATCACCTGTCTGCTGTGAATGCGATTACGCGAGGGCATATCGGGAATCCCCCGTCGCATACCGTCAACCAACAATAGTCGTGTTAGCGGATCAGGCAGCCAGCGGCGCAACGTCGGCTCCTTAACTGTCTCTGTATCGACCTGCAAGTCTAGCCAGCGTAGTTGAGGGTCAGAATTTTCGAGTGCTTTTGGCACGGCTAATAGCCAGCGTGACTGAAGTAGCCCGCCATAGAGGAGTGCCGACAGCATCGTCCGTCCCCACCACGCATCCGACTCAAGTTCGGCTGCTGGTTTAACGAGGGAGTTGATAAAAGCATTGATCAGCGTTTGCTGAGCCACCATGTCCTTAAACTTGTGGTGCTGAAAGGGTGATGTAGGTGCTGGCGGTAGTGGTGCCGGTAGGTGCGGAATCGGTATTCGAAAACGGCCCGCACGGTTGCCCGCGTCGATGACCTCAAGCAGACGCCGCAGGCGAACGAAGCGCTGGTCGGCCAGTGTGCGATCGCCGAACGCCGTGATCAGTTGCTGGAATACACTCGCCTCGAGTGTTATGCCGCGTGCGCTTACGGGCAGCAGTTCAGGCGCCCGTCTGCGCACGAGGTCTAGCGCCTCTTTTTGCTCCCGGCTAAGGCTTGCTTCATCCAGTACACATGTTTGGAACTGCGGCTCGTCGAGATCTTCGCAAGGACTGACGATATGTGCCCAGCCTGCCCATACGCCCTCGCCCTCGAGCACGGCGCTCACCGACGACCTCCAACGGGCCCGTAGTCGAGCACATCGAGTAGCCGATCCAGATGCGGCGCAATGGCCCGACGGTATGGCAGCGGATCAAAGGCGGAGAAATGCCCCCAGGGTTCCTCGCCATAGTGCCAGTGGCCTAGATGCGCGTTAATCAGCGTCGTCGGACACTCCGCAGCGGCTAGGTAGGAACGCAACAAGTGCCGCCCCGCGTTCGCCACGGGCCAATGACCGGCATGCACGGCATCCAGATGTTGTTGCAGCGTCGTGCCGGTCAGTTCCACTGGTCTGCAACCGGCTGCATCGTTCTCCTCGATGAAGAACAGGGTATGCGCCAGCAACAGAGAATAGCTCGCTCCATCAAAACCACTGCGATCACGGTGTTTGGTTGCCGGCGCGCAAAGTTCTGTCGGCCAATCCTGTGGCAGGTATCGGCGAAGGCGCTGTAGATGGCAGAGGTAGTCGCGTACTTGTGTCCGTATTCGTTCAGGCAGCCAGACTATACGGCCGTGTGCGCCATCGCTGCGATCTTTCTCCTGCAGACACATAAAACCGGTCTGCTCATCGATTAACGTCAGATCTGGAATGGGTGTACGCACGGCCCGGAAACCGGTCGTGAGTGCGAGTCCAATTGCCGTGTAAGTGGTGAGTGCGTTGTGCCGTTGAATTACGTCAGCTCGCTGATGGGATGCTGGCTGCGCCAGCAGCGTCGCTCGTAGTGCATCTATCAGTGCTTTCACGCTCTCAATGCGCGGGACCCTGTCGTCTCCGACTAGGCTTACCGGTATTGTTGCGGGATCAGTACGCTTGAACAAACCACTGACAGGCTCAAAGCCGGTGTTGTTAAGCTTTTCCCACAGCTGGTACATCCCACTCGTGAAAAATTTATCCAGCGCACGTCGGTCGTACGCAGTGTAGAAGCGCTGGACCTCCGCTAGGTGATCGTCGCGACCAAATAAGATTGCCGGACGCAGGTGATCGCCTTCCTCCATTCCCTGAAACCAGCTGGGCAGCAGGTCACCCATTGCGATCATGCGCCGCCAGCGAGGTTCGACACCAGCAAGCTCGAGTGCAGGTGCGATGAACTCGTCGAAGGTTGATTCGTAGGTGCGGGTTTGGCGCTCAAACCAGCGCCCAGCTTCCGGCTCGGTAAGCTGTGCACCGACACCCCATGGGTCTGACAGCGCAACCCGCGGCCAAGTATCGACGCTATGCTGCAGATAACCTTTCGCCAAAGGATTACGCACGGGCGGCACGTATGGCCGCAGCCAGACGCGATGCTGCGGTGAGTATGCAAGACAATAGTCCGATGGCAGCGCTTTGGCCGACGTGTATCGCGGGAGGTGGCGCACGTGTTCGGGCGCGGTCCCGGTGACCAGTGCAACAGCCAGCAGGTGTAGAGTCTCGAGCTTACGCTCCCCCTGTGCCCGTGCAGACGACGGCAGCGGTAATCTGGCCTGCCCAAGGGCCTCGGCATAGAGTTGGTCCAGCACGGTCATAATCTGGACCACCACAGACAAGCGGATGCGTGAGCGGCGCGTGGTAAAGCGCTGGACGTCCATGATGAGATGTCGGGCCCGTGCCCGCGCGGCTGCAAACAGCGCACCCAGCGGCGGCAACTCGCCGAGATCCGGAATACCCGCTGGCCCTCGCGCGGAATCGACCAGATCTTTCAAGTCGACCCAGGCAAGCTCGGGGTCGGAGAACTCGTCGGGCGCGAGCCCCTGCTCCGTCAGAGTTTCGGCCAAGTCCGGGCCGGGGTGGAGTTCTTCAACCCCTATATCGCCCCAATCCTCTTCAGGCGCCCTTCCTCCCAGCTCGGAGAAGCGCCAGTAGTCAGCATGGTCGCTGTAAAGCCGGTTCAGGGAGACCCGACGGCGCCCCGAGCCAGATGAATGGCCGTGGGTAGTGAGCCGCTTACGAAACACGGACTCCAGCCCCATCTCAAAGGACTCGTTCAGTAAGTCTGCGAAGGCTCCATACCCTTGCCGCAGGTCTTGAAGGCCATCATCATGAAGCTGGCTCAGCTTGGCGTGGAGACACTTGTGATCTGAGGCAACTCCCACGAGACGGTCGAGTTCGCCGCCGCACTGGGGTTGATGGAGACTGCGCAGGAGCCGCCCTGCTTCGACCAGGCGGTTAGGATTGCTGAGACAGCGATCATCTCGTACAAGACACAACCAACTGCCGAGGAGCTGGGCCTGCAGGTCAACATAGGCCAGGGCGCGGTCTTCCCGTCTCGGGGTACCGGACCGGAACCACAGAACGCACCAAAGTGGAGCGACTGTATACAGCCCCAACAGCGGGGGCGAGATGTAAGGGGTTCCGTGCGCGTCACGGCCGCGGTAGGCGCGGTTCAGAAGTTCTTCGCTGCGGATCGGGTGCTGTGCCGAGATGCTTTCGATCAGACTGCACCAAGCCTCCACCAGCTCGATTTCAGCGATCGCCTCCGGTACCAGCTCACGGGTCTGTGGCAAGATCCGGCGCAGATTCTCGACGATGGGAAATACCCCGCTTATCGAG
>JBGSOE010000021.1:0-4762 GCA_041739295.1 Thiohalobacterales bacterium | reverse complement strand
AACGGTAGACGATGACGTGGTGCGGTTCGCTACGCTCACCACACCCTACATTATTTTTTTAGGTTTATAGCGCGGATTAGTTCATGCTCAACCACATCCCCATCAAGGCCGAGATCACTTCCGAGAACAAGTGCGGCTTCTGCACCAACTCGAAGTGCTGCACCTACATCACCCAAAAAATTAACGGGCCGCGTTCGCGCGACGATTTCGATCATCTGCTGTGGCAGCTGTCGCACGAGAATGTGCAGCTCTATAAAGACACGGACGGCTGGTTCTTGCTGGTGAATAATCGCTGCCAGCATTTGCAACCAGGGGGGCGTTGCGGCATTTATTTCACGCGTCCGCAAGTGTGTCGCGATCACTCCAATGATTTTTGCGAATTCGACGCACCGGCCGAAGATGGCTTTGAGCTGTTCTTTGATGGTTATGAGAGCCTGCTCAAGTATTGTAAGAAGCGCTTCAAGAAATGGGGGGTGCGGGGTTAGGGACGATCTTTAGCCACGAAATCCACGAAACCCACGAAAAGTGCTTAGTCTGAACTATTCATGAACTGCCGTAGCGAGGGGCGCAGCGACGATGCAATTACCAAACTACAGATTCTGCTGTTGTATTACTTCACTTTGCTCGCAATGACACAGCATTCAACACTTTGCCAATATACATTTCGTGGGTTTCGTGGATTTCATGGCCATCAACGGCCTTCAACCGCACCAGGCTCCTTCAAGGCATAATCTCATCGAAGCTGGTGATGGCGGGAAACTCCGCAATATCACGCAAGGGACCTTTTGAGTCCGGTTGACGCACGCACAGCAGATGGCGGATGCCATAGCTGTGCGCCGAATGTAATACCGGTAGGCTGTCATCAATGAATAGCGTGCGTTCGGGCTGGAAGGGTTCCTGTGCGCGCAGCCAGTCCCAGAAGCTGGGGTCCTCTTTGGGCTTTCCATAATCGTGTGCACAGATAAGCATATCGAAATGTCCGCCCAGCTGAGTGCACTGCATTTTCAGATCCAACGCCTTTTGGTGTGCGTTGGTCACCAGGGCGATACGTTTGCCGCTAGTACGCACGCGATCCAGAAAATCGATCACGTGCGGATGCACGGCGATCAGATGGTCAACCTCGCGTTTGAGGGCGGCGATATCGAGATCCAGCTCCCGGCTCCAGTAATCCACGCAGTACCATTCCATACGGCCTTCCACCGAACGGAATCTAGGGAACAGAGCATCCTTTGCAGCATCCAGCTCAAGGCCGTGGCGTTCGGCAAAGCGCAGTGGCACGTGCTCGCGCCAGAAATGATTATCGAAATGCAAATCCAGCAGGGTGCCGTCCATGTCCAGCAGGACTGAATCGATAGTATTCCAAGGCAATTGCATGTTTGTTCTACACAGGGTTTCGTGGCGCCCAAGGTTGCCAGTTTTGCCGGGCGACAACAAGCGCGCCTGACGGGCGGCTGTGCTTTACAATGGTTGACGTATGAGTGCCGCCCCGAAGATACTGAATGTGAAGACCTTGGCGCAGAGCCGGTTATTCCGGATCGAAGAAGTGGCGTTGCGCTTCGCTAACGGTGTAGAGGCCGATTACGAGCGGTTGCAGGCCACAGCTAGCGGTGCGGTGCTGATCGTACCGCTGTTGGACGCTGAGACCGTGCTGCTGGCACGTGAATATGCCGTCGGCGTGGAGCGTTACGAATTGGGGTTCGCCAAGGGACGCATCGAGGTGGGCGAGGATGCTCTGGTTGCCGCCAACCGCGAGCTGATGGAAGAAATGGGTTATGGAGCGCGAAGGCTTACTCATTTGAGTACGCTGACCGTGGCGCCAGGCTATTTCGGTCACCTTACGCATGTCGTGCTGGCAGAGGATTTGTATCCACAACGTCAGGCCGGTGATGAGCCAGAGCCCATCGAGGTCGTGCCCTGGCGACTGAGTGATATTGGCGCTCTGTTGGCGCGGGAGGATTTTACGGAGGCGCGCAGTATCGCGGCGCTGTTTATCCTAATAAACCGCATTTGCCACGGAATCACACGGACAAAATCATAAGCTTCACACCGGCACCGCCATCACCCGCAAGGTGGTGAAGAGTCGCTCCAGGAATACGCTGTGTTTCCGTGGCTGAAATGATTTTTTTTAGGGTTATGATACGGGAGAGATTAACTAATGGTGGACAATAATAATTTCAATGCATGCGACTCGCTGGATGCGGTTAATCAGATCGCAGTGGATGCTGGTCGGCAGATATTGAAGATCTACGAAACGGAATTTTCAGTTGAGCACAAAGATGATAAATCGCCGTTGACGGCGGCCGATATGGCCTCGCACAAAACGATTGTCGCCGCGCTCGAGAAACTTACTCCTGAGATACCCATCCTATCCGAGGAATCCGCGGCTCTTCCCTTTGCCGAACGCAGCAGCTGGTCGCGCTACTGGCTGATCGATCCGCTGGATGGTACCCGCGAGTTCGTTAAGCGCAATGGCGAGTTTACGGTGAATATCGCGCTCATTCATGAGGGGCGTGCGGAGTTGGGTGTGGTCCATGTGCCAGTGACTGGTCTGACCTATTTTGCCTGTGCGGGCGGTGGCGCCTTCAAAGCGCAGGCCGGACAGGCGCCGCAGTCTATCCGTGTACGCCAACTGCCACAGGGTCCGATAATGGTCGCAGGCAGTCGTTCGCACAGTGGGGATTCATTATTGCAGTTTCTCGACCGCCTTGGGCCGCATGAGCTCTTGAGCATGGGCAGCTCGTTGAAGATCTGTCTGGTCGCAGAGGGCGTGGCCGATCTTTATCCGCGTTTGGGGCTGACGTCGGAATGGGATACCGCGGCGGCGCAGTGTGTGGTCGAGGAGGCGGGCGGTCAGGTCACCGGCCTTGATATGCAGCAACTGCGCTACAACACCAAGGATTCACTGCTCAATCCGCATTTCTTCGTGTTCGGTGATGCATCGCGCAATTGGTCGCAGTATCTGTAACTCGTTGGACCTGTCGGACACGCGGCTAGCGCCGCTGAATCCGACCTACGAAACTACGCATACCACACGTAGGTCGGATTCAGGTCGGAGGCCGTGTCCGACATTGCTCTAATTAAGGAAGCTCTGATTAATCCGTTCATTGCGAGGCGCGTAGCGCCGTGGAAATCTCCAACCGACTGATGCTGATTTACGAGATTGCCACGCTTCGCGCAATGACGGGTATCACTGGATTAATCAGAATGTCCCTAACTACGTAGCTGTTGCGCCGCTAAGCGACGCCGCATGAATGCGCGAGCGGCCAGCGTTACCAGCAAGGCGCCGATGCAATCCGCGACAAGATCCAGGGGATCGGACGTGCGTCCTGGCACATAGGATTGATGCCATTCGTCCGTGATGCCATAGGCAGTCGCAATAAGGGTGGCGAGGGTGACCTGATTGTAACTGTATCCCATGGTACTCAGACGCATGGTGCCCAGGATGAAGAGTCCCAGCAGACCGTAAGTAGCCATGTGAAACAGCTTGTCCTTCGCGGCAAAGTCGATACCGATATCAAGTCCGGACAGGGACGATAGGTAGTAGATCGTTGCAATCCAGCAGCAGGCCAGCAATGCGCTGGTAACGCGAAGCTGCTGGAACTTCACAGTAGTTTGGCCTGGACCGGGGTTTTGGGTTCGAGGTTGGCGGCGGATGCATCCGTGTCGACTTCATTGCCCGGATTAGAAGGCATCAGTGAGACCAGTTTTGAAGTGAGCTTGATACCGAACTGCGGATCTTCACCGCGCAGGCTTGCTTCGGTCACCTGGCTGTCATTGAAGAGCACCGGCAGGTTGCATTGAGCGAGCATATCGCAAAGGTCTCCAATCCGGTCTTCGGCGTCTTCGTCGAGATCTACCAGCAGGATATCGATGCTGTCTGGGTCAATGCAGGTGACCGTGCTTTCATCCAGCGGGTAGTCATCGACCACCGTCAGGCCCTGAAGTTCGACCAGCTGACGCAGATGCTGACGCAGGGAAGTCGATTCGCTAGCAATTGCTAAGCGAAGTTTTTTTTTTGTTACCGGCGCCGGACTGGCTGCAACCTTCGGGGACGAATTGTGGACAGGTGCCGCGGGTGCGCTGGCGGGCGGTGGCTCAGGTGAGGGAAAGATACCGCCGGCCTGTTTTTCGCGAGCGACATCTTCGATCAGGTCGACATCAATCTGTTTGCGGCGCTCGGCATAGCCATACACCAAGGCGAGGTCACACAGCAGGTTGATGAGTCGTGGTACGCCGCTGCTGTAATGATGTACCGCCGCGCAGGCCGCATCTGTGAACAGGTCACTGTCACCGCCTGCTACTGTGATGCGATGGCGGATGTAAGCCATGGTGTCTTCCGCCATCAATGCAGTTAGGTGGTAGTCCACGGCGATGCGTTGTGCGAATTGAATCAGATCAGGGCGACGCAGGTTGTCGCGTAGTTGTTGCTGGCCTACCAGGATCACTTGCAGTACCTGATCCTTGTCGGCATTCACATTGGAGAGCATGCGCAGCTCTTCTAATGTGTCTGCCTCCATGTTTTGGGCTTCATCGACGATCAGCACGGTGCGACGGTTACGTGCATATTCCCGGATCATGAAATCGACGAACGTCTGGTACATCTCGACCTTCGTCTTGCCGGCATGCTCCAGGTTATAGGCGAGCAAAATCCACTGCAGCAGATCGCCGAAGGATCGATGGGTATTGGAGATCAGGCCGACGCTGACGTCCTGCTCCATGTTGTTGAGCAGATGCCGAATCAGGGTGGTCTTGCCGGTACCGA
>JBGSOE010000104.1:0-5208 GCA_041739295.1 Thiohalobacterales bacterium | reverse complement strand
GCTGGATGGACGCTTGATCGGGCTGGAGAAAGAAACCTTGCGGGTAGCGCCCGAAGGTGGGCTCTCGCAATCACCGCACCCGCGTTCATTAGGTTCTGCGCTTACGCATCCTTATATCACCACCGATTATTCAGAAGCCCTGATGGAATTTGTTACTCCACCGTTTGAACATAGTGCCGATGCGCTGGCGTTTCTCCGTAATGCACAGGCCTATGTTTACAGCCATTTGGATAATGAATTGTTATGGGCTACCAGCATGCCTTGTGTGTTAGCAGGAGAGGCCGGCGTGCCGATTGCATACTATGGCAGCTCAAATCCCGGCATGATGAAACATATCTATAGACGTGGCTTGGGTTATAGATACGGAAAGGTGATGCAGGTGATTGCCGGAGTACATTTCAATTATTCATTACCGGAAAGTTTTTGGCGTTTGTACCAGGCAATTGAAGGCGATACACAAAACTTGCGTGATTTTACCGACGACCGATATTTTGCAATTATTAGAAATTTGCAACGCCTTGGTTGGCTGGTGCCGTATCTATTTGGCGCATCACCTGCAATATGCAAATCATTCCTGGGCGGCAAGTCCACCAACCTGCATGAGTTCGATGCTAATACCTACTACGGACCTTATGCTACGTCTTTACGTATGGGGGATATTGGATATCAAAATAACAAGGAAAACGAAATCGGCATCAAGGCTTGCTACGATAATCTCGATTCATATATTCAGTCTTTGCAATGCGCGATAAGCACGCCGTATCAATATTACGAAGAAATTGGCGTAAAAGTTGCCGGCGAATATCGCCAGCTCAATGCCAATATATTGCAAATTGAAAATGAATATTACAGCACAGTCAGACCCAAGCAACTTCTTGAAGGATATGAAAAACCCACCCTGGCATTAAAACGACGTGGCGTGCGTTATATAGAATTGCGATCTCTCGACGTGAATGCATTTGAGCCACTGGGTATTAACGCTACGCAAATGAAATTCATTGAAGCACTGATGGTATATTGTTTAATTCAGGATAGTCCGAAAATAAGTCAAACCGAGCAAGGTGAAATCGACAAGAACGAACTGGATGTCGCGCATTATGGCCGCGATCCGAAATTGACCCTGCAACGTAATTCAACAACCATATCGTTAAAGCAATGGGCACTGGAAATATGCGATGATATGAAAGGCGTGTGTGAGTTGCTCGATAGCTCGCACCAGGGCGAACCTTACATGCAGGCTCTGGCGGAGCAGCGCGAGAAAGTGATAGACCCGGATTTAACACCATCGGCGCGTATGCTTAAAGCGATGCGGGATAGTGGAGAAGGTTTCTATCATTTTGCAAAACGCATGTCGCAACAGCACTTTGACTATTTCAGTCAAGTTGATCTAACGAACGAACAGCGGAAATATTATGACGATCTGGCGAAATCGTCGCTGGAAAAGCAAGCCATGTTAGAGGCAGACACGAGTTTGTCCTTCGACGACTACTTGCAGCGCTATTTCAACCAGTCATAATCGTATTTAAATATTTTTTTGGCCGGAGTAAAAACTGCTCCGCCACTTGTCACGCCCCACTGCACTTGCCCGGCGTTTGAATTGAGGAACCTCTGATTAATTCAATCAAGCGAGCAGATGCAAGGCGTGGACGGGCGACTCGAAGCGAAGCGGAGAGAACGGCGCCAGCCGGCCCGCAGGGCGAGGTGCGTAGCACCGAGTAACAAACGGAGTTTACACGGCGTCTGCGCTTCCCGGCCCCGTATTTTGAGCCCGGCTGCAACGCGGCAGATGCCGCTTTAGCGAATTAATCAGAGGTTCCCTAGAACGTAGTTGCAGGTAAAGTGTAGTTTTCGGTACAGGCAGGAGGATATCGCTTTTACTCTGGGACTCGCAGCCCGTGGGTCAGATTGTGCCCCGCCCGATTTTTGTTCAATATGCCGGACGTATCTTAGGCGTCACCTTGGTGACAAGCCTGCATCACAAGGCTGACGATGATCACTTCTTTCAACAAGGATTAGTTCAGGAGTTCATCACCATGACGAACCGCTACTTTACGCCGGCAACCTTCAGGTATCTCACTCAGCTCGATGGCAATAACAATCGCGCCTGGTTTGATGAGCATCGACAGAGCTATGAAGACGCGGTTCGCACGCCGGCCCTGAATTTCATCGACGCCATAGCCGGCGACATTCATGCCATCTCCCCTCAGTTTCTCGCCATTGCGAAGAAGGTGGGGGGTTCCCTGATGCGGGTACACCGCGATGTGCGTTTCGGCCGTGACAAACGCCCGTTCAAAACCAACATCGGCATTCAGTTCCGACATTTCCAGGGCAAGGACGTACACGCGCCCGGCTTCTACGTTCATCTCGAACCAAATGAATGTTTTCTGGGCGTTGGCATCTGGCATCCGGACAGTACAGCTCTGGGCCGTATCCGCACGGCCATCGACGAAAATGCCACGGCCTGGAAAAAGGTCAGTCGTGATCCGACATTCGCCAAGAGTTTCGTCTTGTCCGGCGATACCCTGGTCAACGCGCCGCGCGGCTACGCCAAGGATCACCCATTGCTCGATGATCTCAAGCGTAAGGACTTCATCGCTATCATGCCGTTCACGCCCACATTGGCGTTAAGCGAACATTTTCAACCCGAGGTCGTGAAGGCTTTTCGTTCATCGATTCCGTTCATGAAATTTCTGTGTCAGTCACTGGAACTGCCGTTCTAAATTATTAGAGTCAGAATGGAATGGCGCTTACTTAAGCCTATCCATATCAGATGTAAGGCGGGTTAGGCGCGTTGTTTGCGCCGTAACCCGCCAAGCGTGCCGTTAGGCACACCTTAACAACGGCGTTGGGTTGCTTCGCAACGCCTGTCGGGTTACGCAAACTGCGCTAACCCGACCTACACTGGACTTAAGGATGTGCCATTCGAGCCAGAGAGCATATCTTTCCAATATCAGCGTTACTCTGACTCCAACTTCCCAGCTCAGCAGGGTTTTACCGCGACAGCCTCGATCAGACTGACACGTTCCTCATTCAGATTGCGATGCAGATTATAGGCCTTGGTCAGGATGTCGCTTCCAACCAGAAGATGGACGCCAAGCTCGGGCAGATCAGGTTCTCCCACGGGTTCTTTCATATGCGCAAAGGCCTTTTGTGCCAGATCGGTCTTGTCGTGCCAGACTTCGATTTCAAATCCGGCCGAAATTATAAGCTCGCGAAATAACTCCGGCTCCACAAGGAAACTTATCGAACTGTCCTGCGCCCAGGGCACCGGAAAATATACCGGCGTGTTTATATTTGCACATACCTCATACAACACCACACGACCTTTTGGTTTGACAACACGATGCAGTTCATTCAGCCACGCCAATTTGTCTTCGACATTCATACCCATCTGGATAGACCAGACACCATCGAAACTGTTGTCTTCAAACGGCATATCAAGTGCACTTGCAGCATGAAACTTTACCCGTTCCTGCATATCAAGCAGGTGCGTCAATCGTTGTGCGGCATCGATATACTCATTACTTAAATCGACACCGGTCACACAGCAACCTGTTTGATGTGACAACCTGCGCGTTGAACCACCCACACCACAACCGACATCCAGAATATGCATGTCTGACGTAAAACCGGAAAGGGCTACCAACTCATTCGTTGCAGTAGTACCGCGGATATGAAATTCATCCACCGGATGAAGATCTTCCAGAGTAAGCCTCGACAAATCCTTGCCAATTTCATTCAGGCCCTCAATGATCCTGTTATACAGATCGTTGGGTGAGTAATAACTGTGAATATGTTTTATATCTTTAGTCATGATCAGCCAGCCATTGATACCATTATTTAAAATGGGATTTCCTAAATCCCTCTACGGAATAGCGCGGAGTCGACTCGTTATGTACACGGGCGTGCATTCAAGTGATGGAGGAAATCCACCGGCCTTGGTAAAAACCAGATTGCTCGCCATATAATTCCGGATATTGGAAGGCATCATAAAGGGGGCCGAGTACTTGAATTCACGCCTTGATCCCACGCGCGTCGGGGCCCAAGTACGCTGACCTGCTTAATCGTATCATTCAAACCGGCCTGTTTTCATACTATGCACTATCCTTCCTTGTCTATACTCGATACCCTTGACCTCAGATTCATTATCCGTGGTCTGTACTTTTTTTGAAAAAGGCCGCACAGGGCGGCCCATGTGTTTTTCTGCTACAGCAAGTTTTACCTCTGCGTCACTTCTCATACCGGCGGGCGCGTACTGCCTGATCAAGGCCAATCACCTCGATAAACCCTACTGGGCATTCGCCATGCTGCCGCTTCTGTTCGGGCTACAGCAGATGATCGAAGGCGGAATCTGGTTATCGCTGCAAGCCGGCGAGGAGGAAACAGCCCATCGTCTTGCGTTCGGGTTCCTGCTTTTCTCGCATCTCTTTTGGCTGGGCTGGGTGCCGTACTCAGCGTATCTGACCGAATCATCCCCGCGCCTCAGACGCGCCTTCCTGATGATTGTCCTGATCGGGCTGCTGCTCGGTGCGGCCATGTACCTGCCGTTGTTGAATAATCCGGGATGGGTAAGCGTATCCATCGTTGGACACTCGATCGATTATGAGCTGAAGTTCATCTCCGACACCTATGTGTCTCAGCAGGTGGTCACCGTTTTTTATCTGCTCGTCATCCTCGCGCCCCTGACGCTGTCATCGGATCAGTATCACCGCAGCCTGGGTCTGCTGGTGTTTCTGTCGGGGCTTGTTGCGTGGTTGTTTTTTGACTGGGTATTCGTATCGGTCTGGTGCTACTTTGCCGCGATTATCTCGTTGTATATCTCCTTTGTAATCGCCAGAAGTACACCTGTGGTCGGAATGGTACGTAACTAAGGAACCTCTGATTAATTCGCTGAAGCGGCATCTGCCGCGTTGCAGCCGGGCTCAAAATACGGGGCCGGGAAGCGGCAGACGCCGTGTAAACTCCATTTGTTACTCGGTGCTGCGCGCCTCGACCTTCGGGCCGACTAGCGCCGTTCTCTCCGCTTCGCTGTCGGACGCGCGGCTTGCGCCGCTGAATCCGACCTAAGTTCACCCGCATAATAAACGTAGGTCGGATTCAGGCCGAAGGCCGCGTCCGACATGTTCGAGTCACCTGTCCGCGCCTTGCATCTGCTCGCTTGATCAAATTAATCAGAGGTTCCCTAATTGTTCCTAGGCTCCCCATCCG
>JBGSOE010000076.1:0-15660 GCA_041739295.1 Thiohalobacterales bacterium | reverse complement strand
GCGCCTCCGCCTGCCTGGTGCTGGCCGGTCTGGTGGCGGCGGGCGAGACCACCATCGAGCGCATCTACCACCTCGACCGCGGCTACGAACGCATCGAGGAAAAGCTCACCCAACTGGGTGCGCGCATCAAGCGCGTGCATTGACAGACATCGAACATGAGTTATTCCGGCATCACGCTGGCCCTGTCCAAGGGCCGTATCTTTGAAGAGACCCTGCCGCTGCTGGCGGCAGCGGGCATCACCCCGTCCGAGAACCCGGAGTCTTCGCGCAAGCTCATCATCGGCACCAACCGCGCCGACGTGCGGCTCATCATCGTGCGCGCCAGCGACGTTCCGACCTATGTCCAATACGGTGCCGCCGACCTCGGTATCGCCGGCAAGGATGTGCTCAACGAGCACGGCGGCAACGGCCTGTACCAGCCGCTCGACCTGCAGATCGCGCGCTGCCGCATGATGGTCGCGGTGCGCGAAGGCTACGACTATGCGGGGACGGTGAAGCAGGGCGCGCGCATTCGCGTAGCCACCAAATACGTCAATGCCGCGCGCGATCACTTTGCATCGAAGGGCGTGCACATCGACCTGATCAAGCTGTATGGGTCGATGGAACTCGCCCCCCTGGTCGGCCTGTCGGACGTCATCGTCGACCTCGTCTCCACCGGCGGCACGCTCAAGGCCAACGGCCTGGTTGCGGTGGAGCACATCAGCGACATCAGCTCGCGCCTGGTGGTCAACCAGGCTGCACTCAAGCTCAAGCGCAATCTGATCCAGCCGGTGATCGACGCGTTTTCGACGGCAGTCGGCGCACGCGACGCAGCGTAGCCGTGCCGGCAGTGTTCAATCCCGCTGCGTGGACGCCTGTCGTCCTCGCCTGGTCGTTCCTGCTGTTGCTGCCGTTTAGCCGTTCGTCCGAACTGCCCGTGTTCATCATGGCCATCCTCGGCGGCGTGTTGATCTGGAAGCATGGCAAGCAGGCCGTGTGGGAAGGCGGCGCCAAAACCTTCAGCCTGCTTTTCCTGTGCATCTGGATTCCGATTGCCCTGTCGGTTCCCGATTCGCTGTGGTTCAAGAAATCGCTCAGCACCGCGCTGACTTATCCGCGCATCTATCTGGCCGGCATCTACCTGATCTGGATGCTGCGCGAAGACCTCGCGCGCCAGCGCCTGCTCAAGCTGTCGGCGTGGCTGTTGCTGTTTTGGGTGGTCGATGCCTTGATCCAGGCTGTGGCCGGCTACGATCTGCTGGGTTATGCCTACCCCGATCGCCTGAATGGCCTGTTCGGCCCGAAGAACTGGAAACTCGGCCTCACGCTTGCCATGCTGTCCCCCATCGTGTGGGAATACGTTTCGCGCTACGGCGCAAAGTGGCAGTTGGCGCTGGCCTGGCTCGGCACCGCAGCCGTTGTCCTGCTCGCCAGCAATCGTGAAAGCTGGATAGTTTTCGCCATTGTGACCATCGTTTGGAGTTGGATATACGCTCGACGGTTGGGCTTTCATCCAATCAAATTACTCGTTCCCATCGTACTCGTTGCCGCATTGGCGGGTGGGTTTGCATATCAGAGCAATCCAAAATTTGCCAAGCGTGCAGACCAATCATTGGCTGTGCTCGATTTTAGTTATGAAGGGCTGAATAGGGCCAGCTCCTTGCGAATGCACCTATGGAGCAATGCACTCACAGTATTGAAGAACAACCCGATAAACGGTGCAGGAGTACGCAGCTATCGCTACGCCTATGCAAAGTATGCAGAAGCAAACGATCCCTACGTCAGTCCGAATGGCACCGGCATGATTTATGCTCATCAACTGTTGCTGGAAGTTGGTTCCGAAACGGGCATCATTGGCTTGGCTGGCTTGCTGGTGTTTTTTGTTGTGTTTGTTCGGGCGGGGCGGGGATCATCAAAAAATAATCCTTTAGCATGGGTGGCCTGGCTGGGGGCGATTGCCTGGTTGTTCCCCATTAACACGCATACCGCTATTTATTCGGCGTATTGGTCGCTGTTGCTTTGGTGGCTCATTGCTGTTTCATCTGTCCGATATTCGGCGGCCGACTCACGATAAGGCGCCAACAATATGCTTCATCCAGTCCTGTTCGAGGAGCAATGTGTGGACGCCGTCATTGATGGTCGATGGCCGAAAGTTGGCGAGGCTCTTGGGCTTTCCAGCGCCTTCGACAGGCCGATAGCGTTTGTCCCACAGGGCAGGGCGACACAATGACGTCGGCCTCAGCACTCCCCGACGCTGCCGCCCGCGGCTCTAATCCGCTGGTTAAGGTTTTCCGCATTTTGGACGCCGACCAGAGGCGCAGCGCGCTGGTCCTGTTTGGCCTCACGCTTATCGGCATGCTGCTGGAAACGCTGAGCGTCGGGCTGGTCGTGCCGGCGATCGCGCTGATGATGCAGGACGATCTCGCGACGCGTTATCCGTTGTTTCAGGCGGTGATCGAAAGGCTTGGGCACCCATCCCAGCAGACGCTGGTGATCGGTGCGGTGGCCGCGCTGGTCTGCGCCTACTTGGTAAAAAATGCATTTCTGGCTTTTCTTGCCTGGCGCCAGGCGCGGTTTGCGTTCAACGCGCAGGCCCGCGTGTCGCACAGGCTGTTCGAGCGCTACCTGCAGCAGCCCTATATCTTTCACGTGGAGAACAACTCGGCCCAGTTGATCCGCAACGTGACCACCGAAGCCAATCTGTTTGCCAGCCATGCGCTGCTGCCCGGCATGCTTCTGATTGCCGAGACCTTCGTTCTGCTCGGCATCGGCGTACTTCTCCTCGTCGTCGAACCGCTGGGGGCCGTGGCAGTGGCGCTGGTCATCGGCGGTGCGGCCTATGCCTTTTATCGTCTCACGCGGACGCGGATCGCGCGCTGGGGCAAGGCGCGGCAGCTGCATGAGGGCATGCGGATGCAGCAGATCCAGCAGGGGCTGGGCGGCGTGAAGGATGTGAAGGTATCCGGGCGTGAGGCCAGTTTTCTCGCGCGCTTCGATCAGCACAACATCGAGAATGCAAGGGTCGGCGAGCGGCAGTCCAGCCTGCTGCAGATGCCCCGCCTGTGGCTTGAACTCCTTGCCGTAACGGGCCTGGCAATGCTCGTGTTCAGCATGATCGGCCAGCAGCGCGCGCTCGAGGACATCATCCCCACGCTCGGGCTGTTTGCCGCGGCGGCCTTCAGGTTGATGCCGTCGATGAACCGCGTGCTGACCTCGCTGCAGGGGCTTCGCTACGGCCTGCCGGTTGTTGATCTTCTGAATCGCGAACTGGCGCGGCCGGCCGAGGCGGCGGATGCGGCCGACGCCGATGCCAAAGTCACATTCGACCGCGAGGTGCGCTTCCGCGGCGTGAGCTATCGCTATCCCGGTGCCCACGGCATGGCACTCGACCAGTTGTCCCTGACGCTGCGCACGGGCGAAACCGTGGGCATCGTCGGCACCAGCGGTTCTGGGAAAAGCACCCTGGTCGACGTGATGCTCGGGCTGCTTGAGCCGGCCGACGGCAGGGTGGAAGCGGACGGGACAGACATACGGAGCGGTATGCGCAACTGGCGCAAGCTGGTCGGCTATGTGCCCCAGTCGATCTACCTGACGGATGACACGCTGCGGCGCAACGTGGCGTTCGGCATCCCCGACGACGAGATCGACGAATCGGCGGTCGAACGCGCGATTGCCTTTGCGCAGCTCGACGGTTTCGTTTCGACGCTACCCGAAGGACTGGACACCTTTGTGGGCGAGCGTGGCGTGCGCCTGTCGGGCGGGCAGCGGCAGCGCATCGGCATTGCCCGTGCCTTGTATCATAACCCGCCGATATTGGTGCTCGACGAGGCCACCAGCGCACTCGACGTGGCGACCGAAAGGGAAGTGATAAAATCGATCGGCGCCCTGCATGGAAGTAAAACCATTGTCATCGTTGCGCACCGCCTGAGCACGGTCGAACACTGCGACAGACTTTACCGGCTCGAGCACGGGCGGGTTGCACAGGAAGGCCCACCGTCCCAATTGCTGGCGCAGTTCGTGACGCCTGCCGCCACGCCCTCGCAAACATCGGAATAAACGCATGCTGACCAACTCTTCGATACTCCTGACCGGCGGAACCGGATCGTTCGCACATACCTTCGTGCCAATGACACTGGCGCGCTACAATCCTCGTCGCCTGATCATCTACTCCCGCGACGAAATGAAGCAATGGGAGATGGCTAAGAAGTTCGCTGGGGATGAGCGCGTGCGTTTCTTCATCGGCGACGTGCGCGACCGCGACAGGCTTTACCGCGCGCTCGACGGAGTCGACTATGTGGTGCATGCGGCAGCCACCAAGATCGTGCCTACTGCCGAATACAACCCCTTTGAATGCGTCAAGACCAACATCATGGGCGCAATGAACCTCATCGACGCCTGCATCGACAAGGGGGTGAAGCGTGTAGTGGCTCTTTCCACCGACAAGGCCAGCAGTCCCGCCAACCTGTATGGCGCCACCAAACTGGCCTCGGACAAACTTTTTGTGGCCGGCAACTCGTATGCGGGTGGGCATGACACTCGCTTTGCCGTCGTTCGCTACGGCAATGTGATGGGATCACGTGGTTCGGTTATTCCGTTTTTTCTTTCCATCGCCGATCAGGGCAAGCTGCCGATCACCGACGCGCGCATGACACGATTCATGATTACCCTCGAACAGGGTGTCGAACTCGTGTGGCATGCCTTCAAGGACATGGTGGGCGGGGAGATCTATGTGAAGAAGATCCCCTCCATGAAAGTGACCGACCTTGCCCTCGCCGCAGCGCCCGATGCCTGCCATGAAATCGTCGGCATCCGCCCGGGCGAAAAGCTGCACGAGCAGATGATCGGCACGGAGGATGCGCTGCATACCTACGAATACGCTGATCACTTCAAGATCCTGCCGGCGATCCACAACTGGAGTTTGGATCCGGAGCGCATCAATAGTGGAAAGAGGGTCGCTGAAGATTTCACCTATTGCTCGGACAACAACCACGACTGGATGAGCATAGACACCCTGCGCGCCTGGATTGCACAGAACCGCGACAAGATCGGGAATATCTGAAGACCATGATTCTCTACGGACGGCAGGAAATCAGCGAAGCCGACATCCAGTCGGTTGGGTGCTCAGCGTTCGGATCATCTCACCAAGGGGCCGCCAGGGCGGGCAAATATTGATATGGAAATTGCTGTAATACCAGCACGCGGCGGAAGCAAGCGCATTCCTAAGAAAAATATCAAGGCTTTTTTTGGGAGGCCAATGATTGCCTGGGCTATCAGTGCGGCCAAGGAATCTGGTCTATTTGATCGCATTCTTGTGTCTACGGATGACGAAGAAATAGCCGGGCTGGCTAGGAGTTGTGGTGCGGAAACGCCGTTCGTTCGCCCTACTGATTTGGCCGATGATCTTACCCCAACCGTTCCTGTCGTGGCTCATGCTGTCAAATGGTGTGTTGATTCTGGGTTGGCTGTCGACTACGTATGCTGCGTATACCCCTGTGTACCATTTCTACAAGTCGGCGATCTGACAGAAGCTCTTGAATTGGCTCAGACACAGAATGCAGACTTTGTATATCCGGTTACGGAGTATGCCCACCCCACACAACGGGCAATGCGTCGACTCACCAGTGGAGAAATGCAATTTATTCACCCGGAATACGAGTTAACGCGAACCCAAGACCTAGAGAAAACTTACCATGATGCTGGGCAGTTTTACTGGGGTAAGGTCTCAGCCTGGCTGGAGCAAAAGAAAATGCACAGTGGAGGTATTGGCATGCCAATACCTAATTGGCGGGTTGTGGATATTGATACTGATGATGACTGGGCAAGAGCAGAGCTCATCTTTAAACAATTGAAGGGGTTTTGAGCATGATCGATCAGAAATATTCCACGTCACAAGAGGAGTTTTGGGCTGGTGAGTTTGGTACAGAATACATTGGCAGAAATCAGAGCGCGCAACTCCTAGCATCCAATCTCAGCTTTTTCTCAATGGCGCTTAAACATGCTGGCCGAATTTCATCCTGCCTTGAGCTTGGCGCCAATATCGGGATGAACTTAAAAGCTCTTCAACTTCTTTATCCGGATATTAGTCTGAAAGCCGTTGAAATAAATCCAGTGGCAGCTACGCAGCTTGCGAAACTAATCGGTGGTTCGAATGTGTTTGAGGGGTCCATTTTTGAATGCCCGGCAGACGAAAAAGTGGACCTGGCCTTAGTAAAAACCGTTTTGATCCATATCAATCCTGAGATGCTTCCGGTTGCCTACGAGAAATTATATTGTGTGACAACTCGTTACATTCTCGTATGCGAATATTACAATCCATCGCCTGTAACCATAACTTATCGAGGCCATACAGACCGGTTATTTAAAAGGGATTTTGCTGGGGAAATGATGGAAAAGTATCCTGATCTGAGGCTTGTTGATTATGGATTCTCCTACCACGGGGATCCCGCTTTCCCTCAAGACGACATCACTTGGTTTTTAATGCAGAAGATATAGGAAATGGGGTCACCCATAACCCGAAATCCATGAGAGTGAAGTTCTCAACAGAGAAAATACTAATATTGGGTAGCTCTGGCCTGCTTGGCCGATCGCTTGCGCCGTTCCTTGAGAATAATGGCCACCACGTAGAGCTTCATGGGCGTGCCAATATTGCTACCCACCATGCCGATATTTCAGATGCATCAGATACTTTTAGCTTGTTGGATTTAATCAACCCCACAGTGATCGTCAACTTGGTTGGTCTGACAGATGTGGATCGTTGTGAGACGCAGCCTAACCAAGCGTATCTGACAAATGTCCGGACAGTGGAAAACGTCTCAGACTGGATAAAACAAAAGAAGGCGCTATGTCACCTAGTGCACATATCGACCGATCAAGTTTACGATGGTATTGGCCCGCACACTGAGAAACAGGTGACATTAACGAATTATTACGCTTTTTCTAAGTATGCCGGGGAATTGGCGGCAGCGACTGTGCCAAGCGCTACCTTCAGAACAAATTTTTTTGGACGCAGTCATTGCGCCAATAGATTAAGTCTGACGGACTGGCTTTTTCGTGCTCTCTCGGATGGTGATCCGATACAAGTATTTGAAGACGTACTGTTTAGCCCGCTTTCCATGATTACTCTGTCGAAGATGATTGAGCAGGCAATTCAGAAAAGAACCGTTGGGGTGTTTAATCTGGGCTCGCAGGACGGCCTGAGCAAGGCCGATTTTGCTTTCGCATTTGCCGAGGAGATGTGTTTTCCCGTACATAGGATGACGCGCACGTCGATCGAACAAGCAACGTTTCTCAAGACGTATCGCCCGAGGGACATGCGCATGGTTTGTTCAAAGTTTGAAAGTGAGCTTGGCATCGAGCTCCCTCATTTAAGAGATCAAATCAAACAAGTCGCAAAGGAATATCGTGAAGTCGCCTGACCCTATTTTGGAAATCAAAGGTAAGAAAATCGGGGGTTGTTACCCCACCTATTTCATCGCGGATATTGCTGCAAATCATGATGGTGACCTTGGGAGAGCAAAAGAATTAATCTATTTGGCTGCCGAAGCTGGCGCGGACGCCGCGAAATTTCAGCATTTCATGGCTGAATCAATTGTCAGCGATTACGGTTTCAAAAATATCGGTGGTCAGCAGTCGCATCAGGCAAAATGGAAGAAATCGGTATTCGAGGTTTATAAAGAGGCCAGCGTCAGTCTTGATTGGACAGGAATTCTTAAAGAGACTTGTGACGAAGCAGGGATTACATTCTTCACCAGCCCCTATGCGATTGACCTCGTCGACCACATCGATCCCTATGTCCCAGCGTACAAAATTGGTTCTGGTGACATTACCTGGGTCGAAATAATTGAGCACATTGCCTCAAAACAAAAACCATACGTTCTGGCAACAGGTGCATCTACTCTGGATGATGTGCACCGAGCAGTATCAGCTGGGTTGGCGATAAATGCGAAGCTCTGCTTGATGCAGTGCAACACCAATTACACTGCCAACTTAGAGAACTTTAAGTACATCCATCTAAATGTATTGCGAACTTATCGTGCAATGTACCAAGACTTGGTACTCGGACTAAGCGACCATACTCCAGGACATGCGACCGTCTTGGGAGCAGTGGCTTTAGGTGCGCGAGTAATCGAAAAGCACTTCACGGATGACATTACACGCGACGGCCCGGATCACGCATTCTCAATGTATCCGGAAAGCTGGCGAGAGATGATTGAGAGAACACGGGAATTAGAGAACGCTTTGGGGACCGGTGTTAAAAAAGTCGAACAAAACGAGCAAGAGACGGTTGTCCTTCAACGACGCGCTGTTTGTGCCAAGAATAATCTTGCCGTAAACACTCTCTTGGTGGCGGACCACCTTACTGTTTTGCGCCCGTGTCCTCCAGATGGAATCGCCCCCTATCAGTTGCACAAAATTCTAGGGAAGAAAATTAGGCGGGATATTACTGCAGGAGAGTATCTGAGATGGATCGATCTCGAATAGGAATTGTCGTCCCGGCCCTGAACGAGTCAGCCACTATCCAAGATGTCGTCATGGCGGTAGGAAAATATGGTGTGCCAATTGTCATTGATGATGGGTCTTCTGACGGAACGGCAGAGTTGGCTCGGCAAGCAGGTGCTCTCGTAGTGTCGCATGAGAAAAACAAGGGCTACGATGCAGCGTTAAATTCCGGGTTTAAAGAAGCTGCAAGACTCGGTATGGATGTGATTGTTACGATAGACGCAGACGGCCAGCATGAGCCTTCAATTCTAGAAAAATTCATCGATAGGATTGAGGCAGGCGCAGATGTGGTTATCGGTGTTCGTGATCGGCGACAACGCATAACCGAACACTTGTTTGCCTGGTTTATGAATGTTCGATTTGGCATAAAAGATCCTTTGTGTGGAATGAAAGCGTATCGAACAATTGTCTATGAGGCGCTAGGTCACTTTGATTCATACAGATCTATTGGTACAGAAATGATTGTGTTTGCTGGCAAGAAAGGGTATCGGCTGGACCAAGTACCATTTATTGTGAGGCCGCGTAAAGATCAGCCTCGATTCGAGCAGGCTTTTACTGGGAATTACAAAATATTCCGCGCAATGGTGCTCGCCATGTGGGGATGCAAGTGACTGACTCGGCCCTTTGCACGCCGTTGATCTTTTCACGTGATCACCACAGTCCTGGATGAGTGGAGTTCCATGTTTTCCTTTGATCACAATGTTTCCGAAGAAGCGGTTAGCGAACTGCGGGATCTCGTCTCCGGCATGCGCCAAGCATATGCGCGAGGGGAGAACGCAATGGAGTTCGCGCGCGCGCGCCTTGGGCGCAAAGACAACCACGGTCTGGCAACGCTGATTGCCTACGATCTTCAAGCGGGCGAGTACGTCAGGCATGCGATGAAGGATCCCGATGCAAAGCGGCGCTGGTGCGCCCAGCTTGCCACACTGATTAGCCCCCTGCTGCCGGGGGGCGGTACAGTTATGGAAGCTGGCTGCGGTGAGGCGACCACCCTGGCGGGCGTGCTGACTACTTTGCCGAAAAAACCCTCAGTGGCTCTCGGTTTCGACATCAGTTGGTCGAGATGCACGCATGGTGTTGGTTGGCTACGTCGCATGCAGCAGCGGGCCGATTTGTTCGTGGCCGATCTGTTCCACATCCCGTTATGCGATGACAGCGTGGATGTGGTATATACCTCGCATTCGATCGAACCGAATGGTGGACGTGAGGAGGCCGCGCTACGCGATCTATTGCGGGTGGCTCGGCGAGCCGTGGTGCTTGTAGAGCCCATCTACGAACTAGCGTCTGCCGATTCGCAGGCCAGAATGGATCAACACGGCTACGTGAGAAATTTGCGGGCGGTGGCCGAGGCAACGGGTTGCAGGGTGACCGACTACCGTTTGCTCGATTATTGTGTCAACCCGCTCAATCCGAGCGGCGTAGTGCTAATTGAAAAGTCGTCCGGTGAAAACACGCCAGGCACGTCTTCAATGCAATGGCGCTGCCCGCTCACGCATACTGCACTGACGCCAGGCGATGCTGCGTTTGTTTCGCGCGACACAGGCTTCGTCTATCCGGTACTCGGCGGCATCCCCCTTTTGAGTCGCGATCATGCCGTGATCGCCTCGGCCTATGAGGCCCTGCCTAACTTATGATGGCTGATAGGAAATAAGTCCATCGATGCGGCACGTGAAGACGTGCTGCATGGAACCCTCTATCCTGCGCGTGTTACCACCTGATGGTTGTTCCGCACTCCGAACGCGACGCCTGTGTCGCAGTCATGCTCTAACCCTTTTCCTCAGTTCTTATGGCTAGACTCTCAAAATTTTCTACGAAAGCATGGCAGCGGCTGATGTATCCCATCAAGCCTTACTGGACTGCCAATATATACGGGTTTGGCAAGTGGATACGACGGTACGGATATTACCCGCCGGGGCTTCCTCTATGCATAAACACTGACCATGGCCCGGGTGAGAACTCTGAGCAACCCAGTCCGCTCGAACTGAGTTCTTCGGCACCGGTCCAGCTTTATCACAGCGCGCGAAAGGTGGACAAATGGCGGGCCATGTCCAGCAAGCCTTGCAATGTGCTCTATTCCCCTTTTGTGTTCGCACGACGCACACTGGGAATCAGGTACAATTCCAACGCGGTCGGTACCCTGTATTTCGTGGCTCACAGCACTCCTTCAATAGAAGAAAACAAGTCCATTGAAAGTTACCACCGGGAGATAGCCCGCCTACCTGAGCGCTATCGCCCAATAACCCTGTGCTTGCACATCCACGATATAAGAAAGGGCATAGGCGAGCTCTATTCCGCGCTTGGCTATTCGGTTGTTACCGCGGGAGATTCACTGGATCAGCGATTTACCGAGCGGTTCTATAGAATTCTATCGAACCACAAGTACGCTATTTCCAACGTTTTTGGGTCGTATGGCATGTATGCGACGGAAATGGGCGTTCCCTTCGGGCTTTACGGCACGGAACCCGAGTATGAAAACAAGTGCGATCCAAACGTCGAGCAAGGGGTCTATCGGAGCTACCGGGACACGCCCTACTACAAACGTGCTGTCGAATTGTTCGGGCATCTTCCGACCGACGCGGTCACCCCTGAGCAGCTTGAATTCGCAACATATCATCTGGGCATCGAGACCGGCGTTTCAAGGAAAAAAATGGCCTCAATACTCTACAAGAGCCTGATTTCGTGGTTGATTCTCAGGCTTGTGTCTGTCTTCCGTGCAAAACACCATAACAAGGCTGTAACGTAAATGGGTCTGTCCGATAAAATCCTGGATTTGAGTGTCAGAAAGATTGTCCGCAGAGGACTTGCTGCTTTGGGGCTTGGGAATCCCTGGCTCAAGGCGTCAGCTGAAGTCACCGAACTGCTTGGGGATCAGGTGGCAACAAACATTGCCGCGCTGCCAAGACGCACGCCGGGGGAAGTTGAATTCAACGGTATAAGTCTCGCGTTCAACGACAACGTCGCTCTCCTTGGAATGCTTGACGAAATATTCGTCAAGCAGAATTACCTCTTTTCGTGCGCCAATGACCGGCCGCTGATTGTCGACTGCGGCGCAAATATCGGAGTTGGCGTCGCGTACTTTAAGTCGATATTTCCGAACGCGATCATTCATGCTTTCGAGCCTGACGAAACGGCCTATCGTTGCCTGGTTGAAAATATGGAGCGGAACGGCTATCGGGACGTGTTCACCAATCAAAAAGCTGTCTGGGTCCGGAACGAAGAGTTGAAGTTTTCCCCGGATGGCAGCTGGGGTGGGGGGCTACTCGCAAAGGATAGCGCCGCGGCTGTGACTGTACAGGCGGTAGATATTCTTGATCTGCTTGAGCGGCGCGTTGATTTCCTGAAAATGGATATCGAGGGCGCTGAATCCGACGTTATCCAGCATGCCTTTGACAAGATCAGCGCGAACGTCGATCGGTTCTTCTTCGAGTGGCACTCGTTCAGAGATACGTCGCAGAGACTGGGGGCCATTCTTAAACAATTCGAAGAAGCGGGTTTCCGATACCACATCAAGGAAGCCTCCACGAGAATGTCGCCCTTCAGCGCGACGCCACCAGGCCCCATGGATTCTCAGCTTGACGTATTCGTTTTCAGAAGTGCTCCCGCTCCGTTGGGATGACACCATCTGTACTCGACTGCGCGAACGGCTACGATTTGTTTAACTTAACTCCATTCCTGATGTTTGCCCTTCCCGGTGTTACTGAAGGACGGCAGTCGACAGGATGCGGCACTTATGAGCCGCTGAAGCCGTTACGTTGAGAGATGCCTGAACACCTTCTGTCCCTTTGCGTTCCAACCTACAATCCTCCGGCCGCGCTCTTTGCGCTGCTGGATTCGTTGCTTGCGTCCGACCGAAGCGATTTCGAAATCGTCATTTCGGACGATTGTTCCGCCGACGACTCTTGGCGGCGGCTTGAGGCGCGGGCGACGCGCGACAACCGCCTTCGCTGCGCGCGCAACGCAGCGAATCTCGGCATGGACCGCAACTTCGCGCGCGTAGTTGAACTCGCGCGCGGCCGTTACGTATGGCTCTGCGGCCAGGACGACATGATCCTGACGGAGGGCCTCGACGGGGTTCTCGATTTCCTGGAGTCGCATCCTGACATCGACTTCGTCTTCTTCAACCATGCTCAGCGAATCGAGGACGATGATGGGGAGCGCCTCGTGCCCGGCAGCAAACACGAGGTGCATGTATTCGGCCACGGTCTGGCGAGCTACCTTGCGCATACGCGTTTCCACCTGCCCACCTTCCTGCCGACCTACCTCATTCGCACCGAACTATGGCGCAGTGTCGACGTGAGCCGCTACTACGGCACGTATTACTGTCAGGTCGGGGTGTTCCTCGAGGCGTCGCGCGAACTTAACTGGTGCCACTTCGCCGGTAGCCATGTCGAGGGCCGCCTGCCGCGCGCAGGATGGCAGTCCAACCCCGGCGCGTACACACGGATCGCCTTCGGTCATTTCGCAATGTTGCGGCGGGCCGCGGAGCGGGCGTTCTGGCTGGACCGGGACATCCTCGGCGCGTGCATGCGATTGCAGCGCCGGCGCCTGATCTATGCCTGCATCCTCTGGCGCCACCACCGGCTGGATATCGCGCCTGCGTTGTGCGACGAGATGCTGCAGGTCATCGCGCCCTATCCGGATGTTGCCAGGCCCGTGACCCTGATCCGGCGACTGCCGCGGTTTGCCAGCACGCTGCTCTATTACCTCATCAGCTTGAAGCGTTTGCTGCGCGCGAGGCTGAGAGGGGCGTGAGACCGTGAACGAATCCCGGATGCTCGCGCCGGTCGCGCTGTTCGTCTACAACCGGCCCGATCATACGCGACGGACCCTCGACGCGCTGCGCGCCAACGCGCTGGCGGCGTCCACTCCGCTGTATGTGTTTTGCGATGCGCCTGCGAATGAGGCATCGGTCGCCGCGGTCCGGCAGGTGCGTGATCTGGTTTCGGATGTCGACGGTTTTGCGTCCGTGACCATCGTCAACAGGGAACGTAACCTCGGGCTGGCCGATTCGATCATCGACGGCGTCGGGATGTTGTGCGAGCAGCATGGGCGGGTTATCGTGCTGGAGGACGACCTGGTCACATCGCCGCATTTCCTGCAGTACATGAACGACGCGCTGCGCACCTACGAAGACGACGACAGGGTGGCGTCGGTGTCGGCCTACATGTACCCGCTCGGCGCCACGCCTGAGGGTCCGGAAACGGTGCTGCTGGAGTTTCCGATGAGCTGGGGATGGGCGACCTGGCGCAGGGCATGGGCGCTGTTCGAGCCCGACGGCCGGAGACTGGTGGAGCGGCTTGAGTCGCGCGGATTGCTGCAGTCCTTCGACCGGGTCGGGCCAGGCGCCTTTGCCAGAATGCTGCGCGCGCAGATCGAGGGGCGAAACAATTCCTGGTTCATCCGGTGGCATGCATCGCTTTACCTTGCGGGCCGGCTTTCGCTGGCGCCGACGCGGTCATTGGTCAACAACATCGGACTGGACGGAACCGGCGTGCATTGTTCGCAGTGGGCGTTCGACCCCTTCAAGGTGGAGCCGTCGGCGACAGCGATCCGCATCACAGCGACTCCATACCGTCTCGACGCGGGATTCGAGGCGGCGCTTCAGCGCTTCTTTCGCAGGAGTCGAAGGCTTCGCTATGTCAATGCAATCTATCGTCTGATCTCGAAAGTCCTGATGCGTGTCGGGATCAACCTGGGGGGATTCAATGGGAAGCGCTGAGCCGACCAACTACGGTTACCAAAAGCTCCACGGACAGGGGGAAAGCGCGGCGGATTATGTCGTCGGACTGGTTCCCCGAGGCGGCCGGATCCTGGAGCTGGGTGCCGGCCCCGGATCCATCACCCGCCGGCTGGTGGATGAGGCCGGCTGCCGGGTGACGGCAGTCGAGCTGATGGACAGTTTTCTGCCGCACCTGCTGCCACACAGTGAACGGGTGGTGCAGGCCAACCTCAATGACGCAGACTGGCCCTCAGCGGTCGGAGAAGGCGAGCGATTCGATGCGATCGTAGCTGCCGATGTGCTCGAACATCTCGAGCGCCCGGCCGAGCTGCTCAGGGCATGCCAGCCGATGCTGGGGAACGGCGGGAGCATCATCGTTTCGTTGCCGCACATCGGCCACTGTGTCATTCACGCATGTCTGATGGACGAGGATTTCGAGTATCGCGAGTGGGGGCTCCTCGATGCCACGCACATTCGGTTCTTCGGCCTCCGAAACATGCAGAACCTGGTGGCGGACGCGGGTCTCAAGGTGGTCGACGTCAGATTCGTGAGCCGGATGCCGGAGGACACGGAGTATGCGGATCGCTGGCGTGAGGCGCCGGACGACCTCAAGGCGGCTGTCCTGAAGAATCCGTTCGCCTTCGTCTATCAGTGCGTCCTGCGTGCCGTCCCCGTGACGGCGCCCGGCGAGGCCCTCTCCATCATGGATCACGCGACACACCGCCCGACGGTCACTGCGATGATGCGGGTCAAGCGGCTTCTGAAGCGTCTTCTGCCGGAGGGGCTCTACCTTGCGTGCCGCCGGATGTACGGCGCCGTTTCCCGCAAATGATTTCGGTCTGCGTTGCCACGTACAACGGCGCCCGACACGTGCTGGCGCAGCTGCAGAGCATTCTGCCGCAGCTGTCCGGGGACGACGAGCTGATCGTTTCCGACGACGGTTCGACCGATGCGACCCGCGAAGTAGTGCAGGGCATCGGCGATGCGCGCATCGTGCTGACCGAGGGGCCGCGCGCGGGCGTGGTCCGCAATTTCGAGCACGCGCTGAAACAGGCGCGTGGCGACGTGATTTTTCTGTGCGACCAGGACGACATCTGGCTGCCCCGGAAGGTGCAACGGGTGATGCAGGCGCTGGACGAGGCCGATCTCGTCGTGACTGACTGCCGGGTGGTCGACGATTCGCTCAATGAACTTCACCCATCCTTCTTCCGCTTCAACGGTTCGCGGCCCGGGCTGCTGCGAAACCTCGCCAAGAACGGCTACCTGGGGTGCTGCATGGCGATGCGCCGCACCGTGCTGGAAGCCGCGCTGCCTTTTCCCGAGGGCATCGCGATGCACGACTGGTGGATCGGCCTGGTGGCCGAGCGCACCGGCCGCGTGCGCTTCCTTGACGAGACACTGTCGCTGTATCGGCGGCATGGCAACAACGCCAGCCCGGCTGCCACGCGCTCCACGGTACCGCT
>JBGSOE010000072.1:0-7313 GCA_041739295.1 Thiohalobacterales bacterium | reverse complement strand
AGGATGGTGCGGTTCGCGTTGCTCACCACACCCTACTATCTATATGAGGCTTGGATATTAAGCTTCACTAGTAAAACTTGTCGGACACGGCCTTCGGCCTGAATCCGACCTACGCATGGTAAGCGTAGTCTCGTAGGTCGGATTCAGCGGCGTCAGCCGCGCGTCCGACATTTTTCCTAGGTATTACGCAATGCCTTGCTTATCCACACCATACTTTTGCTCGTCAAATTACATCAACTAGGATTCCAAAAAGAACCTCATGAACTGCCGCCCATACTGCGCTGCCTGTTGCATCGCGCCCTCCATCACCAGCCCGATACCTGGCATGCCGGACGGCAAGCCGGCGGGCGGGCGCTGCGTACAACTGATGGATGATCTGCGCTGTGCAATTTTCGGTCAGCCAGAACGACCGGCGTTTTGTTCAAGCCTTAAGGCATCAGCGGAAATGTGCGGAGAAAATCGTGGAGAGGCGCTGGCGATATTGACGCAAATGGAAGCTGCGACGCGACCTTAATATTTGCATATCTATAAATCGGCGTAACTACCTATCGCTCCAAAGTCCCCCTCTCCCTCCGGGAGAGGGTTGGGGAGAGGGGAGAAATAAGAACAGCATCGCATGATTCTTGCCCCCTCATCCTGGCCTTCTCCCTGTGGGAGAAGGGACGTATCTCAATACCCTCTTGGTTATCCCTTAGGGCAGCAGCAGTTTTTAATCTGGATTAGGCTACAGATGTAGTATCTTCATCACCGGTTCGCTCAGTTTCGGATCATCACTAAACCCGGCGATCACCAGCACCTTATGTCCTTCCCGCGCGATGGCACTTTGAGCCGCGACGCGCTCGCAGAGATGTTTCCAATCGTGGGTATCGGCATCAGCGACGAGCAGCGGCACGATTCCCCAATGCAGCGCGATACGTCGGCAGATCGGCTCGCGCGAGGTGACGCCGAACATTGGCGCGGTTGCGCGGTGTGCGGACATAATACGCGCCGTAGTGCCGGACAGAGTCGGGATGATCAGTGCGGCCAGACGCAGATCACGCGCGAGCTCCACCGCGGCATGACCAACCGCCTCGCGGACATTGTGGGTTTTTTCGAACCGATCCTGAATGGAAGCGCTGACAAACTGCCCGGTGTTCCATTGATGGTTTTCAATCTCGCGCAGGATCTTATCCATGGTCCGCACGGCCTCAACCGGAAATTGTCCACTCGCGGTTTCACCTGACAGCATGACAGCATCCGCACTGGATAGCGCGGCGTTGGCTACATCTCCGACTTCAGCACGGGTGGGACGTGCTGAAGTCAGCATGGACTCCAGCATCTGCGTCGCAACGATCACCGGCACGGCACGCTGTCGCGCATGATCAATAAGTTCACGCTGGATCAGCGGCACTTGTTCGGCCGGCAGCTCAATCCCCAGATCACCGCGCGCGACCATGATGCCGTAGGAGGCCTCAATGATCTCGTCCATGTGCTCGACCGCCTCGGGACGTTCGATCTTACTGATGATGGGAATGTCGGCCTTGTGCTTGGCAAGGAAACGCTGCAGCTGCTGAACATCCTTGGCGGCGCGCACGAAACTCAGCGCCAGAAAATCCACCTTGAGCTCAATGGCTAATTCCGCATCGAGTTTGTCTTTGCTGGTCAGCGCAGTGGTGGAAAGGTTCGAATCCGGCAGATTCATACCTTTGTTGTTGGTCAGGCGACCGCCTTGCACAACCTCGCACTGCACCTCTTTGCCATCGGAACTCAGTACGCGCAGTTCGAGCTTGCCGTCGTCAAGAAGGATACGCTCGCCCTTGGTGACATCCTTTGCGATGGTTTTGTATTGTGAAGGGATCAGCCCGGCGCGGCCGGTCACCGCCGCAGCGGTCACGATGACTTTGTCGCCACGATGCAGCTCAATGCCGTCACCTTCGAAACGCCCCACACGGATCTTAGGTCCACACAGATCCATTAAGATAGCAATATGCCGGTTGGCACGTGCCGCTGCCGCGCGGATGCGTTCGACCATCATGCGATGACCGGCGTGATCGCCGTGCGACATATTAAGACGCACCAAATCAACACCCGCCGCCAACAGCTTATCGATCATATCAGGCGTCGACGATGCCGGCCCCAAGGTCGCAATGATCTTGGTGCGGCGCCAATGCAACGCAATGTGCTCGGTGTCGCGCAGTTTTCGGGTACGGGTTTTCGCCATTATGCTCAGCCGAAGTGGCAAATATAATCGAGCAGCTCAGTTACTTCGATTTCGAAATGCGAATTGCCAGGCACGTTGAAGCTTTCGCCGCCCGCGTAATCGACCCAGTGATCTTCACCTGCCAGCTTCACGCGGCATTTGCCCTGTGTGAGTTCCATAATCTCCGGCGCTTCGGTACTGAAGCGATACAAACCCGGCAGCATCACGCCCAGGGATTTCATCTCACCGCTACTGGTGATGACGGTACGGCTAGTGACCTTGCCTTCGTGATAGATGTTAGCCTTTTTGCGGACTTCGACGTTTTTGAAGCTCATGTGGAATTCCATCGTGAATGTTGATTGGTCATTCCCTCTCCCTTCGCGGGAGAGTGCTAGGGTGAGGGGGATTAAACCAGGCGTTGGGCGGCCAGCCCCCTCATCCTGTCCTTCTCCCGCAAGGGGAGAAGGGACGCCATTTTAGACTGCGATCGACTATTTCGTCTCTGCAAACATTCTCTGCTTCTCACGAAACAGCGCCGAAATATCCTCATCACCGTAGCCGGCTTCCATGAGCCGACCGTAATGGATCAGCGTCATTTCCACGACCGGCAGCGCCACACCGTACTGCGCGGCGATCGCCTTGCAGATACCGAGATCCTTGTGGTGTAACGCCACTTTGAATCCGTGAGGAAACTCGCCACGCAGTATATTCGGCGCACGCTTTTCCAGGAACCAGTTACCGGCCGCGCCCGCACTAACCACTTCGATGACTTTGTCGAGCGGCAGATCCTGCGCCTCGGCGAAGGCCAACGCCTCGGTCACCGCCTGATTGATACCTGCCGCCATGATCTGATTGACAGCCTTGGTAGCCTGCCCATTGCCGACCGGGCCCATATGCGCGATGCGCTTGCCGATGGCTTCAAGTGTAGGACGCGCACGCTCCAGCGTACCGACATCACCGCCGACCATGATCGCGAGCGTTCCCTGCTTGGCGCCTTCAACGCCGCCAGACACCGGCGCATCCAGAAAACCGCAGCCGACCTCGGCCAGACGCTGCGCAATTTCGATTGCCGTTGAAGGTTTGACCGTCGAGGTATCGATCAGCAACTTGTCGCCATCCAGACCGGAGATGAGTAGATCGACAACCGTCAGCAGGTCAGCATCAGCGGAGACGCAGGTAAGCACGATATCGCTATGACGTGCCAGGTCGGCAGGATCGTCGGCACAGGCCACGCCCAGTTCAGCGGCAAGCGCCTCGGCCTTACTGCGGGTACGATTCCATACAGACGCAAGCAATCCCGCGCGCGCCAGATTGCGCGCCATCGGCGCACCCATGGCACCGAGACCGATCACACCGACATGTGCATTTACTTTTTGCATCAAAATCCTTCAACACGAAGGCGCGTAAGGCGCATGAAGGTAAATCTTGATTTAGTGTGGTTCGTGGATTCCCTCTCCCCTCGCGGGAGAGGGCCCGGGTGAGGGGACTGCCCGATAGAAAATCCCCCTCTCCCTGGCCCTCCCCCATTAAGGGGGAGGGGATTTTTCATTCAACATTTGTGGATAGTTACCTTCGTACGCCTTACGCACCTTCGTGTTGAAAGCCACTTTTCCTGTTCAGTCTTCCAGATAGGTATATCCGGTCAATCCGTCCTCCAAGGCCGCGCGGTAGAACTCGCGCTCTTTGTCGGACAGTGCGGCGGCGCTGAGCTTGTCATGATAGGCGCGCTTGAGGGCATCGGTGTCGAAGTGCACATAGCGCAGTAGTTCGTCGATGGTGTCGCCGCGCTCGTGCTGCGAGAGCTTGTGCGTACCATCGGGCTGCAGCGTGACGTTCACCGCATCGGTATCACCGAACAGATTGTGCATGTCGCCGAGGATTTCCTGATAGGCGCCGACCAGGAAGATACCGAGCAGATATTCATCGCCAGGGCGGTATGAATGCACCGGCAGCGTGCTTTCGATGCCGTCGGCATCGACATACTGGTCGATGCGGCCATCAGAATCGCAGGTCAGATCCTGCAGTACGGCGCGGCGGGTCGGTTCGGTATCGAGGCGATGCAGCGGCACAATAGGGAAGATCTGATCGATCGCCCACACATCCGGCATGGACTGGAACACCGACAGGTTGATGAAATATTTATCGGCGAGTTTTTCGTTCAACTCATCGAGGATCTCGCGGTGCGCGGTGCGTCCGCTATTCATCAGTGTGCGCACCCGCTGACAGATAGCGGCATACAGCGATTCGGCGCGGGCGCGCTGCTCCAGCGTGATGACATTGTGCAGATACATGCCCTGCGCCTCGCCCAGCCAGTGCACTGCGTCGTGATAGCCTTCCACGGCCGAGCGCGCATCCAGACCTTCGAGCACATTCCACAGATCCTGGATAATGCGTGGCTCATTTTCGTCAGGTGCCGCATTTGCGCCAGTACCGGGCGCCTCTTCACTGTCGATCACATTGGTGATGAGCATGGCGTGATGCGCGGTCATGGCGCGACCGGATTCGGTAATAATGTCGGGATGAGGCAGGTTTTGTTCGTTGCACAACTCCCACAGCCCATGCACCACGTTGTTGGCGTATTCCTGCACGCTGTAATTGATGGAGCAGAAACTGCGCGAGCGCGTGCCTTCATAGTCGATACCCAGACCGCCACCGACGTCGACCGTACTCAGCGGCACACCCAGGCTGCAGAGTTCGGCGTAGTAGCGCGCGACCTCGCGCATACCGCGCTGAATGTCGCGGATATTGGCGATCTGCGACCCCAGATGGCAGTGCAACAATTGCAGGCAATCCAGTAGACCAGCCCCGCGCAGACGCTCCACCAGACTCAGTGTCTGCGCGGCATTCAAACCGAATTTGGCCTTTTCGCCACCGGTGTTCTGCCACTTGCCGGCGCCGATGGAGGCGAGCCGCACGCGCAGACCCAACAGCGGCTCGATACCCAGCGCGCGCGATTCCTGGATGACCAGATCCAGCTCAGAAAGCTTTTCCACCACGATGAAGGTGCGATGACCGAGACGTTTGCCGATCAGCGCCAAGCGGATGTATTCGCGATCTTTGTAACCATTACAGATGATGGTGCCGCCTGGACGCGACAGCGCCAGCACGGCCATCAGCTCGGGCTTGCTGCCTGCTTCCAAGCCGACACGCTCGCCGCCGTGACCGAGGATCTCCGCAACGACACTCTGCTGCTGATTCACCTTGATGGGATAGACCGCCGTGTAGCGACCCTGATAGCCAACCGTTTCTCGTGCGCGAGCAAAGGCGCCGGTCAGTGTGTCCACGCGATCGTGGAGGATATCCGTGAAGCGCACCAAGACCGGCAGGGTCAGACCCTGGTCACGACATTCGCGGGCCAGCGCATAAAGATCGACCGCAGGCGCATCGGGCAGGCGACCAGGTCTGGCGACCAGATGACCACGATCGTTGACATCAAAATAGCCGCCGCCCCAGTGTTCGAGGGCATAGGTGGCGCGGGCTTGGTCGGTGTTCCACATAGGCTGTGCACGATACTCGATAGACGCTCAAATCGGAAGGCATGGCGCGACCTGTAAAGCTCCCACTCGCCTTTATCCGCCGCCCCGAATCCGGTATCGTTGCATCCCGTTTTGCAGCCCGGCGACTTGATCGACGAGTTGATCGACAACTGGGCCGGCAACCAGCCCGACAACAGATAGGTGATGCGATGACCCTCGGCAATGACTGGTTCACTGAAGCCCATGTAGACGGCGGCTCGGCCTTCTCGCTCAAGATCACGAAAAAGCTCCATGAGGAACAGAGCGAGTATCAGCGTATCGAGATTTTCGAGACCGAGCAGTTCGGCAATCTGATGACTATCGACGGCCTATATATGGTGTCGGGGCGCGACAATTTCCTGTATCACGAAATGATGACGCACCCCTCGCTCTATACCCATCCGGCGCCCAAGAACGTCGTCATCATCGGTGGCGGCGATTGCGGCACCCTACGTGAGGTGCTGCGCCACCCGGAAGTGGAGTCGGCCCTGCAGGTCGAGATCGACGAGCGCGTCACCCGGTTGGCCGAGAAATATTTCCCCGAGCTTTGCGAACTCAACAACGATTCGCGCGCCACGCTGTACTTCGGTGACGGCATCAAATGGATGGCGGATGCCAAGCCCGGTAGTGTCGATGTCATCATTGTCGATAGCACCGACCCCGTCGGCCCGGCCGAAGGTCTGTTCACGGAAGAATTCTTCCGCAACTGCCATCGCGCCCTCGGCCCAAAAGGTATCATCGTGCAGCAGAGTGAATCGCCGCTCTATCACGGCAAGATATTGAAAGCCTTGCACGGTGCCATGCGCGCCGCCGGCTTCGAGGCAACCCAGACGCTGTTTTTCCCGCAACCGGTTTATCCCTCCGGCTGGTGGAGCTGCACCATGGCGAGCAAAGGCCTGGACCTGAAATCGTTCCGCGAGAAGGATGTTGCGAGCAAGCCGTTTGACACCGTGTATTACAACAGCGATATCCACCGCGCGGCCTGGGCGATGCCGGAATTTTTCAAACGTCTACTGAAATAACCCAGCAACATTAGACCCTCTCCCCTTGCGGGAGAGGGCAGGGAGAGGGGTATTTAGGATTTAACTTCGAACCTTAAACACCCGCCCAAATAAACTCCACCCGAATCCCGCTCGGCTCGTAGCACATCATATGCTTGGCGGGACCTTGCCTTAACAACTCCGGCGCGAATTCGATTCTGATGTTGTTCTGCACCAGTTTTTTGTGGAGGCCGATTAGAGCCGCTTCACTCTCGACAGCAATCGCCACATGATGCAGCCCGACATTCTGATCTTTGTCGAATGGCGCTGATGGATTTTTTCTGGTCTGCCATAGCGTCAACATGACAGAACCGTCACTGACAAATATCGCTGGATACTCTTCATCTCGCTTAACCTCCTTCCAGCCCAGCAGCGAAACAAAGAACGCGGCACTTTCTTCGAGATTTGAGACAGTGAGGCCGAGGTGGTGGATGCCGTTTGTGATGGAATCGGTCATGGTTACCGCCTTTCTTATAATGTACTGGCTCGCTCAGGTAACAGCCTGACACCGTTCAGGTTAAACGTCGGACGCGGCCTTCGGCCTGATTCCGACCTACGATAATTCGTTTTCCAATGGCG
>JBGSOE010000060.1:0-1895 GCA_041739295.1 Thiohalobacterales bacterium | reverse complement strand
CTTTAACTCGCTTCGAGATTTTCGCCATGACTTAACCCTCCACTTCCAGACCCATGCTGCGCGCGCTGCCACCGATGGTGCGCACTGCAGCATCCATGTCGGCTGCCGTGAGATCAGGCATTTTAGCCTTGGCAATCTCTTCCAGCTGAGCGCGCGTGACCTTGCCGACCTTCTGGCTGTTCGGGCGCGGACTGCCGCTCTCGATGCCAACGGCCTTCTTCAACAGGATCGACGCCGGAGGGGTCTTGGTGATGAAGGTGAAACTGCGATCACTGTATACGGTAATAACCACCGGTAAGGGCAGACCCGGTTCGACACCCTGAGTCTGGGCGTTGAACGCCTTACAGAACTCCATGATGTTGACGCCGTGCTGACCCAGCGCCGGGCCGACTGGCGGACTCGGGTTGGCCTTACCAGCGGCTACCTGCAGCTTGATATACGCATTGATTTTCTTTGCCATGAGAACCTCTTCTGTGGGTGCAAGCGCCTGTTGTCAGGCTCCCCTGATAAAATCAGGTGCTAGGGCCGAGGTTCTAGGTGCTAGGAAAAGATTTCCTCGGCCCTAGAACCTCGTTCCTAGTACCTGCTATAACTCAAGCCTTCTCAACCTGACCGAACTCCAGTTCGACAGGTGTGGAACGGCCGAAGATGAGAACCGCGACACGCAGGCGGCTCTTCTCGTAATTCACTTCTTCCACGACACCGTTGAAGTCGTTGAACGGACCATCGGTCACGCGCACCACCTCACCCGCCTCGAACAGCACCTTGGGCTTGGGCTTCTCAACGCCTTCCTGAACACGTTGCAGGATGGAATTAGCTTCACGGTCACTGATCGCCGCCGGCTTGTCACTGGTACCACCGATGAAACCCATCACCTTCGGGACATTCTTAACCAGATGCCAGGTTTCGTCGTCCATTTCCATTTGTACCAGGACATATCCTGGGAAGAACTTGCGTTCGCTCTTACGCTTCTGACCCTCGCGCATTTCCACCACTTCTTCGGTGGGCACCAGGATCTCACCAAACTTATCTTGCGCACCACTGCGCGCAATGTGATCGATCAGGGAACGCTTGACCTGATTCTCGAATCCAGAATACGCGTGCACCACATACCAACGCTTCGTCATATGCTTAGCCTCCCTGCCCAGTCAATAGGCGTACCGCCCAGAGCAGCAGGGCATCCAGCAACCAGAGCACGATACCCATAAAAATCACGACACCGAACACGATCAGAGCAGTTTGAACCGTCTCCTGACGAGTCGGCCATACAACCTTGCGCACTTCGGTACGCGCATCGCTTACAAAACCAAGCACACGCCCGCCGACTAATGTCTGCGAAGCCACAAACAATGCAATGCCCGTGGCCGCAAGCAGCCCCAGCACGCGCAGCAACAATGAATGGTCCGCAAACCAATAAAAAGCGCCCACCGCAGCCACCATCAAGGTAACTGCCGCAGCTAGTTTCGCGGTATCCAAACCTGACCCTTCTGTCTCGACCTTCGAATTCATATATCCCGACAGTCGCCGCAGGCACCCACTATATATATGAGTACCTGCCTTCTGCGATGTTTGGCAGGCCAGGAGGGAATCGAACCCCCAACCTGCGGTTTTGGAGACCGCCGCTCTGCCAATTGAGCTACTGGCCTAATAAAATCAGGGCCTAGGTGCTAGGACCGAGGGCCGAGGGGTTCATTCCTCGGCCCAGTTCGTTCCTCGGCCTTAGCACCTGCCGTTATTCAATAATTTTCGCGACGACGCCGGCGCCGACAGTACGGCCACCTTCGCGAATCGCGAATCGCAGACCTTCTTCCATCGCAATCGGATTGATCAGGCTAACAACCATCTTCACGTTGTCGCCCGGCATCACCATCTCGATGCCTTCCGGCAGATCGCAC
>JBGSOE010000474.1:0-17853 GCA_041739295.1 Thiohalobacterales bacterium | reverse complement strand
AGCGAGCCCGTGCTACAGAACCAACGTGTTGGCAACTTCAAGATCATCGACGAAAGTGTCGTAGATAGAAAATGGCGTAACTATTACATCGCGTCGTTACGAAAGGAAATCGAGAAAGCTGCATATGGCGGAGCACAACCGAACATATCGTCGAAGGGAATCGAAACATTTGATTTTCCGCTTGCACCCCTCGACCAGCAAAAACACATCGTCGCAGAAATCGAAAAGCAATTCTCCCGCCTCGACGAAGCCGTCGCCAACCTCAAACGCGTCAAAGCCAACCTCAAACGATACAAAGCCGCCGTCCTCAATGCCGCCGTCGAAGGCCGCCTCGTCGAAACTGAAGCCGAACTCGCCCGCCGCGAAGGCCGCAGCTTTGAAACCGGCGAGCAACTACTGCAACGCATCCTCGAAACCCGCCGCAGCCAGTGGAAAGGCAAGGGCAAATACAAAGAACACGCCGCGCCCGATACCACCGACCTGCCCGAATTGCCGGAGGGGTGGGTATGGGCAAGTACAGATCAACTCGGTCATATACAGCTCGGAAGACAACGCTCGCCTAAGAACCGTTCGAAAGACCATCCGGTGAAATACATCCGCGCCGCGAATATCACGGAGCGAGGTCTTGAGCTGGATGACGTGTTGGATATGGAGTTCTCGTTAGATGAGCAGTTTCGCTACCGACTTCGCCAAGGCGATCTAGTGTTATCCGAGGCATCTGGGAGTCCAGATCAGGTTGGTAAGCCTGCTGTCTGGCAAGATCAACTGCCGCTTTGTTGTTTCCAAAATACGGTGATCCGTCTTCGGCCTGCGATTGAGATGTCACCATACCTACTTACCTGTTTTCAGACTTACTACGTGAACGGGGTGTTTGCCAAAGTGGCTGGTGGCGTTGGTATAAATCATCTAAGTGCAGACAAGTTTTCACGGGTTCACGTATCGCTTCCGCCGTTGGCAGAGCAATATCGCATCGTCGCCGAAGTCGACCGTCGCCTATCGCTTGTCCGCGAAACCGAGGCGCAGGTCAACGTAAGCCTTAAACGCGTCGAAAGGTTGCATCAGGGGATACTGGCTAGAGCGTTTTCTCGCCAGTCATAAGCGAGGTTATATCTTGGCAAAGCATTTAATCCCAGATCCAGTCGATTTTGTTGGTGAGTGGTTTTTGCCCGATAAGGAAAACTCCCATCACATCGCCGGCACACTCACATGGTCGTCTCATCGCGCAACCCTACAACTCCATGACTCGTTTATCCCACTTCGTGGTGCTATATATGGCGATGAAGCACATCTATATCCAGCGGTTCACGGAATCTTGGTTAGCAGCCAATTCATAACTGTACTAGATGCCAAGGGTTTTGCTTCGGGCATCAACTTCGGCAGGGCCGGTGTGCGTCAATCTGAAAGACTGACCTCCAGTTGGGTCGTTATAGGTGCTCATATCGTACCGCAGACACTCTTCAGTGAAATTCGGGTTCGTATACCGGGGCTGCAGATATGGATTGGACGGTCAGGTGTTCAGCAAACCATTATTGATAAAACAGAAGACTCGCCGCTAAGTGTGATCTATCACGTCGTTGGGTTGCCAGAGGAGGTGGTCGAGATTCCTTGCGTGTCTGCAACTCTGGGCTGGGGAATCGATAGAAACTTCTCGGGGGATTTGATATCTGAGATATCAGTCACTTCATCTGCTTTCATGAGGATACAATCAAACTCGCCGCAGCTGCTTGATTGGTTTTTTGAGCAGATTGGTAAAGCAACAACTTTGCTCTCATTCTTGGCAGGCGCACCAATGTCTCCAGATCACATCTCAGCAAAAATAGCCGAGTCCAATGTCGACGTTGAAGTGTTAGTTGCACTCCGTGAGGGTAAGTACTGTACACATAAGCATGCTCACGACTTTTATATGCTACGAAACAACATGGAAGCGGACCTTGGTGCAGTATTCGCCAAATGGTTTGAGTTTTACAGTTCTGTGGACATGGCCAGTCAGTTGGCCTTGAGTGTTCTTAACTCGAAAGATCTTTGGCTTCATGTGGAATTCCTAACTTTGATGCAGGCACTCGAAGGCTTCCACCGTGCGACGATGCCTGGTTTGTATACCTCGGAAAATGAATATGAACCGATCAGGCAAGCATTGAGCAATGCAATCCCAGGAATCGTTGCGTCCGATCACAAGGATGCATTGAAATCGCGTATCAAATACGGTAATGAGATATCGTTGCGCAAGCGTCTTGTCGCACTCGTTGAGCATTTGCCGTTAACGCTGAGAAAACACATCCTCGGTAGTGACGGGGCATTGCCACGAAGTTGGGTTGAAACACGCAATTACTATACTCACTGGGACGAAGCTTCACGCGGTATAGTATTAGAAGGTATCGAAATGCACCGAGCGGGGGTACGGATGAGACATTTGCTGCGAGTCCTCTATTTGGATTTTGTCGGCATTCCATGCTCTGCGATTGATAAGTCATTAAATAATGCTTGTGATAGCAGTCAATATCTAATCCAACTCAACAACATTGAGTATCGGAAAAATAATCCAGGCGCTGATTCCGGCGCGATCATGCGCATCATCGATGTGATCGATCCTGAGAGTCCTGATGAAACCACACCCTAAAAAACGCACGTATGAATAATGTAATTCATATAATAGCAACCGTCGTCCAAAAATACTGGTATTACTGCAACGTTCTTGGATATGGCGGCATGAGCTATGGAAACTACGTTTACGCGAGCCAGATCGATGCATAAGATGGGGCGGAAGGAAAAAGCGATACTTAAGGAAGTCTTCTTCCAAAGCACAACGACTCCGGCGGGTGTTGAGGCGGCTTGGTTCCGCGCTCAGCGGGATTCTGATCTCGATCTCATGGACGGACTCGAACGAGATGGGTTTTTGCGTCGAGAAGAGGGTCGATATCTGGTTAGCCTAACGGCGTTGCCGCATATCAATCACCCTCTTTCGAAAGAAGGACTTAATTCGTTTGAGAAGATCTTCGCGGCTTTGAAAGCGGGTTATCGGGAGAAATTATCGACACCTGTCCGCCTAGATGAGCTGGCCAAAAAATTAGGGCTAGAGGAAAAGCGCGTCAGATTGTGGCTTAACTATATGGTCGAGGGTTCATGGTGGGGAGGGCGGTCTACGGATATTCTGAATGCGCCCGATGCTACGGTAACGCCATCTGAATCCATTCTTAAGATTCGGAGATTCCGCGACGTGATTAAGCAGCTTCAGGGCTGGCAAGAGCAGCGATTGGAGGATCGCAAGAACGCGGTGCCCATCTCACAACTACGGCAAATTCTGCCTAGCAGTGGACTGAATAGGTTTGGTGTCGACAAAACGCTCGTAGGCCGGCCTAAACCTGATTGGTATGAAAGTCTACCGGATAATGTGCGCGCACTGCTAGACGAGGTATATCTCGGCGTATCGAACGGTATGCGTGCTCTGCCATCAATGGGTCTGCGAACAACCATAGATATGGTCTGTGTGGATTTGGTGGGCGATGTTGGGAGTTTTTCAGACAAACTTAAAGCGCTTCGTAACCATGGTCATGTCAGCGATCGCGAGAAGGTAATGTTGGAAATTGCTGTCGATGCGGGTAGTGCTTCCGCTCATCGTGGCCACAATCCAAGCATGGAAGACATAAATTCTCTCCTGGATATCTGTGAACATCTACTGAAAGGTATTTACGTACTGCCAACCGCATCGAAAGTACTTCAGAAGGCGATCCCACCTAGAGTATCGAATAAAACAAACGGTAAGAACACGTAAGAAAAGGTGTCAGATCTATTTTCGAGCCAATACCCTAAGGACAGCCCAGCAACACTGGTCCGCACATGCCCCTCCTAATCCACGCCACCCAAAAACTCCTCGCGGAAATCCCCGCCGCGCTCATCGATCACGACGCGGTTGACGAAAGCTGGCACGCCAATCTGCTGCGCATCGACCGGCGCAAGTGCGTGCTGTTCACGCACGACGCGACGCTGTATTCGGTGTTCGTGCCGGGGTTGCGCAAGCCGGACTTTGCGCAGTTGGATCAGGTGTTCGGCCAGCGCGTGTTCAAGGCGCTGCTGTGGGAAGGCTTTCCGCAAGCCTCAATCGAGCGCATGTTGGATGCCTGCCGGTCGGCGCGCTTCACACGTTCCAGTAACCGCAGTGTGCTGGGTTCGATGAACGACCTGCGGTTTCAGATTGAGGTGGAGGTGGCAAGTGCCGGTGGGTTGGCTCAGGTCGATTTGGCGGATCTGCATCAACGGCTGAACCGCACGCCCTTGAGCGCGGTTGGGTATCGGTATCCGGTCGAGGGATTGCGGGCCTGGTTGGAGCAGGGGGTTCACTGATGGCCTCGGCGCGTTCATGATCCGGCACAAGTAATGCTGTTCGGTGGTCGCACCTGGCACCTTGGCGCCGTATAACCGTGCTGGCTCAGCGTTTTGCGGTATGAGCCAGACCCCTTTCCCTTGCCGATTATGGGACCTGAGTTCGTAAACTGGCGGTTTCGCAAACCATGGGTTTGCATTATTCGATAAATATAAACTTGCGATCGGTTTAGAGTGCTGCTATTTTGCATACCATGAGTATGCAAAAAGGTACAAAGATAAACCTGCTCCAGGACCTTCTGGAGGAAGGACTCTTGGCCCCGACCTGGTGGCTGGAGGCGCAGGGCTATTCGCGGGCGCTCTTGTCCAAGTATGTCGCCAGCGGTTGGCTGACTGCACCGGCGCGGGGTGTTTACCGCCGGCCGGGACCGCCTCTCAAGTGGCAGCATGTGGTGGCGAGCCTGCAATTGCTGGGGGGCAGTTTCTTCCATGTGGGGGGGCGCACGGCGTTGGTCCAGCATGGGTTGGGCCACTATGTACGCATGAGCGGGGCTGAAACAATCTATTTATATGGTCCCGAAACGTTGCCGGGCTGGGTGAACAGCCTCGGCTTGCAGGAGCAGTTTGTGGCACGCTCCGATGCGATGTTTTCGGCGCTGCGTGCGCGCAGAGGCGAGCAGGGCACCGCCCTTGATCTGCATGACCGCCCTGTGGCGCCTGAGCAATTGGCGGATTTCGGTCTGCGCGAAGAAACCTGGGGCGCGTGGGATTGGCGACTGTGGTATGCGTCGGACGAGCGCGCCATGTTCGAGGTCTTGCAGGATGTGCCGGCACGGGAATCGATTCACGAGGCGGATGTGCTGATGCAGGGGCTGGCAAATCTGCGTCCGGCGCGGGTTATGGTCTTGCTTATGGCCTGCACGAGTGTGAAGGTGAAGCGGTTGTTCCTGGCGTTGGCAGAACGCCATCAGCATGCCTGGTTCAGTCGGCTGGATGTATCCAAAGTGGAATTGGGTAAGGGCAAACGCATGTTGGTGCCGGGTGGGAAACTGCATCCGAAATATCTGATCACGCTGCCGGTGGACATGGAGACACAGATCAGCGGCGTGTGGGTTAAGGAGGACGATGCGATGAAGAACACAGACGATTTGCTCATTATCGGGCAGCGGCTCAAAGTTTCGCGGGCCACGCTACAGGAACTCGTGCAGCGCTATCACATACGACGACTGGCACTGTTCGGTTCCGCCGCCCGTGACGAGCTCAAGCCCGACAGCGACATCGATCTGATGGTGGAGTTCGAGCCGGGCGCGGCGCCATCGCTCTGGGCGGCGCAGGATCTTCAACAGGATTTCGTCCGCCTGTTCGACGGCCGGCAGGTGGACATCGCGCCGCCAGAAATCCTGCGCAACCCTTATCGTCGGAAAACGATCGAGCGGGATCTGAAGGTGTTGTATGAAGCCGCTTGAGCGCGATGCGGCGCATCTCTGGGACATGCTCGACGCAGCGAAGCGGGTCGCGGAATTTTCGAAAGGCCTCGGGCTGGACGTATTGCTTGCCGACGAGCGCACGCGCTTCGCCATCGAACGGGCTTTGGAGATCGTCGGCGAAGCCGCACGACGCGTCTCGAAAGAGACAGCAGCGCAGCACCCGGAAATTCCCTGGAAAGGGATCATCGGTTTTCGCAACGTGCTGGCGCACAAATACGGCGCGATCGATTACCGGCGGCTCTATACCGTTGTCGAAGACGGCGTCCCGGCCTTGATCGTCGCCCTGGAAAACATTCTGGCCACAATCGAGAACCCCTGAGTGAATACATCCACCATCGTCCAAAAACTCTGGAACTAGTGCAATGTCCTCCGCGATGACGGCATGTCGCATGGCGACTACGTGGAGCAGCTGACGTATTTGCTGTTCCTCAAGATGGCCGACGAGCGCACCAAGGCGCCATACAACCAGAAGAGCCCGGTGCCGAAGGATTACGCCTGGCCGAGTCTGCTCAAGAAAGACGGCGACGAGCTGTTCGATCACTACCGTCTCATCCTGGAGGCGCTGGGCAACCAGAAGGGCTTGCTCGGGCTCATTTTCAACAAGTCGCAGAACAAATTATAAGGGAACCTCTGAGTAATCCGTCATTGCGAGGAGCGTAGCGACGTGGCAATCTCCAAGCGACTGATTCTGCATCACGAGATTGCCACGCTTCGCTCGCAATGAACTGTGCTTGAAATCAAGCAAACGCCTCCGAGTAGGGTGTGTTTTTGGTGGCTACCGCGAAGGCTTGCCTCAGCAGCTTATGTGCAATCGCGATATTGATCACCTTTGCGGGTTTACCCAACGCCTGCAATCGACAATAGAGTGCTTTGCAGGCCGGATTACAGCGCTTCGCCGTCCAACTGCACAGGTACAACAGTTGTCGCATTCGTCCTTGTCCCAGCTTGGCGATGCCACCTTTGCCCTTGACGGAGGTACCTGACTGATACGTCGTTGGGCTCACACCCACGTAGGCGCAGAGTTCCTTCACCTCCGTGAAGCGCTCAAAGCCCGCCGTCACCACAATCAAGCCAACCGCGGTCTTCGGACCAATCGCAGGGATCGTCAACAGCCGCTCATACAACTCAAAAAAAGCGCGCTTCACCACCTCCTGCAGGTGTTGTTCGCATGCCTTAATCTGCGTCTCCAGATGCTGCCGCTGTGCCGACATCTGTTTCACCACAAACGCACTGGGTTGGGTATGGTAGGCAACCGCCTCTTGGCGATTGAGCAGCCGCGTGCGTTCCCGAATCAAATCATCCAGCCAGCCCTGGGCCTGCTGCAACTCCAGGACATCCGCTGTGGCAGGTGACCAGGGCGCCAGCGCATGCTGCTCGCCATACTGGCAAATTAACGCCGCATCGGCCTTGTCACTCTTCACGCGGGACAGCTGCATCTGCGCAAACCGCTTGATCACCAGCGGATTAACCACCGTGACCTGACGCCCTGCCGCGTGCAGCTTGAGGGCTAAGCGCGCGTGATACATCCCGGTCGCCTCCATCACGTAGTGCGCCGACGTCGGCGTCAGCGCCAGCAGCGCATCCAGACCCGCATCCGTGTACTCAAACTGTTGATGACGTACCTGTGTCCCAACCCGCCACGCACCATCAAACGACTGCTTACTGACATCAATGCCAACGATCGTCATCGCGTTCACCTCCATGACAGCGTAGAACCCACCGCTTACACTTCCCTCAATCCTACATGCGGGGTCATGCCCCAATGAACTGTCCGGAGTCGGTAAGGGCGGAGAAAGGCGGCCAACATTGCGAACAGTCTCTGACGACTTATGACGAAATCGGCCTCTATCCCTTCTCCTGGCTCACAGGGAATATCCTATTCCCCGCAGCTTGGTTCAAGCATAGGATGACGGCAAAATTCAATTGATCAAAGCCTCCTAAGCTTTGTTACAGCCTTTATGGATAATGACCCGGAAACCCTTCGTTCGCCAGATAATGTCTGCAAGGCTGATCCACGTAATGAATCCTTCGTGGTTCTTTCTGGTGATAGCTTTAGACGCAGAGAGTTTTGCGATCAGCATACTGCTGTCGCGGCGATCAGCCTGCACGACGGTGTGCCAAAAGCTATCCACATTCAGTTCGAGACCACAAAGAACCTCTATTTGTATTCCTGGTTTGTCTATCGCTTCCACCCGGTGGCGGAGCATTATGCATTTACCTGCCTGGAATTAGCCTTGCGTGAGCGATATGAGTCTGAGATGCGTGCGGCAGGTGTGTGTAAGGAAAATTACATTCCAGGGCTGAAGCCGCTATTGTCGTATGCCATCGGGAAGGAGTATCTGAAAAACGAGAACTTCGCCAGATGGCGTCGCCAAGTCGAGATGCGTGCGCGGGAGCGGGTCGAGTCTGAAGCAATCGAGGAGATGAAGAGGCTCGGGTTGCATGAAATGGAAATTGATGAAGCCAGTTTCGAGATCAAGGATGTGGATCGGGATTATGACTATGTGGCGATTCTGCTAGAGACTATGCCTTGGTTGCGCAATCACTATGCTCACGGCAGCAAGACTTTGCATAATCAGGTATTGGATACGCTTCGTGTCGTGGCAGAAATAATCAATCAAATTTACCCGGTTAAATCTCCTGATGCTGCTGAGTAATAGCGGCCTAGAGCTTTCCTGGGTCCTAGCAGTGCGATGGGTGCTGTGACCACCGTCATATGCTATATGCATATTGCATACAACAATATGTCTGTGGCTGGTAATTGGGATTCCCATATGCTATATGCATACAGCATATGAACAGAGCCAAATCCTCAGAAAAATCAGTAGCCATGAAACGGGCCAGCAGTCGGCAATGGGTGCTTAAGCCTCAGGATCTGGCGATCGCCTTGAAATTAGTAGCCTTGAAAGGTCAATGGCTGCCGTATGCCGCCCTGGGCGATGCCATGCGGATGTCCCGTTTCGAGGCCCATGCGGCGGTCCAGCGACTGATGGCCGCCCGGCTGGTGGCGGAAATCGAGGGTCCGCCCAGACCCGTGCTGGCTGCCTTGCGATCCTTCGTGATCTTTGGGGCGCCGTATGCCTATCCCTCCGTGCGCGGGGAAATGACCATCGGGTTTCCGACGGCACACGGGGTTGCTCCGCTCAAAGACATCATGGCCGCGCCCAATGAACCACCACCGGTCTGGCCGCACCCCGAGGGGATAGCCAGGGGGCCGGGGTTGTTGCCTTTGTATGAAAGTCTGTCCCTGGCCGCGCTGGACGATCCCGCGTTGTATGAGTTGCTGGCCTTGTTCGATGCGCTGAGAGCTGGACAGGCGAGAGAACGTGAGTTGGCGAAAAAACTCCTAGAGGAGCGGTTGAAGTGAAGGAGGGTGTGTCATGGATGACCCGAATCTGATTATTTTGATGCCGATTGCGCGGGTCCTTGGAGAGTTGTGTGAGTCCCTGGTCTTCGTCGGTGGTTGTGCGACGGGGCTATTAGTAACCGCACAGCGCGCTCAGGCAATACGACCTACCACGGATGTCGATGTCGTCGTGCATGCCGTCACCATCACGGATTACCATGCGATGGAACGGGCCGTTGAGGCGCGCGGTTTCAGGCATGATCTCTCGGATGACGCACCCATTTGTCGTTGGGTGCTGAATGGCGTGGTGCTGGATCTGATGCCCAGTGAGCCCGACATCCTAGGGTTTCACAATCGTTGGTATCCCTTAGTCGTGCAAACCGCCACGCATGTTAATTTGCCGGATGGCAGCCCGATCCAGCTCATTACCGCGCCACTTTTTCTGGCGACAAAGTTTGAGGCCTTCCATGGCCGGGGCCAGAAAGATTATTTGGCGAGCCATGACCTTGAAGATCTGATCACCGTGATTGATGGCCGCCCTGAGTTGATCGATGAGATCAAGAATGTGGACGCGGAATTGCGGCGCTATATCGCCGGTGAGATGGCAAAACTGTTGAGCAAAAGCGACTTTCTGGATGCCTTGCCGGGGCAGCTTCCCGGCGATCAGGCGAGCCAGGCGCGCCTCCCCGAATTGATGTCGCGCATGCGCTTGATTGCGCAATTGGATCATTGAGAAGAGCTAGAAGGTATGAACACATCAAGCATCGTCCAAAAACTCTGGAATTACTGCAACGTCTTGCGTGACGACGGTATGTCTTATGGTGACTACGTTGAGCAGCTCACCTATCTTCTGTTCCTCAAAATGGCCGACGAGCGTACCAAAGCGCCGTACAACCAGAAGAGCCCGGTACCGGTGAAATACAGTTGGTCGAGCCTTATCAAGAAAGACGGCGACGAACTATTCGATCATTACCGCCACACGCTTGAGGCGTTGGGTAACCAGAAGGGCCTGCTCGGGCTGATCTTCAACAAGTCGCAAAACAAGTTCCAGGACCCGGCGAAGCTGCGGCGGCTGATTGTGGACCTCATCGACAAGGAAACCTGGGTGTCGATGAGCGCCGACGTGAAAGGCGATGCCTACGAAGGCCTGCTGGAAAAGAACGCGCAGGACACCAAGTCTGGTGCTGGTCAGTACTTCACCCCGCGCCCACTGATTCAGGCGATTGTGGATGTCATGGCCCCGAAGCCTGGCGAGACCGTGAGCGACCCGGCCTGCGGCACCGGCGGTTTCCTGCTCGCCGCGCATGACTATGTGGTGAAGCACAATCCAAACCTGACCAAGCCGCAAAAGACCAAGCTCAAGGAAGAATCCTTCAAGGGCTGGGAACTGGTGCAGGCCACGGCGCGACTGTGCGCCATGAACATGCTGCTACACGGCATCGGCAGCCAGGATTTCGAGCCCATTGTGGTGTCCGACTCACTCGGCGCTGATCCTGGTGACCGCTTTGATATGGTGCTTACTAATCCGCCCTTCGGCAAGAAGAGCAGCACCACGATCGTGGGCGAAGAGGGCAAGGTCAGCAAAGAGCGCGACAGCGTTGAGCGCGGTGACTTCTGGACCACCACCTCGAACAAACAGCTCAACTTCGTCCAGCACGTCAAAACCCTGCTCAAGCAGAATGGCCGCGCCGCCGTGGTCGTGCCCGATAACGTGCTCTTCGAAGGTGGCGCTGGCGAAACTATACGTCGCAAGCTCCTGCACGAATGCGACGTCCACACCCTCCTGCGCCTGCCTACCGGTTTGTTCTATGCGCAGGGGGTAAAGGCAAACGTGCTGTTCTTCGACAAGAAGCCTGCCTCCGAGACCCCGTGGACTAAGAAGCTGTGGATCTACGACCTGCGCACCAACATGCATTTCACGCTCAAGACCGACCCCTTGAAGCGCGCAGATCTCGATGAGTTCGTGACCTGTTATAACACCACCAACCGCCACGACCGCAAGACAACCTGGACCGAGAAGAAAAACCCCGATGGTCGTTGGCGCGCCTACGACTTCAAAGACCTCATCGCTCGCGATAAGGCCAGCTTGGATATCTTCTGGCTCAAGGACGATTCACTATCGGATTCCGATAATCTCCCGTCACCCGATGTGCTGGCGCTGGAGATCGTCGAGGATCTGGAGGCGGCGTTGGCGCAGTTTCGGGAGATAGCGGGCGATTTGGGCGGTGTTAATGCGGATGCTGGTACATGACTGGACTGGTCATCGGTATTGATGTCCAGTCCGCCCGAGATGCCCCTTTGCAGTGATTAATGCAGAGGCACGGGTTCTCGATAGCTGTGAGTATCTGAATAATTAAATTCCACATTCTGCGCTGCTGCCCTAGTTTAATCGCTTCGCGGATTCAACCTCCTGTGAAACGGACAGGTAGAAATCGAGGATGAGTTATTCAGTATCACATTTATGGTTAAGGAGGATGATTGCCAACGCTTGCCTTTATAGTCTCGATTATCTCCGTAGTGTTAGTGCCAATTCTAGTTACTCTGATAATTATATGGTGGCGATTCAGCTATCGTAAAAGACAGAGTGTTTCACCTCTGACGCGTGAAATGCTCCGGGCGCCAGGGACTCGGCTGCGCAGTGAGATATTTTCTATACAATTTGATCTTTCAACGTCCATTTCAGCTGCGTTTATGTCTGGGCTATACCCAGCCCTCGTATATTTTGCGCACCATTATTATTTTGGAACAGTCAGTGGTTTTGTGGCCGCTTCTATGGCGTTGTTTGGCGTGTCCCTATTCGGTTTTTCGATTTCTAGGCTGTTCATTTTGGTGCAGCGTAAAGAACGTCTAAAGCGTGGGCTTGAATGTGAAATGGCAGTTGGTATAGAGCTTGATCAGCTCATGAAGCAGGGATACTCAGTCTTTCATGATCTACCCGCAGAGGGGTTTAATATTGATCATGTGGTGATAGGGAAGAATGGAGTGTTCGCCGTCGAGACAAAAGGCCGTTCAAAAAAGATGTCTAAGGACGGTAAGGAATCCAAGATTACCATGTCAGGAAAGGTGTTGGAGATAGGTGGCTGGCATGATCGTGTGACCTTGGAGCAGGCAGAACGGCAGGCAGTGTGGTTGTCACGTTGGCTTAGCGAAGCAGTTGGTGATCGTGTTCAGGCGAGCCCTGTCGTGGTCTTCCCCGGATGGTATATAGATCGCAAGAGCAGTTCACCAGTACCCGTGCTCAATGAGAAAGAGATTGTCTCTTGGTTCCGTAAACTCCATGGCCAAGCCTTGGATGCGGCCATGATGAAGAGGGTGGCTTATCAGGTAGAGCGCCGTGTGCGTGATATCAGTTCAGACTCAGTTCTTACGCTTCCGGAACACCTGAAATGAAGCGACTTCGTCCTACCCTACTCACCTTGCACTGGGATTCCTGGGGCGCTCCTGGGGTTGTGCATAACCCAATCCAGCCCAATTCAGCCCGATCGGATCATTTCTCAAAGCATAGAAAAGGCCCTGCTAAACAGGGCCTTGATTGGTCTGGGGTGGTCTTAGCTGGTTTTCGCTAAGTCCTTGATTTGGTGGAGGCGGCGGGAATCGAATCTTCGTCGCCATCACGTCTTATTTCGTATCAGCCGGTAGGTTTCGTCGCGAGTACTCTCTGCTCGAATTCAGTGCGCATTTGCAGTTGCCTCTCTGAGTATTTTCCATTGCGAGGTGTCAACGCCAAATAGTTTTCAAGGATGATACTTGAACGTTTGGATTTGTAAGTTCTCAGATAGGGATGGATCTGTTCGAGCAGGTTCAATGCTTGGCGGTTGTATATTGCATAAGTGAAGCTCGGCGTGTGTCGTTCGCTGGTGGTGCGTTTACCCGTTATCTTGCCTGCGCCGATGGTTTCCAGGACGTAATCGAGTAAGGGTCTTTCGGTGTTGCTGATGGTGACCGCAAGTTGCCGGTTCTCATTGCGGTGTTTGCGCGTCAGTGTGATGGTGCCTTCGCCATCGATGAGTCCGGCGATATAGGCGGCATCTGTCTGTGACAGACGATTGTGCAAGATATGGGTATTCATCCTTGAATCCCTCATATAAAAAGACCCCGACACTATGTCGGGGTCCGGTTTTGGTGGAGGCGGCGGGACAGCTGGTTCCCTATCTTTCGATAGAGGCTGGACTATACCTTCATCCTGTTGCCTAGATTTTCATCTTGGACAGGATGCGGGGCGTGTTATTCGCAATGTAAATCTACTGCGAATCCTAGTGCCGACTCTGTTCAGTTGAACTCAGCCGGTCTATGAGTCTCTACAGGGCAGGCCTGAAGTTAGCCTTCTTCCTACCCCTCGGTATTGCCCTGGCAGTTGCCTGCGTTAGGTTTCACCGATGTGAGCCCCGTGTTCACTTTATCCTTGCGGATAAAGGCGACCGATGTTGATCGAACCCGCGTCCGTAAGTACTCTGCCTTCGGCTCTACATGCTTATCCACGTCAATTGATTTAACCGCTTGCTACCCGACGGGCAGGGAAAACAAACAGCGATCCCAGTTAGGTTTTAGCGGGTCGGCCCTGGGAGAGCGTCACCGCGATCTTGTGAGAGTCGACGCCTGTGTTTCTAATTGCTTAGAAACCCGGGCGCACAAGCACGGCCCCGGTCAGACGGCACCCTACTGGGGTTTAAGCAGCGAGTGCGTAGTTGTCGTCGTTGGCAACTATAAGTTTGCAGAGTGATTTACGAGGGCACTGCACCTCGGCATGCACCTAAGGGTTCGCAACCCACGTCGAAGCCAGGTCGCCCCCAAGTGTTACTTCAGAAACGTCGTCAGTATAACACACCGCAATCCCCCGGCCCGCTGCTTTTCCGATGTTGTAACCGGCTCCGAAGGGAGTCTTGCTGGGGCGCGAGGAACTGCGGCTTGTATTTAGTTATGGTCCCTGAGCGGGGATAATTCAAGGTCGCTGAGGGGATAATTGTCATGTTGTGTGCAGAAATTGGGTCGACGATGGAGCATTCTTGATTGACGCGATGCTAGACAGGGGCGCGTTTAGGAGCCTCTGAATAATTCGTCATACCGGCATTCACATGAATGACAGCTTAGCAATTAATCAGAGATTCCATGAATCTGCTTCTATACGACTGACAATGAGACTGGAACTTGTCGGACGCGGCCTTCGGCCTGAATCCGACCTACGACTGTTTGACACGCGGCTCGCGCCGCTGAACGGCTGCTTGTCAATGCGGAAGCAGTGACAGGCTCTATACACAGAGTTTGTTTTTCTTACCGTAACAACCCGCAGTTTATTGCGGAGTTGGTTAATCCGACCTACATTTGGCGCGCATATCGTAGGTCGGATTCAGGCCGAAGGCCGCGTCCGACATTTTTACGCCGATGTCACGCATTCCATCCACTGGAAAGGCTAGTGGGGTGTATCTTCACGCTTAGGTGAGTCAATAGAAGCGCCCCTAGCTATGCCGCAGTATGCGTTGTTTTTCCCGCGCCCAGTCGCGGTCTTTCTCGGTCGCGCGCTTGTCATGTTCTTTCTTGCCCTTGGCCAAGCCGATTTCCAGTTTGGCGCGGCCATGCTTCCAGTACATGGCCAACGGGACGACCGTATACCCCTTACGCTCCACAGCGCCGATGAGTTTGTTCAACTCATCGCGGTGCAGCAGCAGCTTGCGGGTGCGGGTGGCCTCTGGATGAATATGGGTTGAGGCGGCCAGCAAGGGATTGATCAAACAACCCAGCAGCCAGGCCTCGCCGTTCTTGATGATGACGTAGCTGTCCACCAACTGGATCTTGCCAGCACGTAGGCTTTTCACTTCCCAGCCTTCCAGGACCAAGCCGGCCTCGAAGCGATCTTCGATGCTGAAGTCGTGGCGGGCCTTTTTATTGAGGGCGATAGTGCTGCTGCCGGTGTTTTGCTTGGTTTTTTTGGTTGCCATCCCGGCATTATACGGTGCGCGGTTCCATCGCGGCCATGCCAAAGAGACACTGGGCTGTTAAGGCCGGGTATTTGGGCGATGTATTGAGGCGCTGGCGGATTTCCCGGACAATGGCCGCAAAATGACGAAGGAAAACGGTATCCCTATGGCGACGCGGCGTACTTCGATTCATGGTGAATGGTCTTCCCGATTCGCCTTCATCCTGGCGGCCTCAGGTTCGGCGGTCGGCCTTGGTAATATCTGGCGGTTTCCCTATCTCACTGGCGAGAATGGCGGTAGCGCCTTCGTGTTGGTGTATATCCTCTGTGTCGTGGCCATCGGCGTACCGATCATGATGGCTGAAATCATGCTCGGACGACGCGGTCGCCAGAGCCCCATCAATACCATGCGCACACTGGCGCAAGAGGAGGGGCGTTCGCCTGCGTGGCAATATCTCGGCTGGATGGGCATGACGGCCGGATTTCTGATTCTCTCTTTCTATAGTGTGGTGGCGGGCTGGACCCTGGCCTACGTCTTCCGCGCCGCCTCCGGGGTGTTTACGGGGGCAACCTCAGACGGTGTTCAATCCATCTACAACGGCTTGGTCGCGGACCCGGAACGGTTACTTGCCTGGCATACCCTGTTTATGGTGATGACCACGGTGGTGGTGTCGCGTGGCGTGAAGAGTGGTTTGGAAAAGGCGGTGCGTTTCCTGATGCCGGCGTTGTTTCTGCTGCTACTGATGATGGTCGGTTACGCCATGAACACGGGCGCCTACGATCAGGCTATCGATTATCTGTTCAAACCGGATTTTTCCAAGCTTACCGGAAAGGTGATCTTGAGTGCGATGGGACAGGCGTTTTTCAGCCTGAGCTTGGGCATGGGCGCCATCATGATCTACGGATCGTACCTTTCGCATACGGCTTCGATCGCGCGCATGACGTTCATTATCGCGTTGATGGATACAACAGTCGCGCTGCTGGCAGGGCTGGCCATCTTTCCGCTGGTGTTTGCCTACGGATTGCAGCCGCAGGGTGGTCCGGGGCTTATCTTTATGACGTTGCCGATCGCCTTCGGGCAAATGCCGGGCGGTGCGGTATTCGGCAGCGCGTTTTTCCTGCTGCTGGTGTTCGCGGCCTGGACCTCGTCGATTTCCCTGATGGAGCCGATTGTGACCTGGTTGGTCGAGAATAAGCGTATGACGCGTGTAAAGGCCTCTACCTTGGCAGGCAGTGCGATCTGGCTGTTCGGTATCGGTCCGCTGTTGTCGTTTAATCTCTGGTCGAAGTACAAGCTGTTCAACAGAACGTTCTTTGATCTGACTGATTTTGTTACGTCGAATATCATGTTGCCGCTGGGTGGGTTGTTCATTGCGATATTTGCCGTATGGAAGATGTCTGCCGAGTCGAGTCGCAGCGAGCTTGGTATGAGCGATGGATTCGCCTATGGATTGTGGCGCGTCTTAGTGCGTTACCTGGCTCCGGTGGCCATTATATTGGTTCTGCTGCAGGTGACCGGTATTCTGTCCTGGGCTACCGGTCAGCCGTAGTTGCTGCACAGCTTCTGATGACGACATCGATCCACAAATCGGCGCTGGTCGCCTATACGCCAGCCGAAATGTTCGCGCTGGTCAGCGACGTTGAGTCCTATGCGGATTTTTTACCCTGGTGTCGTTCCGCCCGCGTGGTATGGCGCGAAGGCGATGAACTCAAGGCCTGTCTCGAAATGGCGAAGGGTAGTCTGCAGAAATCCTTCACCACCCATAATAGGCAACAGGCCGACAAAATGATCGAGATACGTTTGGTGGACGGTCCCTTCAAACGACTCGAAGGCTATTGGCGTTTCGATCCTCTGGGTGACAAGGCCTGTAAGGTGTCCTTGGATCTGGAATTTGAATTCGCCAATCGGATGCTTAGTATGATGATCGGACCGGTATTCAGTCAGATTGCAAATACTTTGGTGGATGCCTTTCAGCAGCGGGCGGTTCAGGTGTATGGAAAACGTTGAACAGATCGATGTGGAAGTGGCTTACGCGCTGCCTGATAATCAGCTGATTCTGAAGCTGCGGGTGCCGGCGGGCACCACGATTGAGCAGGCGGTGCGTGAATCCGCAATACTGGAGCGTTATCCGGATATCGATTTGGCGCGCAATCAGGTCGGTATTTTCGGCAAGCTCAATAAGCTCGATGCGCCATTACGTAACGGTGACCGGGTGGAAATATACCGTCCGTTAATTGCAGATCCTAAGGAAGTACGCAAACAGCGCGCTGCGGAAGGGAAGCGCATGAAGAAAGGCGGCGGGGATGTTGAAGCAGAAGAATGATCAGTCCTAAAATGGGGGGTCAGAGACGAATGGCGTTCAATGTAGGTCGGGTTAGCACAGTTTGCGTAACCCGACAGGCGTTGCGAAGCAGCCCAACGCCGTTGTAAAGGTGTGCCTAACGGCACGCTTGGCGGGTTACGGCGCAAACAACGCGCCTAACCCGCCCTACATCGGATATGGATAGTCTTAAGTAACCTCTGATTAATTTGAACAAGCGAGCAGATGCAAGGCGCGGACGGGCGACTCGAAGCGAAGCGGAGAGAACGGCGCTAGCCGGCCCGAAGGGCGAGGTGCGTAGCACCGAGTAGCAAACGGAGTTTACACGGTGTAAATGAGTATTTTGAGCCCGGCTGCAACGCGGCAGATGCTGCTTCAGCGAATTAATCAGAGGCTCCCTAGAATGTTGCGACGTCTCGTCCTCTGACTATGAAAATCCTTCCGGCTGCTCATGTAGTGCCTGAACATCCT